>JAGRKS010000104.1 GCA_020442185.1 Hyphomicrobiaceae bacterium
AATCCTTTATGGGTACGCAGCCTAGCAACTCCATGATTCTAGTGTTGCCTTTGTCACCAACGCTTGGCAGCCCGCCTTGCAGCAACCGGGGACCAAGCGTTCGTGACGCAACACTAGTGCGCGGATCATAGCCTCGCCCGAACTCAGCCATAAGAGCTTCACGAGCGCCCTAGCCGCTATCGGGAATGCAACGCCGGCCCGCACGCCCAACGTTCTGGACGACAAGGCGACCTACGCTCTCCCCTCACCTCCCCTTCGTCGACGTGCTCAATAGGTCCTTGCCATGGCACGGGCCGAGACCCTATCTCAACGGCATGATGCCTCGATGTCTCGACGGCGGAACCGGGCGCACCCTGACGAGGCGGCGCACGGTGCACTGACTTCGGATGAAGCGCCGCGATCTGGCAGGAAACGAACCGGCGCGATGGCGCGCGATGATGGGATGGTTGCGCATGACACTCGATGAGATCCGCGAAGATTTCGATCTGCTCGACGACTGGGAAGATCGCTACCGCTACGTCATCGAACTCGGCCGCAAACTCCCGCCGTTGCCGCCAGAGTTGCGGACGGATACCAACAAGGTGCGGGGATGCGCGAGTCAGGTCTGGCTTGCGAGTCACGTCGCCGAAGCGTCCGATGACACAGGCCCGCGGCTGACCTTCGAAGGCGACAGCGATGCCCACATCGTCAAAGGTCTGATCGCGATCCTGTTCGCCATCTACGACGGAAAGCCCGCACGCGACATCCTGACGACGCCCGCGGAGGAACACTTCGCGAGCCTTGGGTTGGCCGAGCATTTGACGCAGCAGCGTTCCAACGGGCTCGCCTCGATGGTTGCCAGGATCCGGGCCGATGCTGCGGCGGTCGCGGATGACGCTGCTGCGAGCTGATGCGCTCTGCGATCGGGACGAGACGTCGCCTTGAGAAGCTATCCGCCAGGCCTGTAATCGTCGGCACCCCAATGGCGTATCGCGGACGCCCGGCCGGCATGCGGCGACGCATCGGCGCGATCCAGTCCGTAATGGCGCGCTAGCGCATTCAAGGCGATCTGCAGAACGATCTTGGCCGATCTTTGCGGCCAGCCCGCATCGCGTTCGAGCTGCTCCAGCCCCTTCAGATGACAGCAGACGTCGACCAGCGTCCCCGACAATTCGGGACCGACGGCGGCCAGCGCGAGGTTGACGCGGGCCCTCGCGGCTGCCGCGCGTTCGCTCAACGTCAGGCCGGCGTCACCGCGTGCCCGGCTGCCCGATTGTCCGGCCCCGATGGCATCCCAGTTGACAGTGACGCGCGGCTGCAGTCCCGCGATTTCGAAATCGGCGCGCAGCTTCTCGCCAGCATCGAACTGCGCATCCGTGATCAGCGCCGCCCCGTGTCGGTCGCGGCGTCTACGCAGCCACGACAGCGGGCTTTCCGCGATATTGGCAACGGCACGTATCGCCCCCGCAGTCTCCGCCGCGCGTGCACCAGTCGCACCGCGCAGCACTGTCGCCTCACCCGATGCAGCGCTCTCCGCTGCCTGACCATCGGCTGCCTCCCCGCCCGCGGCCTTGGCCGGCAACGCGTCGGCGAGCCGAAGCCCCCGCGCACTCAAGCGCCACGTGTCGCTCGCGGGGACCTGTTCGACGAGACCAGCTTTCGATGCACGTTCCCAGATATCGCCCGTCATGCGGTGCAGAACGTCGGCCGTATCCGCGGCGGAACGCACGACGCGCACCGAGGCAACGTTGCCGTTTTCGCACGTCTCGACAATTGCCATGGCCGATGGCCGCCTCAGCGCCGCGAGCAGGCGGCGAATGGATCGGCCGGTCGTACCGCCGTCCAGCGGTGGGGCCGCACTCATTGCACCATGGCCCCGGGCACCAGTCCGTCGCGCAGTGCACGCGGGCGAAGAAGTGCGAGCACCGCCATCTCCAGCAACTCAAGAACGCGATCGAACGCTTGGTTGTCGCGTTCATCCTCGATGACGCTGCAGGCGTGCGAAACGGTCGTGCGGTCGCGATCGAACAGGCGTCCGACATCGGTCAGTGTCATGCCGCAAACGACGTGAGCGAGATACATGGCCACTTGACGAGCGCGCGCGACTTTGGCGCGCCCGCGGGTCGAACGCCTCAGATCGCAGTGCGCGACACCGAAGACCTGCTCCACGGTCCGCTCGATGACGGCTCGCTTGACATCACGGCACGACGGCCGGGCGATGGCACTGATCTGTTGAGAAGAGTGGGCGATCGGCGGCCCTGCACCGTCCAGGCGAGCGATAATAGAGTGCGGTTCCGAGGACACGTAGTTGGGGTGAACCATGCTGACATACCACTTCTACTTGAATGCGAACTCAGTAACGCAAGTCTAGCCGCTGCAATTACAAAATCGATACCAAGATAACTTCGGGGTGAACGGTGGGGATAAGTCGAAGCGGCACGCATCAGGCTTCTTGAGGTGCGTCATCGACGGTCCCGGGCCGCGGTCGGCACCGCGTGCCATTTTTTGCCCGCTGCGGGCAATCCCCGCCGGTTTGCGTTCGTGTCACGCTCCACGCGCAAGCCTCTGGACATGAGACATGACCCAACCCTCAAAACCGCTCACCGCAATCGTGTCGGCCGCCGTGCCCACGCGCTCCCCCGCCGGCACGCCGTCATCCTCGGTTGCGTATCAGCGCGACCGCGACTTGCCGGGATTGATACCCGTTTGGGCAGATGAAGTCCGTGGTGGGTCGTGTGCCGACGATGCAAGATTGATCGGCAAGCTGCGGCGAGCGCTCCGGGCCGAGCGTCGGCGGGGCCTTGGAGGGCATTGGACCTATGATCTCGCACGCCACGCCGCGCTTCTCGCGGCTTATCGCGCGGAGGTCGCTCGCCTTGCCGCACGCATCGATGCCTGTCGCTCGAGACGGATACCGACCGCGGCCGAGGATCGAGGGCGTGCTGCCTGTCCGCTTCCCGGCGACTGCCGCGTGACGCGGACGCGCGAGGTGTCAGGCGAAAGCGTCACGCCGGCTCGGTGATGCCCCATCGCGGCGACGTCGCCGTCCAATGCGCGGGACGGCCCATGTCGAGAGACCTCACGTCTCAATCGCGGCGCGTACCGAGGCCCATCTTTTTCGCGAGATCAGACCGCTGGCGGGCGTAGTTGGGCGCCACCATGGGGTAATCGTGCGGCAGGTTCCATTTCTCCCGGTACTCCTCGGGCGTCATGTTGTAATGGGTCCGCAGATGCCGTTTCAGGGATTTGAACTTCTTCCCGTCCTCGAGGCAGATGATGTAGTCCGGCATCACCGACTTCTTGACGGAAACCTTCGGTCGCTGCTCGTCACGCTCCGGCTCGATGGGCCGGCCCGTGGCCCGAATGAGTGCGGCATGCGTGTCGTTGATCAGCTGCGGCAGGTCCGTCGCGACGATGGAGTTGTTGCTGACGTAGGCCGAGACGATCTTGGCCGTCAGCTCGACGAGCTCGCGATCTTCGCCGTTCTCGATCAGATCATCCCTCATATGCGTCATTCCCTTGTCGGCGTGCCACGCGGGCAAACGGCGGCCGCCTAGCGTTGGCGTGCAACCCACGCAGGCTTGCCCGGTCAACATGCAGTCAAATACATCGCCGGAGACTTGGATCTGAAGCCCGTTAAACTTCCAGTCTCGGCAGAATAACTTCCATGACTTGAGTTTGGACAACAATGCGTCCTGGGTGTCAACAGTTCGAGAGAAAAACGATGTCGTATCCCTAATCGACGATGCACAAGTGGCATTAATACTAAGGCCGGAGCGAGACTAATCAGAGATTGCAAGCTGATCCGAACAAGAACTCCGGCGTTACAACATTGCAGCCTGCGGCGTCGGGCTGGGTGCCGGGGCCGGCTCAAATCCGTCGGCCACGGACCCGATGACGTCAGGTAACGGTTCAGATCGGGCGCAAATGGCTTTAGACAAGCCTCGCGCGCACAACCCTTCGACCGGCGCACCCCGCCACGGCACGACGAAGCGTCGCGCCCGTTCTCCGCTCAGTTCACGTCTCCGGGAGTTCCGACATGACATCACCTGCGCCCACCGCGAGTGCTCCGCCCAGCGCGATCCGGCGTCCACTGGAAACCGTCCGGCATGCCGTCAAATTGGTCGACGACTATGCCTGGCTGCGCGCGGACAACTGGCAGGACGTGATGCGCGATCCATCTGTCCTGGCGCCCGAGATCCGCGCTTACCTAGAGGCGGAGAATGCTTTCACCGACGGCGTCATGGCTGACACCAAGGAACTCCAGGAACAGCTGTTCGACGAGATGAAGGCGCGCATCAAGGAGGACGACAGCTCCGTCCCGTCACCAGACGGCGCATGGGACTATTACTCGCGCTTCGTGGTCGGCGGACAATATCCGCTCATCTGCCGCTGTCCACGCGGCGGCGGCCCTGAAACCCTTCTCATCGACGGCAATCACGAGGCCGCCGGCAAGGCCTACTGGGGATTTGCCGGGGCAACACATTCGCCCGACCATCGTCGCCTCGCCTATGGCTTCGATGACAAGGGCTCGGAGTTCTGCACGATCCGCGTCCGCGATCTTGCAACCGGCGCTGATCTCGCGGATGAAATCAGCAACGCCCAGGGCCACGCCGTGTGGGCAGCGGACTCAGAGACGCTCTTCTATGTTCGCTATGACGACAATCACCGCCCGCTCAAGGTCTACCGTCATCGCGTCGGCACCTCGCAGGACGACGACGTACTCGTCTACGAAGAACGCGACACCGGCTTTTACGTTCACGTCTCGTCGACGCAATCCAATGCCCTGATCCTGATCGTGACGAGCGATCACCAAACGAACGAGACCTACGTTATCGACGCAGCGTCGCCGACGTCTGCCCCGCGCCTCGTCGCCCAACGCGACACGGGCGAGGAATACGACATCGACGAGAACGACGGTCTTCTCTACGTCCTGACGAATTCGGGAGGAGCGGAGGACTTCCGCATCTGCACGGCTCCCGCCGCAGCGCCATCGCGCGAGAACTGGACGGAGCTGATAGCCCACCGGCCCGGCTGCCTGATCCTCGACATGGTCGTGTTCAAGCGCTTCATGGCGCGCCTCGAGCGGGAGGGAGGGCTGCCGCGCATCGTCATCCGCGAACTCGCGACGGGCGCGGAACACGCGATCTCCTTCGACGAGGAAGCCTATTCCCTCGGTCTGTCATCGGGCTACGAGTACGACACCTCGCTTGTCCGCTTCACGTACGCCTCGATGACGACACCGAGCGAGGTCTACGACTACGACATGGCAACGCGCGAGCGCGTGCTGCGCAAACGCCAGGAGGTCCCAAGCGGGCACGACGCGACCGACTACGTGACCCGCCGCATCTTCGCGAAGGCACCCGACGGCGAAGATGTGCCGATCTCCCTGCTCTACCGCCGGGAGACGCCGCTCGATGGCAGTGCACCGTTGCTGCTCTATGGCTATGGGGCTTATGGCATCGCAATGCCGGCGAGCTTCTCCGTCACGCGGCTGTCCCTCGTCGATCGCGGCTTCATCTACGCCGTCGCCCATGTCCGCGGTGGCAAGGATAAAGGCTATCGCTGGTACAAGGACGGCAAGCGCGAGAAGAAGACCAACACGTTCCGCGATTTCCTTGCGGCAGGAGAACATCTCGCCCGGACCGGCTTCACGCGTCGCGGCGCCATCGTCGCGCACGGCGGCTCGGCTGGCGGCATGCTGATGGGCGCCGTCGCCAACATGCAACCCGATCTCTTTCTCGGCATCATCGCCGACGTGCCGTTCGTCGACGTTCTCAACACGATGCTCGACAAGGACTTGCCGCTGACGCCACCCGAGTGGCCGGAGTGGGGTAATCCAATCGACAGCGCCGAGGACTTCGCGACGATCCGCGGCTACAGCCCCTACGACAACGTGGCGGCCAAGCCGTATCCCCACATCTATGCCCATGCCGGACTGACCGATCCACGCGTCACCTATTGGGAGCCGGCGAAATGGATCGCGAAGCTGCGTCAGCTCAACACGTCCGATAATCTGGTGCTGCTGAAGACCAACATGGATGCCGGGCACGGCGGCGCCTCAGGACGTTTCGAAGCGTTGAAGGAGACGGCCCTCGCCTATGCGTTCGCGCTCAAAATCGCGGGGCGCGCCGGCACGGCTGCATAACCGCGCCCGAGCGGGCGGGGAATCCCGGGGCAGGCAACACGAGCGGCGGCGTTTATGCCGGGGGCAGCACAGTTGGCTTCGATTGCAGGGGTGAGCGGCGACAGTTCGCCGTTGGTGTTGCCACCAACTCCTCGCGAACCTCAGCCCTCAACCTCCGCCGCGCTGAAATGCGAGATCGAAGCGTTTCAGAAAGGCGGCTGCTTCTGGTTCGGTGAGGCCATCCAGCACGACGGTCACGCGAGCCTGTGGCAGCAACAACAGTCCGCCGAGCCGCCGCGGCGGCAGGGCGACGAAACGTACGGCGACCCGTCCGGCATCGCCCGCGGGCAGCTCTGCTTCACCATCGACGATGTCGACGGGCCGTCCGGCAAAGGCCGCGAGGCTCTTGGCAAACTCATCTCGCGTCAAAGTCATCGTCTTGACCAATTCGATGATCGCCGTGGCATCGTCGCGATTAATCATTGCGGTTCGAAATCCTCGCACAAGTGGCATCGCAAATGCCCTCGGCCATCGCACACCCGACGTCAAGTCTCGAACGCGTTACTCACCGCACTGTCGCAACCGAGGCGGGCCGCTGCTTTGAACCCGCAATGTCGCCCAAATACGCAAAAAGGGCGGCTTGCGCCGCCCTTGTTCATGACCTTCAAAAGCGAAAGGCCGCCTCGCGGCGGCCCTTGCATGTTGCCTTTGTCAGGCGGCTTGCGAGCTCAAGGCCGGCAGGTTCTTATCCTCCGTCTGGTCCGCTCCGGACTTCAGCGCAATGCCGATGTACCGAACTCTGCCTGCGATCTTGGCCTTCTGGACACCGAGTTCACCGAATTCTCGGCCGAACGTCGGCAATGCAAGGGGCTCCTTATCCTGCTCCTCACACCATGCACAGTAGTCCTCGTAAAGTGCAGTTGCAGTCAGACTTGAACCATCCTGAGTATCGATCCTCTCCTTGTAGAAGCGCTCCACGTCCGTTTCGGGAGCCATGAGCCTCTGCGGCTGGGTGACGGGCGCCGACCTGTTGTCGTTGGCGCCGGAACGCGGCTGTTCGATCGCGACGGCTGTCTCGGCTGGCGCCTCGACCTCCGCTACCGCTGCCGCGGCGGTGGCAACCTCGGGGACACGCTTGTCCGCGATGCTGTCGCTGGTGAGCCCCTGGAACACGGGGGCTTCGATGGCAGCGCTCTTGACGCGTTCTGTCTCACGGGCCCGCGCCATTCGCGGCGCTGCCGGTGCCAGACGATCGTCGATGCGCCACTGGCTGAAGGCAATGTACATGCCGAAGCCGGACCCGATCTCGAGCAACAGTGCGATGAACGCCGTCAGCGCCATCTGCACGGTGTCGACGTCGACGCCGGATATCTTGGCGAGCACCGCAGCCTGCGGGTCCGCCTCGGCCATCACGTTTCCACCCTTGCTGTCGAGCTTCCCTTGGGTCGCGGCAATGCGAGCCTCGAGAGCCGACCGCTGTTCGGCGGAACCGAACTCGGCGGAAAGAGCGTGGTACTTGTCGCAATAAGTGCGCTGGTACTTGCCTTTGGTTTTCGTGCAACCCTCGGTCCAGGCCCACGCACGATCGTTCTTGACCGCGTCGATGTCGCTCTGAACCGTCGCTGCCGGCCGGTGCTGAGGCACCCAGGACAACTGTTCCTGAGCTCGCTGCAAATCGGCCCGCAGGTCCTTGTAGGACTGCGCCTCAACCTTGCGCGCGCTCGCCGTATCGAAACGGTTGAGCGCCGCATGGCCGAAAGCCGAGGTGAGCGAATAGCTCGTCACCACGACCCACACGACCGCGGATGCCACGGCCTGGGACCACATTCGGTTTCGGATGGCAGCAAACAAGAAGAACGGAATGAGCGCCTTGAGGCAGTCCGCGGCAGCGCTTGCCGCTCCGTAAATTTGTCCATCCAGCTCGGTTTTTCCGAGACTTAATCCGAAACGCCAATTCATCGCGGCAGAGACTGCAAGCAGTACCCCGGCTGCGAGAATTCCTAACACGCCTAGAGCATGTCTCATAGGATTGCCCTCTCCTTGTGCGGATAGCCGGCCCTTTTCGAACGGCCGGCCTGCGGTCTTGTTGAGCCTGGAGGGATCAAGCCACTGCTCTCACGCTATACCGTTGCATGCACACAACATCATGATTGCCGAAGTGCCTCATCCGTGAGCTTCCGGTGCCATTCCCCAATGGACGCCGGCAGATGACGACTACGGCCATGATTGGTGCATACGAGAGCCGAGTCTCCGCCACGCAACGGTATTTGCTCCAACACCAAATCGCCGCTCGATATTGGCTGTGCACAAACCCCGAATTTCGGGCGGGGATAACAAGTCTGACGCAAACAAACGCCCCCTCACTTCAAAAGTTAATGCGATTCGTTGCGATTTGTTAAGAGAATCAGTTCGCTATAAATCAAGGGAGAAAAATCGGCGGTGACACAAATCGCGTACCGGCACTTACGCGGTTGGACGTACTCCACAGTCCAGAGCGACTTCTGCACCGGATCTCCACAGGCCGAACGGCAGCCCATCAACATTTTGTCGCCATGAGTCCCCTGGGGCCCCAGCGCTAGTGTTGCATATCGCGCGCAGTGCTCGTCACGATTGGACGCCACGGCGACCTTGTATGGGACCTGACGTGGCGACGATGCCAAGAGCCGCGTGGCATTCCTGCCACGACGCTTCGATGGGCGCGTTACTTGTTGCATCAACCACTGATTGCGATATCATGAATAAAACGGTGCACGGACGGCCGGTAGATGGTGCGCCGGGCGCCTTGAACGCGTTATGACGTGCTCGGATTTGGCTTGGCGCCGGGGTTCTGCATCATAACGGCGCGACACCTGCCATCGGGCGACGCCTCTGGGCAGCGTTCCGACGTGTCCAGAGCAATCGCGTTCCGCGCGCTCGGACCGGCAGCCCGCGAAGGAGTGGACACCATGCGGTTCCTGAGCATTCTTGTCTTTCTGATGGGGGCGGCCCTCGTCGGGTCTTATGCCTACGCGCCAACGGCGCTGCTCCGGCAGAACCACATGGCGAGCCTCGTCGAGATCCAATCCCAGTCGTCGGCCCTATCGTCGCAGGAACAATTCCGGCGCGCCTGGAACGACGACGCGGCCTTTGCCGCTGCACGCGGCCAGGATGGCGCTCGTTCATTTTCGCCGAGTTCCCCCCTTTTCCGCGTCGCTGCCACCACTTCGCGTGCCGATGCTAGGACGCCGGTAGTCGGCGCGTCACCGTCGCGACACTCCATTGAACAGGCTGGCGGCCAAGCTGGTGGACAGGCTGCGGTTGGCGACACGCTTCAGTGGCGGACGCAGATCATCCCGGAAGCTGGTGTCGCGGCTACAGCGCCCCGTGTCCTCACGCCGCAAGACTATGTGGCGCGCGTAGAGATGGCCCGCCATATCCAACGTGAGTTGAAGCGCGTCGGCTGCTATGCCGGCGATGTCGATGGCGACTGGGGTCCGGGCAGCAAGCGCGCCATGGCCGGTTTCCTCGAGCGTGTAAACGCAACACTCCCTGCCGACAACCCGGATTACGTTCTGCTTTCGCTCGTGCAGGGCCATGCCGATCAGGCCTGCGGGGTCAGCTGCGCGGCGGGACAGGGCCTGTCGAGCGATGGGCGTTGCCTACCGAGCGTTCTCATGGTCCGTGCCCCCGAAAAGCGCCCCGCTGTGACGGCTTCCAAGTGGGCGACCGTCACGACGCCGGCGGCGACCACACCCGCGATGGCACCAACTGGAATTACCCCGTCGGCCAATTTGGCCAATATCGATGCCGTACCGATCCCGACTCTCGTTGACCGACGTACCGCTCGCCTGCCGAAAGTCGTCACGGCTTTCACACCTCCCGAGCGGTCTTCGCCCGCGGGTCGGACACGCGTGATTTCGGTCGCCGAAGCACTGACGACGTCCGGGCGCGACAACCGACTCGACGGCGCGGCTGGGCCGGGTGACGTCGCTGGCCGAGCGACTGTTTCGCGTCCAACCGTACTTCCGGGCCGCATGGCCATGGGGGCACCAATCCCAGCGGAAGCGCAACCACTCGCGGTGTTGCCGCCGCTTGGCAGTGGTTCGAATTCCGCAGACGAGCCGGCCGGTTCGCGCCAGATTAATTCGGCCATCCAGCAAGAGCCAGACGCCAGCCCGGCACGCCCGCAAGGGACGGAGCGCTCGCGCCGCCATCGCGCCCGCGATTACGATCGTGAGCGCTACGACGGTGTCGGGGCTTCTCGTGTCCGGCCGAGCCCGATCGCGCGGCCGTCAACCGGATCGTCACGACGCTACAATTCCGGCGGCTACGTCAAGACGAGCCAGGGCCGGGTTCGCCGTGGATCGCCGCAGCACAACCTCATGTTGAGCCTCGGCGGGGTGTTCTGACGGCTTGCCGGCAATCCATCCCTTGGAACCTGGGTCGAGACCATTGTTCGTGTATGCCCGCGAGCGGCCGTCAGGTTCAGCGGCTCGCCGCACTCGCGCTGCCAAGTCCAATCACGGCGAACGTGTCGCGCCGTCCGTCTCCGCAACGATCCAATCGATAAACTCCGCCGCGCCGCCATCGGTGCGCAAAACCAGCAGCGCCGGGTTCGCATAGGGATGCAATCCGCGGATCCTCACCTGCACCGCTTCCGCCAGCCCCGCTCGCGTCTTGACGATGCCCACAGTCTCCGTCGCCGTCTCGATCGCGCCGTCCCATCGATAGACCGATGTCATCGGGCCGAGTAGGTTGACGCACGCCGCGAGCCGGTCTTCAACGAGCGCTCTCGCGACAGCATTGGCGACATCACGGTCTGGAAAGGTCGTGTACACGAGTATCGGCTTGTCGTTTTCGTCCATCTGGGCGAGCCTCCATGAACCTGCAACCGGCGCCTGCCGAACTGATCACAGAAAATGCCATTTCACAGCAAGTCGTTCGACAAGATCGCGTTCGTCGCCAGCGATGTCGCAGAAGCGCAATCGGCGTTGCAACGCCTCTCGCATCGCTACGGCAACGTCAAGCCGCGCGATGCCGACGCCATCGTCGCGCTCGGTGGTGACGGCTTGATGTTGCAGACCCTGCACCGCTTCATGAACGATTCCATCCCGATCTACGGCATGAACCGCGGCTCCATCGGCTTCCTCATGAACGAGTACCGCGAGGAACAGCTGCGCGAGCGCTTGCAAGCCGCCGAGATAAGCCGCATCCATCCCCTCTCGATGATCGCTTTCGACCGGGCGGGCAAAGCGATGAAGGCACTGGCGATCAACGAGGTGTCGGTCTTCCGCGAACGCTTCCAGGCGGCCAAGTTGCAGATCGCGGTCGATGACAAGGTCCGGCTCGGGGAACTGATCTGCGACGGTGTTCTGGTCGCGACGCCAGCTGGTTCGACGGCCTACAACCTGTCGGCCGACGGACCGATCCTGCCAATCTCGTCTCCGCTGCTGGCGCTTACGCCTATCAGCCCGTTCCGCCCCCGGCGTTGGCGCGGCGCGCTGTTGTCAAACCGCGTGCGCATCACGATCACGGTGCTCGAACCCGACAAGCGCCCCGTAAGTGCCGTTGCCGATCAGTTCGAGAGCCGACACGTCAGCCGTGTCGAGATCGAGCAGGCGCACGCGATCGACCTGTTCATGATGCATGATCCCGGACACGATCTCGACGAGCGGATCATCGCCGAACAGTTCCGCTTCTGAAAATCGCGGGCCGCATTGTTGGCGCGCCTGTTCGGCCCCATCCCCTACCCTGGCCAGCGCGTGACGATCCGCGCGAGGTCGGGCCGCGGACGATCCGGCAGCCGCTCCCGCGGCGTGCCGATGTAGACGAAGCCCGCGACCCGCTCGTTGGCGGCAAGCCCCAGCCCCTCTCGCACCTTCGGGCTATAGGCCGCCCATTCCGTCAGCCAGCTCGTCGCAAAACCCATGGCGTTCGCCGCGATACATAAGTTCATCGTCGCCGCACCCACCGACATGATCTGCTCCCACTCGGGGGCGGCACGCGATTCCGTCACATGCGAGATCACCGCAACGACCAGCGGCGCGCGCAGGAAGCGATTGCGCTCGGTCGCAATTCGGATCTCGCTTGGCGGATCGCGTTCCTCGGCAAGGCACGCCGCAGCCAGCACGTCGCCGAACTTGGCACGCGCTTCCCCCTCGAACACGATGAAGCGCCAGGGCTCGAGTTTCTTGTGGTCCGGCACCCTCGCGGCGATGGTCAGCAGGATGTCGAGTTCGTCCGGCGTTGGACCAGGTTCCACGAGCATGTCGGGCTTGACGGAGCGGCGCTCCTTGAGCAGCGCGAGTGTGACGTTGGTCATTGCAGGTGTCCCGAGGCCAATGGACGTGGGCCATCGCCCGACGTCTTGCTGTCGCAACCGGGCAGGTCCGCAACATCGGCGACCAGATGCGCGGCGACGACGCCCATCCGCCTCGCTATCGCAATTCGTCTTCTGATACAATCGGACGTCGAAGGAGCGTGCCGCAGCGATCCGCGCGAGGCGGTGCCGCTCTTCAGGGGATATCGCGCGCCATTTCCAGTCGCGCAGTCTCGAGTACCGAACGTCAACCTGGGCGTCTCATTCCGAACCGTTGAGGTTTTTTCCGCAGATGAACAAGTTGCATCGCCGTCTCGCCGCGATTGTCGCTGTCGTCGCAGCCCTCCTCACCACGGCGCCCAACGCGATGGCACAACCCGGCCCGGCCTCGGCGCAACCGGCAACGCCTGCGACACGGCCGGCCGACATCATCGTGCTGATGGACGCCTCGGGCTCGATGTGGGGCGCGCTCGGCAGCGAGCCGCTCGCAAAGCACATCGTCGCCCGGCAAGCCCTGGACCGCATCCTGCCGGCACTCGCCGGCCAACACCGCATAGGCCTCACCTCGTTCGGTCCAGGATGCCGATCGATCGACCGGTTGGTGCCGCTCGCTGAGAACGAAGCCGCGGCGATCACCGCGCCACTCGACCGGTTCAATCCACGCGGCAAGGGCCCGCTGACGGCCGGTGTTACGGCGGCGGCCGAGTCCCTCGATCGAGGCGCACCCGCCTCGGTTATCGTCATCCACGACGGGCTCGACAACTGCGGAGAGGATGTATGTGCCGCCGCCGCGAAGCTCGCAGCCAGCCATCCGCGGCTCAAGGTTCACATCGTCTCGCTCGGCCTTGCCAGTGCAGAGGCCACGGCAATCTCCTGCCTGCCGCGTGCGACCGGCGGCACCGCGTTCACCGTCGCCGACGCAGCCGGCATCGATCGCGCACTCACCGCCATCGTCAACTCGGTCGCGATCCGGGACGACCGACGCCGCGGCGGCGAAGAGGTCTCGCAAGCACCTAAGCAGAACACCCGTCGCGTTGCCGGGCCGCCCCGACTGGTTGCGACCGCTGTCCTCGCGCCCGGCAAGTTGGAACTCACGGTGCCGCTGCACTGGCGGGTCTTCGACGTGACGAGCGGCAAGGCGATTTCCGAGGCAACGACCGCCAAGCTGATCGTGGCGTCGCCGCCGCGAAAAGTCAGGGTCCTCGCGCGTGTCGGCCTGATCGAGGCGAGCGCGGAGATCGAGATCGCCGAAGCCGGCGACACCACCGTCGCTCTGTCCCTCGACGCGGGCGTCGCACGCCTCGATACCGGTGTGAAGCGGCTTGCGAGCGATGCGGAGGAACCGCTGATCCGCCTCGAGCGGCTCACGGGTGGCGACGCCGCTCCGGCTGCGGACAGCCAATCAAAAGGTCTCGCGCAACCGACCGCTGCACCACTGTGGATCGCGCGCGGCAAGGCGATTGAAGCCATCCTGCCGGTCGGCCGTTATCGGGCCATCGCCGAATACGGCCTTGCGAACTCCGAAGCGCGATTTGACGTGGCCGCCGGGAGCGAAGCCTCGATCCCGCTGCTCCTCGATGCCGGGCGGCTCGAACTATCGTCGGGCGATGAGATCGCGGCGCGCGCCGTGACGTTCGCCATCGAAGTCGACGATCCAACGCAGCCCGGCGGACGCCGTGAGATCGCACGCAGCGCACACCCTTCGCCGGCCTTCGTCGTGACGACCGGAGTCTACTACGTGACAGCGGCGGCCGGCGGCGCGAGCGTGCGACGCCTCGTCACCGTTCGCGGTGGTGAAGTGACGCGCGAAACGTTCCCGCTTGCGAGCGGAACACTGCTGATCAGTGCTTCCCGCGACGGTCGCGTGCTCGAGGACGACGGCACGGTTTCCGTTTCACTCGCAGCAGTCGGCACCGCGCCGGCCCTCGGACCGGACGTACGGCCCATTCTCGGGCGCCCATTCGAACTGCGACCGGGAGGTTATGTGGTCGAACTGAGGCGCGGCGGCTTTGCGATAAGCGAGAGGCGAACCGTGAACATTGTCGCCGGTCGCCGCGAATCCGTAACGCTTGCCGTCGCGACCGCGGAACTGACGATTGCGACCGACACGCGGAACGCTCCCGTCGCGTTATGCGAAGTACGCCGGACGAGCGGCGCGGGGTCCGCCCGCGGCGACGTCTTGTTGCGAACGGTTGCGAACCGTCCGACGGCAACGCTGGCGCCCGGCGCCTATCGGATCGGCTGCGTTGCAGGAACGGTCACGCGTGACGTTGCGGTGACGCTGGCGCCGGGCGAGCGCAGGACGGTGAACCCGTTCGCTGAATAAGCCGTCTGACGGCGCGGTTTTTCCGTCATCCCCAGGCTGTCGCGACGTGTCCGCCATCGTGATGCCGCATCTCGTCGCTTCTTCGCGTAGGATGCTTGGCAGCGCGACGGCAGGCTCGGCCGCCTGGCACGGGGCCGACATCGTTCGGTGGCGTCGTTTCGGCCGTGGCATTTGCCGCGCCGGTCCCACCGGTGACGCACGTTGCAATCCGCCTGATCCCCGTCTTGTCCCAAACGCAATATCGCTTGAAGTGCAACGCCCATGAACGACGACAAAACATCTCGACCCATCGCGCTCCGCTGGCTGCCCGCCGAGATAGCCCGCACCGTGCCCTTTCTCATGCCCGGACGGCGTGTCCGGGCCAGTCGATTGCAGCCTGGCCAGCGGCGACACGCAGCCAAAGTGTCGACGCCGCGATCGAACATGGGCCTCGCCATCGCGGTCATCCTGGCGCTCGCCGCCACTGCCGCTCTTCCGAGACCCGCCGCCGCTCAGGGCTGGCAGACGGACTCGTCGCCGAGCCAAACCGCGCCCCCCCAGGCGACCATCGCCCCTGGAGGATCGAGCACGACGGTTATCGAGCGCACGCCCGTGGCCGGTGACGCCGCCGCAGCGAGTACACTCTCGCAGGTCCGGCTCGTTGCGTTGCTGACGGCGGATGGCCAGAAAATCGAGCAGGATCTCGTCTGGCGGGTCTTCCAGGAAAGCAAGACACCCGGCGTGCCGGGAAAACTCGTGAATACCCTGCGCGACGCCTCTCCCACCGTGAAGCTCGCGCCCGGAGACTACATGATCAACGCGGCGTTCGGGCGCGCGCACATCACGCGCAAGGTAACCGTGTCGCCCGGAGTGGAGATAACGGAGCCATTCGTCCTCAACGCCGGTGGTTTGCGCGTCAAGCCGGCATCGGCGATCACTTCGACGGGTATCGATGCCTCGAAGGTCCACTTCGACATCCTGACGGACGAGCGCGATCAGCTCGGCAACCGCAGCACGGTGATTTCACGCGCCAAACCCGGCGTCATCATTCGTCTCAATGCCGGCATCTACCACATCGTCTCGACATACGGCGACGCCAACGCGATCGTCGACAGCGATGTGACCGTCGAGGCCGGAAAATTGACCGAGGCAACCGTATTGCACCAGGCCGCGCGGGTTACTCTCAAGCTCGTGACGCGCCAGGGCGGCGAAGCATTGACCGATACGGCGTGGAACGTCATGACCGAGGACGGCAGACTGGTGCGCAAGAGCATTGGCGCTCTGCCGACGCACATCCTGGCGCCCGGAACCTATCTCGTCATCGCGCGCTCGCAGGGGAAGGTCTACCGACGTCAGTTCACGGTGCGCGATGGCGACATCTCCGAGGTCGAGGTCATCAAGCCGTAGGAGCATCCCGGGTCAGCGCTTGGGGTTCGCGCCGCCCGTCCGACACGCCCCGCGTTCAAATGCCTTGTACGCATTCGGAAGTCCTGGCCCCGCCCGCCCACCTTGGCGCGACGCCACATTAGAAGTCGGTCAGCACCCAGTCGGACGGACAGCCAAGATTCATCATCCGACGGTCTGTCTCGGCGAGTAGCTCGCTTTCATTGCCATTCCAATAGATCCGCCGAGCGATCTGCCAATGCTCGCACGCCGTCGTCGTATCTCCATCGGCCTCCGCCAGATCACCCAGTTCGAGCCGCGCAAGCGCATGCAGTCGATCCTCGCCAATCCGCATCGACAGCACGACGGCCCGTCGCAGATGCGTGGCGATCGTCCTACTCGTGTCGCCACGCCGCTGCAGTGCCTGCGCTAATGAAATACTGAGCTTGGCGACAGCAGCATCGTCGAAGCGCGCCTCAGCTTCGGAAATCGCACGCTCCATCTGCATCAGCTGGGCATTCGTGGCGAGAGCACTATCGACGGCGTCTCGTTGCGTTGCTTTGCGCGGCGCCGCGGCATCGTCGGCAACGTGTGGCTTCGCGTCCGCAACGACAATTGCCGCGGTGGCCGTCGTCGTCTCCGCGCCGGCCGCATCCGCATGTATTGTGCGGCCGCCGGTGCCGTGGAAGGTCGAAGGCGCCGTCACGCTTGGCTGCCCCGTTTCGATCTTGGCGTGGGCGTGGGCGTGAGCCTGGACCTTGGGCGCGTCCGCGTTTGGCCTGGCACTCGCGGGCGCGGCATCGTCGGCCGTTCCTACGGGTTTCTCGTCCGAGCCAGTTCCTCGCCGAGGTCCTCTGCCACGCCATGCATAGACGATCGCAACGACCAGCAACGCCAGCGGCACCAACATAGCCACCCAACCGGCCGCCCCGGTCAGATAGATCAATGACGTCATCGGCATCGCTCGATACTCCGGAAGGGGGCGGCACGTTCGCCCCCCGTCAGTTGCCCCCACACAATTCTGGTTCGGCGGCTGGCGGTGGCACGCCCCGCGCCGCGAACTCCTCCCAACGAGCGTACTCGTCCGGCCAAATCACGTCCTACACACTTGCGATGTCATTATGTGTTCGAAGCGGCGGCGTCAGCGATGCTCAATTGGGCGGAGATCGGACGAACATCGCGCGACGTGGCCGTGGCGCATCGATCGGCGCGCGCCGCTGGCCACGACCGCATTCACCAGACCCCAATTCCGGTCGCGCCGGCGTGTCGATCGAGCAGACACTGAAGATCCGCCACGCCCATCTTCCGGCACATGAATTGGTTCTGGTTCTGGTTCTGGCAGACGCTGGCCAATCGCAAGCAGTCCGCCCGTTCGAATGCCGGCACCACAAGGAACCTTAGCGCAGCGGAACCGCGTACATGAGGCCGCCTCTCGTCCACAGGTTGTTTGGCCCGCGCGGCAGCTGAAGTGGCGACTTCAATCCTAGCGTCCGGTCGTATATTTCGCCGTAGTTGCCAACCTTGGCGATCACGTTCCGCGCCCAATCCGCGGTCAGGCCGAGCGAGACGCCGAGATCGGAACGCACGCCGAGAAGCCGGCGGACGTCCTCGATTGGACTGTCGAGCTTCGAAGACACGTTGGCGCTCGAGACGTCCAGTTCCTCGGCCTCGATCAGCGCCATCAGCACCCAGCGCACGATCGAGAACCAGCGTTCGTCTCCGATGCGAACGGCGGGACCGATCGGTTCCTTGCTGATCAGTTCCGGCAACAGCGTGTGCTCCGTGGGATCGGCCAACGTTCGCCGCACATCGGCGAGCATGGTCAACTCTCCCGTAAGCGCGGTGCAGCCGCCTGAAGCATAGGCGGCGACGAGATCCTGCCATTTCTCCGAGGTGACGAACTGCGCCCGCATGCGCTGTCGTCCGAAATAGGTTGCGGCCGTATCTGCGGCGCGCGTGTCCGATACGACGCATATCGACGCCCCGCTGAGTTCGAGGATGCTCGCCACGCCATGATTGCGAGGCACCATGAACCCCTGGCCATCGTAGACCAGCACATCGACAAAGCGGACCTTGAATTCGGTGTCCCGGCTGAGCGTCCAGGCGGTGCCCCGCGCAAGAAGATCGACCATGCCCGATTGCAGCGAGCGGAAGCCCTCGGCCGCGGTCAGCGCTTCGAAACGAACCTTGGACGGATCGCCGAGCACCGCCGTCGCAACCGCGCGACAGAATTCGACGTCGATCCCCGACCAGGCGCCGTAGCGGTCCTCGGTCGCGAAACCCGGCAGATCGGCACTGACGCCACAGACGAGTTGGCCGCGCGAGGTTACCGCATCGAGTGTTGCCGCCGATGAGGTTCCAATCGCGGCAAACATGACAGCGACAAATGTAGGAAGGCGAATGAGTTGCGTAAAGCAAAACCACATGACGGCAGAATTCTCGACTTCAATTGGCAGTCCTGGCGGGGGCCGACGACGAGCGCGGATCGCGCTGCATCGTGAACGGCCACCACGGCTCCGAAAGATACACCGTGAGGCATGGCGGTTCGCGCCGCCATGGTCAAGGTCTTGACCGCGTCGCCGAGTTGCGTCACACGGCCCCACGCGACCGGCCCCGACGAAACCATTTGCATACGCATCAAGATTGCGCGTTGCTCCTCCCCTTCACCGCCGCTTGGTGCATCACGTCCGAGACTTCCATCTTTGCCGGTATTGCAGGCCGCTTTATCCTCGATCAACCGCATCAGCCAATGGACGGATTGCCGCCATGACCGCCCCCCCCTCCGACGACGATCGATCCTCCTCCGGGAGAACGGATGTCGTACATCTTGGCCGCGATCCGGACGCCCAGCAGGGATTCGTCAACCCGCCAGTCTACCGTGGATCGACCGTGTTGTTTCCAACTCTCGAGCGGTTGAAGACGCGCCGTCAGCCCTACACCTACGGCCGCCGTGGAACCCCGACGACCGATGCCCTGAGCGAGGCCCTGACGAAGCTCGAGGGGGGCGCCATGACCACGCTCACTTGCTCCGGACTTCAGGCGGTGGCGGCGGCGTTGCTTGCCTTCGTTCGCGCAGGTGACAGCATCCTGATGGTCGATACCGTCTACCAACCGACACGCAAATTCTGCGACACGACGCTCAAGTCCCTCGGTGTCGAAACGATCTACTACGATCCGCTCGCTGGCGCGGGTATCGCCGAACTGGTGCGGCCCGACACGCGTCTCATCTTCACGGAATCCCCAGGTTCCCAGACTTTCGAAGTCCAGGACATACCGGCCATCGCCGGGGTCGCGGCCAAGCGCGGCTTGTTCCTTCTGATGGATAATACGTGGGCAAGCCCGCTCTATTTCAAGCCGCTGGCGCATGGCGTCGACGTATCGATTCATGCCGCAACGAAGTATATCGTCGGCCATGCCGATGCGATGATGGGGGCCATCATCGCGAACGACCGCGCCGCGTCCCACGTCGATCGCATCAAGGAGGCGATGGGGCTCTGCCCGGGTTCTGAGGAAACCTATCTGGCGCTGCGCGGCTTGCGCACGCTCGATGTGCGGCTCGAGCGCCACCATAGTGCCGGGCTCGCGGTCGCACGCTGGCTCGCCGAACGGCCGGAAGTTGCCCGCGTCATGCACCCGGGCCTCGAGAGTGATCCCGGTCACGCCATCTGGAAACGCGATTTCAAGGGCGCTTCTGGACTATTCGGGTTCGTGCTGCACCCTGTTGCGGAAGCCGGCCTGGCGGCATTCGTCGATCACCTGGAATTCTTTGGAATGGGCTATTCCTGGGGTGGCTACGAGAGCCTGATCCTGCCGTTCGACCCGCGCAGCTATCGCACCGCGACGGCATGGACGGAACCGGGCCCGGCGCTGCGCATCCATATCGGCCTCGAGGATGTCGAGGACCTGAAGGCGGATCTGGCGCGAGGCTTCGAGCGGATGGCGGCCGCCGCCTGACAAGCCGGCGGATCGTCAGGCCAGCACGTCGGCGCGAAGCTCCTTGGCAGCCGTCTCTATTGCGACCGCGATGAGATCCGCGACTTCCGGCATGGCGCCGACCGCCCCGGTATAAGCGACGGGACCTTTTGCCTTCTGCATCGCAGCCGGCACATCTTCGCCGGCATGCAGCCCATCGCCGTTGAACAACCCGACGATCACCGTCGGCCTCGCATCTCGTCCCTCGGCGTCTTGACCAATGACGTCATCGAGAAACGGTGCTTCCTCGAGAAATGCCGTCTCGATGCTCGCAAACTCACCCGCGCGGCGCAGGGCTGCGGCAACCGCCTCCGTCGCTTCCGCCGACGCACGCGCCACCTTTGAGCCATGGCCGACGAGCAAGAGCCGGCACGCCCGCGCGGGCTGATCGAGATTGTCAACCGCCACGGCCGCCGCCCGGCGCAACACTAGCGCGGGAAGTCCCGGATCGGCGCCGAGCGGACCCAGCATGCGGCAGCGCTCGCTCGCACCGGCTCCGGCGATGCGCTGCGGAACGCGGGTCGAAACAAAAAAGCCGGCAGCCATGAAGTAGGGGTAGACCAGGATGCGACGCGCCCCCGTGTTCACTGCCTTGCCAAGAGCGGCCTCGATCGTCGGCAATCCGCTCAGAACGCCCGCGAACACCGGCACGTTGCCGAGCCTCTCCGACACGGCCTTGGCATGATTTTGCAGGATCGCATTGGAGAAATCGCGACCGCGCTCTCCGTGCCCGACGATGATTGCGGCGAGGTGCGGCTCGAGGTCCAACATCCCGCGCGACGACATCGCGTCTTCAACACTGACGGGTGACGTCGGCTCGCTCATCGGTTCTCCTCTCGTCTTGCGGTCCGCGACCCGCGGTCGTCGCTCTGTCCAGAGGGCACGAGGCGCCAAGCCGCTGACCGAAACCTTACGTTCGTGCCGGCGC
The DNA here is from genome assembly GCA_020442185.1 of Hyphomicrobiaceae bacterium. GTDB lineage: Bacteria > Pseudomonadota > Alphaproteobacteria > Rhizobiales > Hyphomicrobiaceae > JAEUMD01. The sequence continues at coordinate 20,993 of JAGRKS010000104.1, forward strand.
CTGGACCACCGTCCACCCCGGAAGCAGATCGTCGCATGGCCCCACGCACCGGCATAGGACCCGCTTGAACGGGCAGGCCGCATCTCGCCACTTGCTTTACGTATACGTCAACGCTATACACGTGGCGGCGCCGGTCGGACCACCCCTTTATCCCGCTGATTGCGGGCAATCTCGCGTGAAGCGCTTGCGCGCCGTCGCAACCGCCGGCCAAATGCGCCACGGTTACGTAGACCACGAGCGGCGGCTCCCGCGCGATGCGCCTGGAAGCGCCAGCAAAACAAAATTCCGGCGTAGCGAGACCGGCGACCACGATAGAGCAAACGGGGAGCGAGAGATGGCCGAGGCTTATGTTTTCGATGCGGTGAGAACGCCACGCGGCAAGGGGCGACCCGATGGCTCGCTGCATCAGATCACCTCTGTTTCTCTCGCAAGCCAGACGCTCGCGGCGCTGCGTGACCGCAACAACCTCGATACGACCGCGGTCGATGACGTCATCCTCGGCTGCGTGATGCCGGTCGGCGAGCAGGGCATGGACATCGCACGCGCCGCGGTCTTCGGAGCCGGCTACGGCGACCAGACACCCGGCATCCAGATCAACCGGTTCTGCGCCTCGGGCCTCGATGCGATCAACATGGCCGCAGGACAGATCGCGGGCGGCGCGTCCGATCTCGTCGTCGCCGGCGGCGTCGAGAGCATGTCGCGCGTGCCGATGACATCGGACGGTGGCGCCTGGCCCGTCGATCCCGCCATCTCGATTCCCTCCTACTTCATGCCACAAGGCGTTTCCGCCGACCTCATCGCCACCAAGTACGGCATTTCACGGACGGCCTGCGATGCCTATGCGGTCGAGAGCCAGAAGCGCGCGGCGCAATCCTGGGCCGAAGGTCGCTTCGCCCGCTCCGTCATTCCGGTGCGCAACATGATCGGGCTGACCGTGCTCGACCGCGACGAGACCATCCGGCCCGAGGCCGACATGCAGTCTCTCGGCGCCTTGAAGCCGGCATTCGTCCAGATGGGCGTCGAGTACGGTTTCGACGCTGTCGGCATCCAGGCACACCCCGAGATCGAAGCTGTCGACCACGTCCACCACGCCGGCAATTCGTCGGGCATCGTCGATGGCGCCGCAGCCGTTCTCCTCGGCAACCGGGATGCAGGAGCCGCCCACGGCCTAAAGCCACGGGCGCGCATCCGGGCGTTCGCTGCCATCGGTTCTGAACCGGCGTTGATGCTGACCGGCCCCGTCGACGTCACCGAGAAAATCCTGAAGCGCGCCGGCATGTCGATCGCCGACATCGACCTGTTCGAGTTGAACGAAGCGTTCTCGAGTGTCGTGCTGCGCTACATGCAGGCCTTCGACATCGCGCACGAGCGCATGAACGTTTGCGGTGGCGCCATCGCGATGGGCCACCCGCTCGGCGCGACGGGGGCCATGATCCTCGGCACCGTCCTCGACGAACTCGAACGCCGCGACCTCAACACCGCGCTCGTCTCGCTGTGCATCGGCGCCGGCATGGGCACCGCCACCATCATCGAACGCGTCTGAGCGAAGGGGAACGATCATGCAGGATACCGTCAAAGCGGTTTCGATCGCGGTGGATGACGATCAGATCGGCGTCATCACCTGGGATATGCCGGGCCGCCAGATGAACGTGCTCAACGAACACTCGATCGGCGATTTCGCAGCCGCAGTGGAAGAGGCGGTCACATCGGCGGCGATCAAGGGCATCGTCGTCACCTCGGCGAAGAAGGACTTCATCGCTGGCGCGGATCTGTCCATGCTGGCGAGTTGGTCGGCGCGTGTCCGCGATCTTCCGGCCGAAGCTCAGGCCAAGCAGATTTTCGAGTGGACCATGACGCTGCAGCGCTTGCTGCGCCGGCTCGAGGCATGCGGCAAGCCGGTTGCAGCGGCACTTTCCGGGACCGCGCTCGGCGGCGGGTTCGAAGTCGCGCTCGCGGCCCATCACCGCGTCGCGGCAGACAATCCCAAGGCGCAGCTGGGCCTGCCCGAAGCCAAGCTCGGCCTGATGCCCGGCGCCGGCGGAACGCAGCGCGTCTGCCGCATGGTCGGCGTCATGGCAGCAGCCCCGGTCATACTCGAGGGCCGGTCCCACGATCCAAAGGCCGCGCTCAAGGCGGGGCTGGTCCATGAGGTGGTGGCTCCCGGCAGCGAGTTGGAAGCCGCCAAGGCCTGGGTGCGCGCCGCGATGCCCGAGGCCGAGCGCGTGTTCAAGGCGCGGCAGGACGGCGACAAGAAGGCCGTCCCGGCGTTCGCGCAGCCCTGGGACCAACCGAAATTCAAGCTGCCCGGCGGCGCGCCGCAGACGCCCGCGGGCTTCCCCGTGTTCATGGGCGCCAGCGCCATGATCCGCAAAACCACGTACGGCCTCTACGATGCGCAGAAAGCCATTCTGTCGGCCGTCTACGAAGGTGTGCAGGTGCCGTTCGACACCGCGCTCGCGATCGAGACCGGCTACTTCACCAAGCTTGTCCTCGGCCCGCAGTCCCGCAACATGATCCGCTCGCTCTTCGTTTCGAAGCAGGCCCTCGAGAAGGGCGCGCACAGGCCGCAGGGCATACCCGACATGTCGGTCGGCAAACTCGGCGTGATCGGCGGCGGCGGCTTCATGGGCGCTGGCATCGCGTACGTCGCGGCGACGGCCGGCATCGACGTCGTCGTCATCGACCAAACCGAGGAAGCGTCCGCCAAGGCAAAAGCCCACGCGTCGAAAATTCTCGACGGAAGGGTCTCCAAGGGCCGCATGTCGGCCGACGCAGCGGCAAAGGTCCTCGCCCGCATCACGACGACCGCCGACTATGCCCTGCTCGATGGCGTCGACTTGTGCATTGAAGCCGTTTTCGAACATCCCGACGTCAAGCGACAGGTGATCGAGGCCGCCGAGAGGCACTTGCCCGAAGGCGCGATTTTCGCCTCGAACACATCGACGCTGCCGATCGCGGATCTCGCCACCTTCTCGCGCGATCCCGCACGGTTCGTTGGCATCCACTTCTTCTCGCCCGTCGACAAGATG
>JAGRKS010000013.1 GCA_020442185.1 Hyphomicrobiaceae bacterium
GTGATCGAGAACCAGTACTTGATCAGCTTGGTGCCCGAGCGCGCCAGCATTCGCTCGAACTCCGGTACGTCGTGGAAGAACTCCTCGACTTGATCGGGGCCTGCGAACTCCATGACCCGCTCGACGCCGGCTCGATTGTACCAGGAGCGATCGAACAGGACGATTTCGCCGGCGGCCGGCAGATGCGGCACGTACCGCTGGAAATACCACTGCGACTTCTCGCGCTCGGTTGGCGCGGGAAGGGCGACGACGCGGCACGCGCGCGGGTTGAGCCGCTGCGTGATCCGCTTGATGACACCGCCCTTGCCGGCGGCATCGCGCCCCTCGAACAGCACGACAACCTTGAGCTTCTTGTGCTGCACCCAATCCTGCAGCTTGATCAGCTCCGTCTGCATCCGGAACAGCTCGCGGAAATACGTCCGGCGATCGATCTCCGATTTCTTCCGGGCAGCGGACAATCCGATCATGTCGAAGGGCGCACGCTGGTCGTCGATCTCGAGCTCGAGTTCTTCGTCGAAGCTGTCCTGTAGCTCGGCGTCGATCCAGTCCGCCTCGGCGGCCGTCGCCTTGCCGGCGGCGCCTGTTCTGATCGTCTTTGCTTGAGGCGCCTTTGTAACGGCGGGCTTGGACTTCTTCTGGGTCATCGCGTGTCCTTTGAACGACGGGTGTAACACTGGCAAATGATCTCGAACGTTGCGCAAAAATCTAGGATAACCCGGCAATTTGACAATTGAGCTACGTCATTCTCGAGCTCTGGACCAAGGTTGTGCTTAGGGCGCCGCATGTGGAATACCACGCCATGATCGCCCGCCCCGATGCGCGATGCCCCCGCATGCCGTTGCGGTGCCAGGTCGACGTCCTTTGGCCGTCAACCGGGTGAGGAACTACAGGAGGGATTGCTGTTCGGGATTTTCGTCTAATGCCCCTCAGTAGAGACTGCGGTTGACGCGCTCCCCGAGTTCGGCGTCGTAAGCCTTGCCGTCGAATTCGCCATCTGCGGCAATGGCCTGCAGGATCTCGCCGATGCTCGGCAGCGGAAGGCTCTTGCCGCTTTCAGCACCGTCCCACAGTCTCGATCGGATCGCCGCCCTTGCACATTGAAAATAGACGCTGGCGATCGTGATCACCAGGACGGTGACGGGCCGCTTGGCGTGTGAAGCACAGCGGTCGAGCAACGCTGGATCGGCCGAGATGATGGCGCGGCCGACAACCCGGATGGATTCACTTCGTCCCGGCACCAGGAATAGCAGGGCGACACGCGGATCGACCACGATGTTGCGCAGCGTATCGATCCGGTTGTTGCCGGGCCAATCCGGCAGCAGAAGTGTCGTCTCGTCGAGCACCTGGACGAAGCCGGGGTCGTCGCCGCGCGGCGAGCAGTCGAGCCCGCCATCGCCGACGCTCGCCAGGACGACGAACGGGGACGCGGCTATCCACGCGCGGTACTCGGCAGTAAGCCGCCCCACCTCCTTGACGAGTGACTGCGGCCGCGGCGCCGCGTAGTGGCGCTCCAGCGCTTCAAGCGTCGCGATCCGATGATCCATACCCATGGCGCGAACTCTTCGCCTCTCAGGCGCGGCTCAGCCCTTTCGCGGCAAGCTCCGCCTCGTACTCGGCCCACCGCTCGGCCTTCTCCTTGCCCAGCAGATCGAGATAGCTCCAGGCGAACAAGCCCGTCGAATGCCCGTCGTCGAAGACGATCTTCACGGCGTAATTGCCGACCGGCTCGAGCTTGGAAATCTTGACGTTCTTCTTTTTGGCGACCGTCACGCGCTGATCGGCGGAATGGCCCTGAACCTCGGCGGATGGGCTCATGACGCGCAACATCTCGGCTGTCAGCTCGTGCGTGCGGCCATCATCGAAGGTGACGGTCAGCATCGCACCGCCATCGCCAATTTCGAGCTTCGGTGCTGTCAGCCGCTGGCCCTGCGCGGCGGCAACTTCCGCCCACACCTTGGCCGCGAGTTCGCGATAGACTTGCGCATGCACGCTCGAAGGATCGGTTGCCGTGATCGGCTGGCCGGAATCGGACCGGGTGCGGATGTCGATGTGCAGCGGCACGCCGCCAAGGAAGGGTAGCCCGAGTTTCTCGGCCTCGTTCTCGGCGCCGCCGTGGCCGAAGATCTCGTGCCGCTCGCCACACTTCGAGCAGATGAAGTAGCTCATGTTCTCGATGATGCCGAGCACCGGCACATCGACCTTGCGAAACATGTTCAAGCCCTTGCGGGCATCGATCAGCGCCAGATCCTGCGGCGTCGACACGATCACCGCGCCCGATAGCGGCACCTGCTGGGCCATGGAAAGCTGCACATCGCCCGTACCGGGCGGCATATCGATCACGAGAACGTCGAGATCGCCCCACGCAACTTCACGCAGCATCTGGTTGAGAGCGGAAACGACCATCGGTCCGCGCCACACGATCGGCGTGCCCTCATCGACGAGAAACCCCATCGACATGACCTTGAGGCCATAGCCTTCCATCGGCCTGAGCGCGTTGGTTCCAGGCACCGGCGACGGGCGACCGGAAAGTCCGAGCAGGCGCGGCTGGGAGGGGCCGTAGATATCGGCATCGAGGATGCCGGCCTTGAGGCCATTCGCCTGGAAGCCGAGCGCAAGATTGACGGCCGTCGTCGATTTGCCAACGCCACCCTTGCCCGAGGCGACCGCGACCAGATGCTTGACGCCGGGAACGCCGGCCGTCGCCGGCTTCGAACCGCCTTGCGGCTGCGGCTGCGGTTGCGGCGGCCGGCCACCTTCGCCTGTCGCACCCCGCGCCCTCGCCTCCTGCACACGCGGGTGCTCGGTGACGTTGCCGCCATAGCCACCGGCTGGCGGAGCTGATGCCTGGCCGGCTCCGGCCTCCGCAGTCAACACGGCCGTAACGCCTGCAACGCCAGCCAGATCAGAGACCACCTTCTCCGCGGCCTTGCGCAGCGGCTCGAGCTCACCAGCGCGCGCTGCAGGCACGGTGATCGAGAAATAGACGCGGTCATCCTTCAACAGGATCTCCGACACGAGACCGAGATCCACGATATTGCCTTCGAGATCGGGGCCTTTGACCCGGCGCAGTTCGTCGAGGACCTGCGTCTTCGATACACTCATCTGTCGTCTCCTGGAGATACGTGCGGCTCGTGGGCGACCGCTGGCGGCCGGCGCCAATCGCGGCGCCCCAAGTCAGTTTTGGGCTTCACAGAGCGCGGATACTGGCAGAACAGCCGGCCGAAGTCACGGGCCACGCGATTGCGCCCGATGCGGCAAGACGCTCGCACCCGAAGAATGGCGGAGCGGGCGCACCGAAGCACCGATACGTCCGGTGAGCGGCGATCAGGCAGAGGGTCCGCGGTTCGCGGCCTGCATTCAATGCTGCATCGCAACGATGAGGCGGGAATGAACCGCCGCGAACTCTCGCCTTCCGCGAGCCAAAAACAGCGCGGCAGCGACAGCTTCGGAAAATTGTTCCTACATTGGCTACTTGTTGGATTATTTTCCTCTTTTCTTCATCCGATATCTTTCTTTACGCAATATTTTTGCGTATGTTTCGGTCATCGCTAACGAGGTGATCCTATGTCAATCGAGAGCCAACTCGATCATTCGCACACACAGTCCCGCGAAGTGGACGGACCTGCCGACCGCTTCGATGAGGACGGTGACGCCGGCTTTCTGACCCTCAACGTGCGGCTGGCGGACGGTTCCAGATTCGAATGCGAAGCGGCCGAAGGGTTCCGCGTCGTTGAGCTGATCCGCGCCTACGGTTTGCCGATCAAGGCGGAGTGCGGCGGATCGGGTGTCTGCGCCACCTGCCATGTCCGCGTCGCCGGAAACTGGCGCGAACGGCTTGCCCCGCCGAGCGACGACGAACTTGCCAAGCTCGATGAGATCGCGACCGCGGGCGAAGATTCCCGCCTCGCCTGCCAGATCGAGATGACGGCCGGCCTCGATGGGCTCGAACTCTTGATCGATCCCGACAGCCTGCACGACCGCACCAACCAGACGGCCGGCTGACACGATCCGCGACCAGAACCACGCCGACCAAGACGAGCAAAGATAGTCATGACCCACCCAAGCATCATAACGGCCAACCTGCTGCGCAGCGGCGAAGTTGTCTATCTCGGGAACGACGGTCGCTGGACCACCGAACTCTCGGACGCTCGCATCGCCGATACACCAGCCGCTCGCTCCGAGATCGAAGCCGTCGCGGCCGAGGCCGCTGCCGCCAACGAAATCGTCTCCGCATACCTGATGGATGTGCGCATCGAAGCCGGCACGCCCGCCCCCGCCTCGATGCGCGAGACGATCCGCGCCCAGCATCGCCCAACCGTCTGAACGAGCCCATCGACCGATCGAGGAAGGATCGTCCCGCCATGTACCGCTACGATTCCTACGACCATGCCTTCGTCCGCTCGCGGGCCTCCCAATTCCGGGATCAGGTCCGGCGCCGTCTTACCGGCGAGCTCTCCGAGGAACAGTTCAGGCCGCTGCGCCTTCACAACGGTCTCTACCTGCAGCTCCATGCCTACATGCTGCGGGTTGCGATCCCGTACGGCGTCCTCTCGTCGTCGCAACTTCGCACGCTGGCCGACATCGCCCGCCAATACGATCGCGGCTTCGGACATTTCACGACACGCCAGAACATCCAGTTCAACTGGATCAAGCTCGAGGACGCACCCGACATCCTCGACGCACTTGCAGCCGCCGACATGCACGCGGTGCAAACCAGCGGTAACTGCATCCGCAACGTCACTGCCGACCCCTACGCAGGCGTCGCCGCCGACGAGATCGAGGACCCGCGCGTTTGGGCCGAGGTTCTCCGTCAATGGTCGAGCGTCCACCCGGAATTCCTGTTCCTGCCGCGCAAGTTCAAGATCGCGATCTCGGGCGCGCTCGAGGACCGCGCGGCCGTCCTGTTCCACGATATCGGCCTCAGGATCGTCAAAGGCCGCGACGGGCGCTCGGGCTTTGCCGTCCACGTCGGCGGAGGCCAGGGGCGTACGCCCTACGTCGCCCAGGAACTGCGCGGCTTTCTCCCCAGGGAGCACCTGCTCTCGTATCTCGAGGCGGTGATGCGCGTCTACAATCTGCACGGACGGCGCGACAACATCTACAAGGCCCGCATCAAGATCCTCGTCAACGCCATCGGCATCGACGAATTCCGCCGCCAGGTCGAAGCCGAATGGAGCGGCATCGACAAGCCGCAGATCGATCTTCCCGAGGCCGAATACGCGCGTATCGCCGCGCATTTTGCGCCGAAAAAGTTCGCACGCCGCCCGGTGGCTGCGGCCGCCGTCGCGCGGCGACGCGCCACAGATGCCGCATTCGATCGCTTCTACCGCAACAACACCGCCGCGCATCGAACGCCGGGCTATCGCACCGTCACCATCGCGCTCAAGGAACCAGGACTCATTCCCGGCGATATGACAGCCGACCAGATGGACGCCGTCGCCGATCTTGCGCGGCGCCACAGTGGTGACGAACTGCGCATCACCTACACGCAGAACATCGTGCTGCCGACGGTCGCAATCGACGATCTCGCGACGGTGTACGACGGGCTGGTCGCGGCCGGCCTCGCCAGCGCCAACGCCGGCCTGCTGACCGACATCATCGCCTGCCCCGGCCTGGACTACTGCAACCTCGCCAACGCGCGATCGATACCACTGGCGCAGGCGATTGCTGCCCGCTTCGCGGCGCCGGAGCGTGTCGAGGATATCGGCGAACTTCGTCTCAACATCTCCGGCTGCATCAACGCCTGCGGTCATCATCATGCCGGCAACATCGGCATCCTCGGCGTCGACAAGAAGGGCACCGAACACTACCAGATCACGCTTGGCGGCTCGCCCGGCGACGATGCCGATATCGGCGCCATCGTCGGACCAAGCTTTCCGGCGGAAGATGTACCCGGCGCCATCGAGACCCTCGTCGAGACCTATCTCGCGTTACGTCAAGGGCCGTCTGAGACCTTTCTCGCGGCATACCGCAGGCTCGGCCTCGCACCGTTCAAGGCTGCACTCTACGCGGGCACCTCTAACACCGGAACGACTGACGAGGCGCGCGCACCACAACTGACAGCGGCAGGAGTTTGAGGCCATGCTGATCTATCGCAACGGCACCTTCACGAACGATCCTTGGCATCGCCTCGGCGACGCCCTGCCGATCCGTCACGGCAGGCGCCAGATTCTGCCGCTGGCGATCTGGCGAACCGTGCTCGACGATGCCGCCTACGATCCGGCCATGACCGGCGTCGACGTCAACGCGCACGATGTCGAAGCAAGCGATCTCATGGAACTTTCGCGTGTCGCGCTCGTCGTCATTACGTTCCCGAAGTTCACCGACGGTCGCGCCTATTCGCTGGCGCGGCGCCTGCGGGACAGCTTCGGCTACCAAGGCGGGTTGCGCGCCACCGGCGACGTGCTGCTCGACCAGATCGGGCTGATGGAGCGATGCGGATTCGACAGTTTCGAAATCGTTCACGCCCCAACCATCCGCGCGCTCGAGGCGAGCCGCATACCGTCGCTTGCGACCGTGTACCAGGCGGGCGCCATCCGCGACCACGAGCGCGCGCGCCCCACATCGAGAAGGCCCGAACGGCGTCATGCCGAACTGGCGCCACTTCACCAACGAGGATGATATGAGCATTCAAGTAAACCTCCGTCAGAACAACGCAGCCTACGACAGCGCAGCAACGGCAGCTGGAGAAGCGTCGGCCCGCATTCTCGACGCGCAACTCGGCAATGCCGGCACGCTGGCCGAGCGCATCGGCCTCATCGTTTCGCTCCATCCCGACGGCGTTGTCTTCTCGACCAGTCTCGGCATGGAGGACCAGGCCGTTCTGCACGCCATCGCAGCGAGTTCGGCGGCAGTCGACGTCTTCACGCTCGACACCGGACGCCACTTTCCCGAAACGCTCGAGACGATCGCGGCGAGCGTTGAACGCTACGGACGCGACATCCGCATCGTATCGCCCGAGAGAAGGGCACTCGATGAACTGATCTCCAGGGATGGCGTCCTCGGCTTCCGGCAGTCACTTGCCGGACGCAAGGCCTGCTGCGATGTGCGCAAGGTGCAGCCGTTGGATCGCGAACTTGCTGGCGCGGAAGTCTGGATTACAGGTCTGCGTCGCGCGCAGTCGGGAGGTCGCGGCGACCTGCCGTTTGCGAGCTTCGATGCCCAGCGCGGGTTGATCAAGGTGAACCCGCTCGCCGACTGGTCACTCGCCGACCTCGAATCCTACATCGAGGCCAATCGCATCCCCATCAATCCGCTGCACGCGCGCGGCTTCCCCTCGATCGGATGTCAGACGTGCACGCGGGCCATCAAGCCGGGTGAGGACATTCGTGCCGGCCGCTGGTGGTGGGAGAGCGCAGACAGCAAGGAATGCGGTCTGCACAGCCCGGGGGCCGATGCCGGCAAGCGAATGCCAGGCGGCGAGGCCTGACGGTCACACTGGCTGACAGTCGCACTGGCTGACCGTCTCTGACTGACGGCGCAAGACGTGCACATCGGCGACATTGCGAACCCGAACCGAAACACCTCAATCGCGGGTGAACACCATGACGCGCCCATTGACTCATCTCGACCTCCTCGAGGCCGAGAGCATCCACATCTTTCGCGAGGCGGCGGCGCAATTCGCCAAGCCCGTTCTGCTGTACTCCATCGGCAAGGACTCCACTGTCCTGCTGCACTTGGCGCGCAAGGCCTTCTATCCCGAGCGCCCGCCCTTCCCCCTCCTCCATGTCGACACGACGTGGAAATTTCGTGACATGATCACGTTCCGCGACGCAGCCGCCCGCGACCTCGGGTTGCCGCTGATCGTCCACACCAACCAAGACGGCGTCGCGCGCGGGATATCGCCGATCGAGCATGCGCCATCGGTCTATACCGACGTGATGAAGACCGCTGCGTTGAAGCAGGCGCTCGATCTCCACGGCTTCGATGCGGCCTTCGGAGGTGCCCGCCGTGACGAAGAGGCGAGCCGGGCGAAAGAACGCGTCTTCTCGTTCCGCTCGCCAGGCCACCGCTGGGACCCGCGCCGTCAGCGACCCGAGGTCTGGTCGCTACTCAACGGGCGTCTCGATGCCGGCGAGACGGCGCGCATCTTCCCGCTGTCCAATTGGACCGAGCGTGATGTCTGGCGCTACATCCTGCGCGAGCGGCTCGATATCGTACCCCTATATTTTGCGGCCGAACGTCCGACGATTCGTCGCGACGGCCAGCTCATCGTCGTCGACGACGATCGCATGACGCTGAGGCCCGGCGAACAGATCGAACACCGCATGGTCCGCTTCCGCACCCTCGGCTGCTGGCCACTGACTGCCGCGATGGAATCAACCGCTGCGACCATCGATGACGTCGTGCGTGAAACGCTGTCCTCTCGCACTTCGGAACGGCAGGGCCGCCTTATCGATCACGACCAGTCGGGCGCCATGGAGCGCAAGAAGCAGGAAGGTTATTTCTGATGTCCGCGATTCCAAGTCTCCATGACGCCTTCGATGGTGCACGGCCGGCCCTGCCCAATTCTCTGCTCGAGGATCTACCGCTGCCAGCACTCAGGATCTTGACGTGCGGCTCTGTCGATGACGGGAAATCGACGCTGATCGGCCGTCTCCTTTGGGATGCGACCGACCTCGCCGACGATGTGCGGGCGTCTCTCGTCGGCGGCGGCAATGCAGACGGCACGGCCGTTCCGGATTTCAGTCGTCTACTCGATGGCCTGGTTGCCGAACGCGAGCAAGGCATCACAATCGACGTCGCGTGGCGCTATTTCGACACGCCGACACGGCGTATTGTCGTGATCGACAGCCCCGGTCATGAGCAGTACACGCGCAACATGGCGAGCGGCGCCAGCCATGCCGACGTCGCGATCCTGCTTGTCGATGCGCGCCACGGCGTCAAGACGCAGACGCGCCGGCACGCCGCCATCCTCGACCTGATGGGCGTCAAGCGGGTCATCCTCGCCGTCAACAAGATGGACCTCGTCGGCTATCGGGAATCCGTCTTCCGCGAAATCGAACGCCAGTTCCAGCCCCTGACACGGCATTTCGGATTCCTGGAGCACACCGCCATCCCCCTCGCCGCCGTCACCGGCGAGAACGTCACGCGCGGCAGCGCCGCCATGCCCTGGTACGGCGGGCCGACACTGATCGAGTGCCTCGAGGCAGCGCCGGGACGCGCGGCGGATCAGAGCGCGCCCCTGCGTTTCCCCGTGCAGCGCGTGCTGCGCGACGGCCGCGATCTGCGTGGCCTCGGCGGCACGGTCGCCGCGGGCGAAGTTTCGGTCGGCGACAGCGTCGTCGATGTCGCAAGCGGTCGCGAGGCGCGCGTTGCACGCATCGTCACCTTCGACGGTGATCTCAAGACGGCCCGAACCGGCCAGGCGGTCGTTATCGCACTCGATCGTGATCTCGACATCGCGCGTGGCAATGTGCTGGCATCCCCGATGCGGGCGCCGGTTTCGGCCATCGAGATCGAGGCGCGTCTCGTCTGGCTTTCGGACGATCCGTTCGATCCTCGGGGTGGCTACCTTCTGCGGACGACGACGGATATCGCGACGATTTCCAGGCTCGAGATCACCGCTGAACTGGATCTCGCGACGTTCGCGTCGCAACCGGCCTCCACGGCTTCGAGCAACGATATCGTCTCAGCAAGCATCGTGCTCGGCCGGGCCGTCGCCTGTGAGCCGTTCACGGAGGCCCCGGTCACGGGATCGTTTCTCGTCGTCGATGCCATTACGGGGACGACGGTCGCAGCCGGAACGGTCGCCGAGGCTTCAGCAAAGTCCCGACGCAGCGGAACCGCCGGCCGAGGTCCGGAGTTCCGGCTCGACCGGTCGGTCCTGGCACGCGGGCTCTGTCGCGACATCGACGATACCTTTGAGGGGCGCGCGGAATTCGCCCGGCGTGTCGAGGAGGTCGCGCTACTTTTGAAGGCCGCAGGCATAGATGCCGTGCGCGATGGCAACTAACGTCGCAAAGTAGCTTGTCTCACAGTCACGCGGGCCGCTTTCCCGTCGGACAGGCCCGGACTTGAACTCGAAGGCGCGACCGCAATCGCTCGCAGCTTGGCGCGGGCCGCCAACCTTAAGCCGTGGACGTCAATGGATATCGCGCTCAACGAACCATTGCTGTTGTTGTCGGCCGCGGGTTTGGTCGTCGGGTTCCTCGTCGGACTGACGGGCGTCGGCGCGGGCGCCATCACCACGCCGATGCTGATCACGATATTCGGCATCCCGCCGGCGGTCGCCGTCGGAACCGACCTGCTTTTTGCGGCAATCACGAAGGCGAGCGCCGCCTTGCGCCACCACCGCCTGGGGAACGTGGACTGGCAAATCCTGAAATGGCTCGCCGCCGGGAGCCTGTCCGCGGCGCTGCTGACGCTGCTCTCGCTGGTCGTCATGGCAGCCGACACCGCCAATACCGCAGCAACGATCCGTGCCGGCCTTGCCATCGTGCTGGTCGCAAGCGCCATCATCATTCCGCTCTGCCCCTACATTCTCAAAACGGGCATGGACGCGAGCGACATACCGAGCGAACGACGGTTGCGGCCAAAATCGACACTCGCGTTCGGCCTCGTGCTCGGCGTCCTCGTCACGCTGACCTCGGTCGGGGCGGGCGCTATCGGTGTCGCCGCTCTGTCGCTCCTCTATCCCGCGCTGCTGGCGCGTCGCATCGTCGGCACCGACGTCGTTCACGCAATACCGCTGGCGTTCGTCTCTGGGCTCGGCCACCTGGGCCTCGGCAACATCGACTGGCTGGTGCTAGCCGCACTTCTCGCCGGCTCGATACCAGGCATCGCCATCGGTTCTCGGCTGACGGGCTTCCTGCCGGATTGGCTGCTGCGACTTGGGCTATCCGCGATGCTGCTCTATGCCGCCTACCTGCTGATGCCATTTCTCCGCGCCATGCTGGCGGCGGCGTAGAGGTCGGCTCGAAATCCGGTCGGCGGGCGGGCGGGGCGGTATTTTCGCTCACGTTTCTTGCGCAACTGCGAGGGCCGGACCGGCTGGCCAAGGCTCGATATCCGGGTTAGGCTGAACGATATTTCAACGAGAGCCCTGTTGCCGTGGTGATTGCCTCCAGTTTTTCGCCAGCATTGCCGAGCCGGGTGGCCACCTTGAAGCGTGCCAACCGGAACAAGACCAATGATTTGGCGAACGTCATCAATCCCACGCACCTCGTCGAACGAGTGTCGTTCGCCGCATCACGCCAGCAACCAGTTCGAACCGAAATGTCCGCCGGAACGACCAATACTAGGCTACCTTCACGACCTGGCGCGCTTGCCGTCCGGACGTACACTTATGCTCACTACCGGCATGCGTAACGCCGACTGAGGCCCGATAGAATTGCCGAGTACGATTGACATGACGATTGAGCCCAATGTCGCCACGCCATCACGCCGCGCGAAGCCTCGGATTTCCATCGAGGCCTGGGCTGCGGTTTTTGCTCTGCTCGCCAGCGTATCGATGCTGCTGGTTCCGTCTGCGTTGCGGGCCGCACCACTCAGTGCCCACGAGATCAGCGACGTGGCCGGCATCAGTCACGAAGTAGCTGGCCGCGGCTGGCAGGGCGGATTCGGCGGCGGGTACAGGCCCGGCGGCTATGGCGGGGGATACCGGCCGGGCGGCGGCGGGCCGAACTGGCTCAAGATCATTCCGCAGATCGAAAAACTTTCCAAGGGATGCTCTCGTGCCGCACGCCGTGCTGGCTGGTGCGGCGGCGGCCGCCCTGGGGGGCGACCGGGTGGAAGCTCACCACCACCGAAACGCGACCGCATAACCTGCATCAATGGCTCTCGCGCCGGGAAGGGCTGCATCTGCCGCGCTGGCCTGCGCGTCACCGCGCTTGGCAATGGCCGCTTCAAGTGCATCCCCGTGGCTGGCAGTTGCCCGCCCGGCAAGGTGCGCGCCGGCCGCCGCTGCATCGACATCGTCCGGCCCGACCCGCCGCGGCCAGGCTGCATTGGCGGCCGGAGCGTCGGAGGAGCCTGCATTTGCCCAGCCGGCACGCGGCCGACGCGCCTCAGCCGCTGGCGGACTCGCTGCGTTGCATCGCCATGCCCCTCGGGATCGAAGCGGGCCGGGCGTCATTGCATCGCCATCGAGACGGCACCGCCTTCCGTGCCACCGCCACCGTTCAGATGCCCGACCGGCAAAGCCTCGGCGGACGGCCGCTGCCCGTCTTCGGACTGCCCGTCGGGATGGAGCCGGATGGCCGGGCGTTGCCAGCGCATCGTCGACACGAGCTGTCCGGCCGGATCGGTACGGAAAGGAGCGATCTGCGCAGCGATCACGCTGCCGCCGCCACGCCCGCCGCCGGTCGCCGCCGTGCCGCCTCCGGTCCGGACACCCGGCCAAGCTGCTACAGCGGCCGCGGACTCCGACTTCGTGCCCGACGAGGTGCTGATCGAGATCACAGACGCGACCCCGAAGCCAATCGTCGACCGGCTGATCGCCACCTATGCGCTGCAGCTGCTTTCCGAACGGCGCCTGACTTATCTCGACGTCGGCCTTTACCGGTTGCGTATTCCACGCAGCGAAACCGTCCCAAGCGTCGTGGCGGCGCTGTCACGGGAAGCGGGCGTCGCGGCGGCGCAGCCGAACTACATCTACCGTCTCAACGCCGGCTCTGTTGCCACCGCCCCCGTCAAGCTGCCGCAGTATGCCGTCGATCTGATCAAGGCACGGCAAGCGCACGGCGTCTCTCGCGGCCAAAACGTGCTGGTGGCGGTGATCGACACCGGCATCGACCGCGGGCATCCGGAAATCGGGGACGCCGTGACCAAATCCTTCGACGCGTTCACCGCTGACAGTGGGCAGGCGAGTCCTGCCTCGAACGCAAAGGTTGCAACCGCAACGGGTGCGGCCATAGCGGGCGCAACCGGCGACGGCTCGACCGGGCCCTTCGCGGACGCCCATGGCACCGGCATCGCCGGCATCATCGCCGCCAGCGGCCAGCTGCAAGGCGTGGCGCCGGACGCCCGCATTCTCGCCGTTCGTGCCTTCGAGGGCACAAGCTCGGCGACGGAGCCCCGCGTCAGCGCTGGCGGCGCCCGCAGCGGTCGAGGCGGCAATGTGGGCGCCCGCGGCACCGGAACGACGGAACGGGTCGCAGCAGGGCTCGACTGGGCACTCGAAAACGGCGCACGCGTCGTCAACATGAGTTTTGAAGGCAGCCGCGACGACCTCGTCACCCGGCTGATCGACAAGGGCGACGGTGATGGCGTCGTGTTCGTCGCCGCGGCAGGCAACGGCGGACCAAAGGCGCGCCCGGCGTTTCCAGCGGCACTACCCGCCGTCATTGCCGTCACGGCCATAGACGACCGGCAAGCCATTTACGCGCATGCCAACGCCGGGGCCTACATCGACCTCGCCGCGCCAGGCGTCAACGTGCTCGTGCCGGCGCCGGATAACGCTTACGACATGGCGAGCGGCACATCGTTCGCGGCCGCCCACGTCAGTGGCATCGCCGCGCTCGTGCTGTCTCGCTCGCCGAGGATCGGCCGGGCCGGCCTGCGCGACCAGCTGAGATCGACGGCCGTCGATCTCGGCAAGCCCGGCAGCGACGAAACGTTCGGCGCCGGCGCCGTCGACGCCATGAAGGCGCTCGACGATCAGACGGCACAGGCCGCTGCCCCATCGCGACGCTGAGCGACCGAGACGCGGCAACACGCCCCTTTGGCCCGCGCCCCGAGGCGGAGAAGCGGTCCCGCCCCTGCATCCGGAGGGTTGAACGCCGGCCAAATGTCAGCGTTCGGAGGGCAACGGACGCCCTCGGCGGTCGCAGAACCACAGATTGCCGCTTTTTCGTAACAGAGTTTCACGTGCGGCACTTCGCTCGGCCGCGCCATGGCACGGCGGATCTGTGTTAACGAGAACAGCGTATACGAGCATGACATCGCAAGCCGGACGGTATCATCGCGGGGGCAGACTTGCCCGCCGCGCACGGATCGGAAACGGACGAAGACATGTTGCACAAGCCCGTCGGCAACCCTGCCGCGCGCCCTGACGTCAGCGAACCGGGCGCGAACCCCGGAAACGCCGTCGAGGACTTCGGCGACGCTCGGCTAGGCACGCCGGCCGCCTCGCCAGGTCCCGCGGCCAGTGGCCGATCCCAAAACCCATTCATCTCCCGCGTCGCGCGTGTCGTGCGCTTCACCGCCAAGGCGTTGCTGCCTTTTGCCGTCCTCGCCGCCGGATGGGGCGGATACCAGTACTTGAAGGCAACACGTCCTGAACCGCCCAAACAGGCGCAGACGGAGCGCGTCTTTGCCGTCACCATGCATCCGGTCAAGCGTCAAACCCTGCAGCCGACGCTCAAGCTCTACGGCACGACCGTCGCCGGACGCGAGTTCGACATTCGCGCGCTCGTCTCCGGACGCGTCATCACCACAAGCGACGAATTGCGCGAAGGCGGCCTGATCGGCGCCGGCCAATCCTTGATCACGATCGACCCGTTCGACTACCGAACGGCGCTCGAGGAAGCCAAGGCCCAGCGCACGGAAACGAGCGCCCGCATCCGCGAGCAGGAGGCATCACTGGCCTCCGAAAAGAGATCTCTCGAACACGCACGCTCGCAATTGGCACTGGCTGAGGCCGATCTCGAACGCGCCGTAACGCTCGCGCAGCGGGGCAACCTGTCCGAAAAGTCGGTGGACGACCGCCGCCAGATCTTGCTGCAGCGCCAGCAGGCCGCCGACCAGACCGCGAACAGCCTCGCCGTCTGGGAAGCGCGGATCGCCCAGAGCAAGGCCGCGGTCGCTCGCCTCGATGTCGTCATCGAACGGGCTGGTCGACGCCTCGAAGAGACGGTGCTGACCGCGCCGTTCGATGCCTACGTTACCGAGGTTTCGGCGCAGACCGGCCGCATGGTCGGCATCAACGACAAGATCGCAAAGCTGATCGACCGCGCCTGGATCGAAGCGCGCTTCACGCTGACCGACAGCCAGTATGGACGGCTGATTGCGAAATACGGCCGGCTCGAAGGCCGCAAAATCGAGCTGACGTGGCGGCTCGGCAGCGAAGCCTTCCGGTATGCGGCGGAGGTTTCGCGCATCGGTGCGCAGATCAGTTCATCGAGCGGCGGCATCGACGTCTTCGCCCGCATCATCGACCCGACGACGCCAACGCAGATCCGCCCGGGCGCGTTCGTCGAAATCGAAGTGCCGGATGTACGCTTCGATGATGTCGTGCAGGTGCCGAATGCCGCGCTCTACGATGGCGATACCGTCTACGTTGCGGTCGCCGGCCGTCTCGATCCGCGCAAGGTGGAAATCGTCGGCACGGCGGGGAGCGATCTCCTTCTACGCGGCCCGCTCAATGATGGAGAACGGATCGTGACGACACGCCTGCCGACTCCTGGCAAGGGTGTTGCCGTCAAGGAAGCGGCGGTGCCATGACGCGACGCAGCGCGAAGCCCACCGGAGGCTCCGCCGAGAGGCGCGGCGCAGCGAGCGGACGTCACGGTCTCGTTGGACTTTTCGTGCGCCATCCGACGGCGCCGAACCTCCTGATGCTGACGCTCATTCTGATCGGCCTCTTTTCCGTCACCCGCCTCAACCGACAGTTTTTCCCGAACTTCGATTTTCCGATCATCTCCGTGACCGTCGCCTGGCCGGGTGCCAGCGCCGAAGACACCGAAACGAATATCCTCGACGTTCTCGAGCCCGAGCTGCGTTTCCTCGACGACGTTTCCGAGGTCACCTCGATCGCGCGCGAGGGCTCGGCCGTCATCTCGATCGAACTCGTTTCCGGTGCCGACCTGCAGAAGGCGCAGAGCGATGTCGAGCAAGCGGTTGCGCGCGTCACGACGCTGCCTGAAACGGCGGAGCGGCCGATCATCTCGCGGGCGACGCTGTTCGACAACGTCGCGAGAATTGCCATATCCGGCCCGTTCACAGAGCGCGTTTTGAAGAACCACGCCAAGAACCTGCGTGACGGGTTGCTCGCGGCGGGCATCGACCGGGTCACGCTGGTTGGCGCGCGCGAGGAAGAAGTTTGGATCTCGCTGCGTGACGAAGACATGCGCCGTCTCGGCCTGTCGCTCGAAGCGGTCTCGCGCATTGTCCGCGACAACACGCAGGACATTCCCGCCGGCAAGCTCGAGGGAGCTGTCGACGTGCAATTGCGCTCCCGCGCCGAACGCAAGACGGCCGAGACGATCGCCAACATCGAGATCAAGTCGGCGGCAACCGGCGAAAAGGTCTTGTTGCGAGACGTCGCGACGATCGACACCCGCTTCGAGCGCGAAGGCAAGATCGGCGTCTTCAAGGGCGAGCGCGCGGTCGAGCTTCAGGTGCAGCGCTCCCTCGGCGCCGATACGCTCGTCACCATGCGCAACATGCAGGACTACCTCGACAAGGTACGTCCGACCCTTCCGCCGACACTCAACATCGAGACCTACGATGTCGCCGGCAAGCTCGTCGTGCAGCGACTGGGCATCCTGATCGACAACGGACTGCAGGGCCTTGTTCTGGTGCTCGTCATGCTGTTCGTCTTTCTCAACGCCCGCATTGCGTTCTGGGTGGCGGCCGGCATCCCGATTGCCCTGCTGGCGTCGCTCGGCGTCATGTACATCAGTGGCCAGTCGATCAACATGGTCTCGATGTTCGCCCTCATCATGATGCTCGGCATCATCGTCGACGACGCCATCGTCGTCGGCGAGCAGGCGGCGACCAACGAGGAGGCCGGCATGCCGAGTCTCGAGGCCGCCGAGCAGGGGGCGCTGAAGATGCTAGCGCCGGTGATCGCGGCCACACTGACGACAGCGTGCGCCTTCATGCCGATCCTGTTCATCGGTGATCGCATCGGCGACATCATGGGCGCCATTCCCCTGGTCGTGCTCTCGGTCCTCGTCGCCAGCACGATCGAGTGCTTTCTCATTCTGCCGGGACACCTCCGGCATGGAGGCGCATCCTTGCACGCCCGCAAGGTGAGCCGCCCCCGTGCGGCTTTCGATCGCGGCTTCGCGCGCTTTCGCGATGGGCCGTTCCGAGCTTTTGTCACGATGACATTGCGCTGGCGCTACACGACGCTCGCCGCGCTCGTCGCGCTCCTGATGTTCGCGGTCGGCATGCTTGCGGGCGGCCGAGTCGGTTTCGAGTTCTTTCCGTCGCCCGAGCCCGAAAACATTTCCGCGCTGGTGACCTTCGCCCCCGGCACGCCGCGCGAAGCACAAGTGCGCGCCGTCCAGCGCGTCGAGGATGCGATCCGTAAAGCAGAAGCCTCACTTCTAGGAAAAGGCGCAGTGCTGCCCGAGAGCCGCGCCACCAGTGCATCCGCGCGTCAGCCCGGGAATGCCGGCGGTGGCGCCAGCACCAGCGACGCCAGCACCAGCGACGCCCAAAAGCTGGACGTCGCCAACGCGCCCAGCCATCTCGTCGATACAGTGTTCTCGACCATCGGTCAGGCCGGGCGCGCGCAGGGCGACAACCTCGCCCAGGTCGACGTGCAGCTGACCCCGAGCGAATCCCGTAACATCCCAACGAAAAAGATCGTCGCCGCATGGAACAAGGCGGTTCCGGCAATACCCGGTGTCGAACGCGTCGCGATCTTCGGACGCCGCGGCGGACCACCGGGACGCGATGTCGACATCCGCTTGCAGAACGGCCCGATCGAAAGTCTCAAGAAGGCGGCCGAGGACGTCAAGCAGGCGCTGACGAGCTTTCCCGGCGTCAGCGGCATCGACGACGACTTGCCTTACGGCAAGCAGGAGTACGTCTTCACTCTGACGCCACGCGGCCTCTCGCTCGGCTTCACGGGACAAATGATCGGCCAGCAGGTGCGCGCCGCGTTCGAAGGGACGATCGCAACGCGGTTCGCTCGCGGCGACGAGGAAATCACGGTGCGCGTGAAGCGTGAACAGGAACTTGCCGGTCGCGCCGACCTCGGGCGCCTCTACCTCTCGGCCCCGAGTGGAGAACGCGTACCGTTGATCGAGGTTGTCGCAATCGAGGAGCGGCGCACCTTTTCGATCGTCCAGCGCAAGGATGGCATCCGCACCGTCGCCGTAACGGCCGATATCGACAGCGACGTGACGAAATCGCAGGACGTGCTCGCGCGGTTGTCACGCGAAGTGCTGCCGCCGATCATGGAAAAGCACGGGCTGAGTTATACGTTCAAGGGTCGCGCGGACGAGACGCAGAAATCCTTCAAGGACCTGAAACAAGGCGCGATGCTGGCGCTGGCCCTGATCTATATCGTGCTCGGTTGGGTGTTCGCCAGCTACTGGAAGCCATTCGCCGTGATGGCGATCATACCGTTCGGCTTCGTCGGCGCGGTGTTCGGCCACTACGTTGCCGGCTACAATCTCACGATCATCTCGATGATCGGACTGCTCGGGCTTTCCGGCATTCTGGTGAATGATTCAATCGTTCTCGTGAGCCGCATCCGTGAGCGCCTGCTCGCCGGCGATGCGCTGGAAGAGGCAGCCGTCGGCGGCGCTTGCGACCGGTTCCGGGCCGTACTGCTGACGTCGCTGACGACGATCGGCGGGCTCCTGCCGCTGATTTTCGAGACCAGCCGTCAAGCCCAGTTCTTGATCCCGATGGCCCTTACGCTCGTCTTCGGCCTCGCGACCGCGACCGTCCTGGTGCTTGTGCTCGTCCCGAGCCTCATCGCGATAGGCAGCGACGGCAAACGCATCGCGCAGTGGGGCAAGGCCTTATGGACGGGCAAGGCCCCGCCGCCAGAACCAGCGGGCGCATGAATTTGGCACCGCGGACTCGTCGCGAGCGATAGAACCGCAGGCGACCACGTCGCCAAAAATGGACGACATCGTTCGACGTGAAAATGCAAGTTCAACTTCGCCGCTTCACGACTTCGTTAGATGTTGAAAAGATCAACCTTGAGGCACGCTGTTGCTCAATGCCCACGCCTGACGAATTAAATATGCGCGTTCAGCCGACTTATTCCGCCGATGGTCTTGCCGCTCGCCGTTCGAGTCGGCAAGGTCACGGGTAGCCGAGCCCGGACGCGTACTTTTGCCGGAGCGTTAACGCTCCCCTCAGCCGAGGTTTACCGACCGGCCGCGGGGAACCCAGAACCCAGATTGGTCTGACCAGAAATTAGCTGACGAAGAGGATTTGATCGATGTCGTCCGCAAGACGCCTGCTTCGCCACCTTGCCGTTGCATCACTTGCCATCGTGCTGCTCGCACCGCAGACGAGATCCGCGGCCGCCCAGGACTTCTTCTCGTTCCTCTGGAGCGGTGGGTCTCGGGACACTGTTTCGTTCTCGCCGCGATATGCACCGCGCCAGATCATCGTGTCATTCGGTGATCGCAAGCTCTATTGGGTGCACAAGCGGGGAGAGGCGATCAGCTACCCGATTGCTGTGCCGCGCGAGCAGAGCCGGTGGTCCGGTGTGACGAACGTCTCCTCGAAGCGCGTCAACCCCTCGTGGACGCCGACGCCGACGATGCGGCAGGAGAACCCCAAGTTGCCGGCGTTCGTTCCGGGCGGGCACCCGCTTAATCCGCTTGGCGTGCGCGCGCTTTATTTGGGGTCCAGCATGTACCGCATTCACGGCACCGATGCCCCGTGGACGATCGGAACGGCCGTCTCCAAGGGCTGCATCCGAATGTACAACGAGGATGTGCTCGATCTTTATCCGCGCGTACCGACTGGGACCAAGGTCACCGTGACCTGGAAGCGCTTCCAGTAGCGATCTCCGCGGCGAACCGCGGTATCACGAGCGCACGAACCAAGACGCCCGCCGCGGACAACCCGGCGGGCGTTTTCGCGTTCTGGAAGCCCACTACTCCACGCGCAATCCCGCGGAAATTTCAATCAGAAGGCCAATTCACGCCGTGGCTTGTGCAATCGCGTTGCCAAGTTATAACGTAACGGTTAGCGTGCCGCGACGGTTGTCACCGAAGGCAGGCATGGCCAAACGTAGATTAAGGGAAACGCCGATGCGAACCGCACATATCTTCCGCATTCTCGTCCTCGCGCTCATCGCGACGATCGGGATCGCGAGCCCGTCTTTCGCCCAGTCGGGCCTCTTGAAAAAGAAGACCAAGCTCGATCCGATCACGCTTTCGGCCGGCAAGCCGCTGGCGGATAAGCCCTACGAGCTCGAGGCCGGCAAGTACTACACGATCAAGATCAAGGCGGATGGCTCGCAGGAGCTTGCCCTCGCCGGGCCGGAGTTCTTCCGCAATGTCTGGATCAATGAGATCGTCATCAATGACATCGAGATCCGGCCGCTCGGCGTCGATTCACTCGAATTCGATGGTGAGGGCGAAGCCGAGATCAGCTTTATTCCGATCCGTCCCGGAACCTTCGAATTGCGCATTCCGAAAACGACAGGCGATACCCAGCGCGCGATCTTCCAGGTCAAGGGCTGAAGACCGCCCCCGCAACGTCTTTCGGGCATGCGGGCTCCCGCGGCGGGCAGGTGCGTCGCCTGCCTGCGCCCGAGGACGGGGTTTGCGGCCGTCACCGGTCACGCACCTGTCCTGTTGGTTTGACAGCAAGGAACGGGATGCAAGCACCGCGTTACCGGCGTAGCCTCGGTGCATGAGAGACGTGACACAAAAGCCTGCGCCGAGCCGGCGTGGTCGGCGTGGCCGGCCGCTGAGCCGGGCCACGTCGTCGTCCGAAGCAGGCGAGGACGTGTCGGATAGCGGGTTCGAAAGCGGACACGACGGCGGCCAGGCAGCGGCCCGCACCGCAGAGACCGAGGCCCGACAGCATGCCGTCGCGCGGCGCGACCGGGCCTCGGACGGCATATTCTGGTATGCGGTCACGACCACGGGGATCTATTGCCGGCCGTCCTGTCCCTCCAAGCGCCCACGGCCGGGGCACATCAAGTTCTACGACACCACCGCCGCCGCTCGCGCCGATGGCTTCAGGCCCTGCCGGCGCTGCGCACCCGACGTGGCGGGCTCGATCGATGATGCGAACGCCCGGCGGATCAGCGCGGCGTGCCGTCTCATCGAAGCGACCGAAGCCCCGTTGAAACTTGTAGACATCGCCCGTGAGGTCGGGCTCAGCCCGCACCATTTCCACCGCTTGTTCAAGGAGGCCCTCGGACTGACGCCAAAAGCGTATGCCGAGGAACTGCGGCGCGCGCGCATGCGCGACGCGCTGACGGCGGGCATCGCCGTAACCAACGCGGTCCACGACGCAGGTTACCAAAGCGCAAGCCGCTTCTACGCAAAGGCAGACGAGATACTGGGAATGCAACCCTCTGCATACCGCAAGGGCGGTGAGAGCGATGTCATCCGCTACGCGCTTGGCATCGCGACGCTCGGTCATGTGCTGGTCGCAGAAACCAGCCGGGGACTTTGCGCGATCCTTCTTGGCGGCACACCGGTGCCACTCGAGGACGATCTGCGCCGGCGCTTCCCGCGAGCCACCATTTCACGCGACGAGGCGGGGCTCAAACGCACGTTCCAATCCGTCATCTCACTCGTCGACCATCCATCGCGTGGTGTCGAACTGCCGCTCGATATTCGCGGCACCGCGTTTCAGCACAGGGTCTGGCAGGCGCTGCGCCGCATTCCCGCTGGTGAGACGCGGACCTACAGCGAGATCGCGGAGTTGATCGGTGCGGAGAAGGCCGTGCGCGCGGTGGCTCAGGCTTGCGCGGCAAATCCACTCGCCGTCGCCGTGCCCTGCCATCGCGTCGTCCGCTCGGACGGTCAGCTATCCGGATACAGGTGGGGCTTGCAACGCAAGTCCGCTCTGCTCGAGCGCGAAGGCACGACCGTGGCATCGGCCAAGAAGAAGGCCGATGGGACCGCACCTGCGCAGCGACCGAAGCGTTGATGCCCGTTATCCTGCTCTGCCGCGCGCGGCATCGGCATTCACATCACGCAGTGCCGGGACCAAGCAGCAAGCAGCAAGCAGCAAGCAGCAAGCAGCAAGCAGCAAGTCTTCACTGCCCCCGAGGACCAGATCAACTGCCATTTTATCAGGAGGCTTATGGTTGGTGGAGCGACCTCGCCCCGGACAACCGACGTCGCGAGATACCCCCGACAATCGAGGTCTCTGGCATGGTCACTTGCAAGGGCTCTGGCGAGGGCACTAGCAAGGTCTCTGGCAAGGGCTCTGGCGAGGTCTCTGAAGCGCTGCCAATCCGGCGGCGCTCCCCCACAACCCAAAGCGCCCCTCGACCGTTCGCCATTTTTCCTGAAACAAAAATGCCCGCCAGCCATTTGCACAGCCGACGGGCATTTCTGTTAACCTAGATTTCGATTTCCGAGCGATCGTCAGCTTCTCAGCTCGATCCCGCCCGAATAATCACCTCCGCCGCCGACGACGACGGCGCCGACCGCGACCGCGTCCAAAGACAATGAAGGGAAGGCTGACACCGCGCCGACGACGCGAACGGCGACGACGACGACGTGCTTCGGCAGGCTGGGCCGACGATGCGAGCGTCAAGCCCGAAACGACGCCCGTCAATCCGAGTGCGCTCAGGCCATACGACCCGACCGAACTCAGTCCGTAAATCGCGACCATGGCCACGACAGCCGTGCCACGCACGACCGCACGGCTCATGCCGCTCAACAGACCGCCAATCGACGACGCGGCATGCGCAAGCACGCCCCGCTGTCCGACGACCTCATTCTTGCTGGTCATTTAGGCTCTCCGCTTCGTTGCCTTCACCCGAATAAAATACGAGCGAAGGCGGTACGGGACACACTGTGTCCGCGCTGCAGTGCACTATAAGAAAAATTAACTAGTGCACTCTAACGGTTGTGAAATCCCCCTGAAGGACAGGGCACCTCGACAACCCTTCTAATAGCAAACTTCTACGGATTACACAACACGCCTGTCCATGTCGGACATTGCTCCCGGTCAGTAGGGTGAACCAAATTTCTGCTGCCCATCAGCGGCCCAAATCATCCTATTCTGAGGTCATCGATCAGCCACAGTCTTGGTACCTACGCCAACCTGGTAACCTCACGGCAAAGCGGTCCGCATATGATCCAGCGGCGCACATGTCGATCAAGTCTCCGCACAGCTCCCGCACCAGCGTCGCATGCCAGAAGGAAGAATGATCTCGATGACCAGCAAGCCCTCCTACATCCTCGGCATCAACGCTTACGATCATGATGTCAGCGCCTGTCTGCTGCGTGACGGAGTCGTTGTGTTCGGCATCGAGAAGGAGCGCATCACGCGCGTCAAGCACGCGACGGGTTTCTATCAGGAGATCATCGACTATTGCCTCGAAGCGGAAGGCATCACGCTCCGTGACGTCTCGCTCGTCGTTTGGAACTGCTATGTGCTGCCCGTACCCGAACTCGAGACACGCCTTCTCTATGAGAACATCCCCGAGTTCATGGACCACGACGATCGCTTTCGTGCACGCCAGCATCCCTTCTTCCGCGGCCAGTCCGACAAGGTCGTCACACTTTCCCACCACCTAGCGCACGCCTACAGCGCGTTCGCCCCGTCGCCGTTCGACGAGGGCGTCGTGATGATCGTCGACGGCGTCGGCAGCTATGCGGCGGACGTGACCGAGCCAGGCCAGTTGACCGAGGGCGTCAATCCGCTCGCCCGCGAATCCGAGAGCTATTATTCGTTCAAGGGCTCGGAACTGACGCCGATCCGCAAAATCTGGCTCGAACCGGTGCGCGGCTTCCTCAGCGACGAGTTCTACTTCATGCCCGGCATGGGCGCCCTCTACAGTCGCGTGTCGAGCTACATCTTCGCCGACTGGAACAAGTGCGGCGAGGTCATGGGTCTTGCGCCCTACGGCCGGCCGGATCAGTTCCCCCCGTTGATGTGGCTGAAGGACGGCGAACTCGAATTCAAACCGTGGGACGCCGAATTCGATCGGCCGTGGTTCCCTGAAGTCGACGACGACTGGGAGAAAGCGAAAAGCCTTCGGCATTGGCAGGACATGTCCTGGCGTATCCAGGACGACACCGAGAAGGTGCTCATTGAACGCGCCAAGTGGCTGCGCGAGACGACCGGCGCCAAGAACCTGTGCATCGCGGGCGGCGTCGGCCTCAACTGTGTGGCCAACGGGCGGATCGTCCGCGAAGCCGGTTTCGAAAATGTCTGGGTGCAGCCGGCGGCGGGCGATAACGGCATCGCGATCGGCTGCGCCTACTACGGCCACCTCGCGATCCAGAAACAGCCGCGCACCTTCGTGATGGACCATGCCTATCTCGGCAAGCCCTACAAGGACGCCGACGTCGAGGCCGCGATCTCGCGCCCCTCGGTCAAACTCGAGGCGAAGGCGACACGCAGCTCCGACATCTGCGCCGACGCAGCGCGTCTGCTGGCCGACGGCAAGGTGTTCGGCTGGTACCAGGGCGGCGCGGAGTTCGGCCCACGGGCACTCGGCAACCGCAGCATTCTCGCGGACCCACGCAATCCGCAGATGAAGGACATCGTCAACAAGCGCGTCAAATTCCGGCAGGCGTTCCGGCCGTTCGCACCCGTCGTCCTGGCGGAAAGGTCCGCCGAGATTTTCGAGGGTGAGGAGGAATCACCCTTCATGCTGCTCGCCAAGAAAGTTCACCCTGAGTGGCGCGAACGTGTGCAGGCGATCGTCCACGTCGACGGCACGGCGCGCGTGCAGACCGTTCGCGAGAACCAGAACCCTCGCCTCTATCGTCTGCTCAAGGAGTTCGAGGCCATCACGGGTGTGCCGGTTCTGCTCAACACCTCGTTCAACATCCGCGGCGAGCCGATCGTCGAGACGCCAGAGAACGCAATCGACTGCTTCTTGTCGACCGGCATCGACCACCTCGTGCTGCACGACATGCTGTTGACCAAGACGGCGTTGAACCGCGTCATGCTGCCGGCTCGCAAAACTTGGGACGAGTTCCGGGGCATCATACAGCGCGGTTTGGCCGACGATTGAACCGCGACGCGCCCGATCACGCCCGATCACGCCCGATCACGCCCGCGGCCGAAGCAAGCCGTCAGGCGTCCGTCAACTTCGGAGGTCCTTTTTCGCCCATTGGCTGGCCTTGACGCCAGTCAGGTCGCCGATGGATCGCGCGCCGGCCCGCGCGATTGCACGTGCAATGTGCGCCTTGATGCGTGGGATCAGCGCCGGCCCCTCGTAGATGAGCCCGGTGTAGAGCTGTATCAGGCTGGCCCCCGCCTCGATCTTGGCCAGGGCTGTCTCACCGCTGTCGACGCCGCCGATGCCGATCAACGGTACGCGCCCGCCAGTCGCCTCAAAAACCCGCGCGAGCATTGCAGTTGACCGTTCGAACAGCGGCCGGCCGGAGAGACCGCCGGCCTCGTTGCGATGCCGGCCGACAAGGCCCGTCCGCGTCAGCGTCGTATTCGACACCGCGATCGCGTCGACGCGATGGGCCATCATGCGTTCGGCGATAGCCGCCACGTCATCCGCTGCGATGTCCGGCGCAATCTTCACGATCACCGGGCGCTTGCCACGGCCCGCGGCATCGATCCGTGTGCGAACCTCCATGACCCGCGCGAGGAGCTCGTCAAGAGCCGCCGGCGCCTGCAGGTCGCGCAGGCCAGGCGTATTCGGCGACGAGATATTGACGGTGAAGTAGCTGGCGACGTTGTGGAACGTCTCGATGCCGAGGACATAGTCTGCCGCACGATCGACGGCATCCTTGTTGGCACCGACGTTGACTCCGACGATCCCGCGCCTGGTCCGCGCGGTGAGACGGCGCAGCGCCGCCGCGTGGCCTGCGTTGTTGAAGCCGAGCCGATTGATGACGGCGCGATCCTCGGGCAGCCGGAAGACCCGCGGGCGCGGATTTCCGGCTTGCGGCAAGGGTGTCACCGTGCCGATTTCGGCAAAGCCGCAACCGAGATCGAGAACCGCGTCGGGAACGCGCGCATCCTTGTCGAAGCCGGCGGCGATGCCGATCGGATTTGGAAAACTCAGTTCACCGATCGCAATGCGCAAGCAATCCGGATCGCGTTCGGTTGCCCGGCGGAACACACCGCGTTCCAGAGATTTCAGGGTCAGTTCATGGGCCGCCTCGGGCTCGAGCGCGAACAGCAGGGGCCGAGCGATATCGAATGCGGAGATCATCGACGATCCGACCCCGTTGCTACGCGATCGGTCGAGACATTGGCGGCCAATGCCTGGGCCACATTCGGCACGTCATCCACGTCGAGAGACAATGACCGAGACCATAGCGCGAGCCCCACGCGCAGTGGTGCGTAGAAATGCGGGAACAGGGCTCCACCGCGCGACGCTTCCCAGCGCAATTCGCTGCCGAGCGCCGCGGCATCGAACGCGACGAGAAGAAGATTTTCGCGGCCAGAGAAATGCTTGCGCGCCGTACCTTCCAGCTGCCGGGCCGTCGAGAGATGTATGAAGCCGTCGCGGCGATCGTCCGCAGAGCCGCCGTAAAAGCCTTCGACTATGGCCTGCTGCCATGCCGCGCTTTCGACGATCTTGTAGACGGTGGAGCCGGCGCGTTCGGCATCTTCTGCCACCATGGAAATTTCGCTCCTGTTCTGCGTGTGATTGTGCTTCTACAAGTGAGGAATAGACGGCCGTGAGAATAAGAGGAAGAGTATGATGCTTCTGCGGCCCGTCCGCTCCTGATCAGGCACAGCTGGCGTCATAAACTGTCTCGACGCTGGCGAGGATGCTGCTTCAAAGCGCACAGGAATGATGCAGCTCGGGCGCAACATTTACTCCGTTCAGTCGACACAACAAAAATAATGATGGCAACGGGATTGGTTCGATCACAATGGTTCCCCGGCTTTTAGTTGGTTCGCTGACACTCGGCGAACTTCTGGGTGCTCGCACTCATCTGACAGTTCCAGCGTTTCAGCGCCCCTATTCCTGGGGGCGGGAAGAAGCACTGCAGCTGCTGGATGACGTCTCTTCAGCATGCGGCCTGGATTCCGAAAGCGATGGGCCGGCCGAGCCTGACTATTTTCTAGGCACACTCCTACTGCTTGCGAACGAGGACACGGCACTGCCGGGTGACGCGAAAAGCGGCACGACGACGCACCCGCCCGCCCACTATCAGATCATCGACGGCCAGCAACGGCTGGTCACACTGACGATCATGATCGCCCTGCTGCGCGACATGTCGCCGGCGGGAGCCACGGAAGCGGTCACCATGGACCGAATGATCACGTCGCAGACCGCGATGGTGTCCGCCGACGCAGATCAACCGATCGCGATTTCCCCATACCGGCTGCGGCTCTCAAGCGGCAACCAGGCGCTGTTCGCTCGTGGGGTGCAGGATCCGGGCGGCACGACGATCGACATGGGTGGCGGCGACGACGTTTCGGCTTCCGCCTCCCGCATCTTCGAGGCTCGCGACAGCCTGCACAACGCGCTCGCCATGAGGACAGCGGGTGAACGCGCCGCAATCGCCCGCTATCTTCATGCGAACTGTCATTTCGTCGTAACCCTCGCGAATGACATCGACCGCGCACACCGCCTGTTCACT
Source organism: Hyphomicrobiaceae bacterium (assembly GCA_020442185.1). Lineage (GTDB taxonomy): Bacteria > Pseudomonadota > Alphaproteobacteria > Rhizobiales > Hyphomicrobiaceae > JAEUMD01. The sequence goes on from JAGRKS010000013.1 coordinate 27,357, forward strand.
GTGCTGAATGTGCGCGGCAAGCCACTCCGTCGCAACGACGTCCTGAAGGTGGAATTGATCGGAGGCATCGCCGCGCCAGACGCTGTCGACGCCACCCGCATGTGGGACGGGGTCGAAGCATCTCTCGGCGACGACTTCGAGGCGTTCCTCGGACATCTGCGCGCGGCGCACGGCCGGCGCGAGACGCGGATCGTCGCGGCCATCCGACAACTGGCGCGCGACTCCGGCGGGCCAGCGCGTTTCGTGTCAGAGGTGCTCGTGCCCTTCGCAGAAACCTATGTCGGCATTCGCAATGCAGAGCCTGACCGTTCACTCGATACGATCGGCTCATATCTCCATTATCTTCGACGCCTCGTCGGCACCGATTGGATTCCCGCCGCGCTGATCGCACTGCATTTGTACCGGGACCAGCCTGAACAGGCGCTCTCGCTCATACGCGGCATCGACCGGCTGGCGCATGTCCTGCGCATCGCACGCCAGAGCAACAGCCGGCGGACAACCCGCTTCCAGCACGTCGTCACCGCCATCCGCGATGGATCGGCGACCTCCGGCTATCATGAGTCGCTGACGCCAACCCGCGACGAACTGCGCCTCGCCGCCTACAACATGCGCGATCCCTATAAGCGCAATTCTCAGATCTGCAAGCTGCTGCTGCTGCGGATCAACGACGCTCTCGAGGGTCGCTTGAACCGGCTGCCACTCGATAAGCTCACCGTAGAGCACGTCCTGCCGGTGCGGCCTCCGAAATCGAGCGGCTGGCGGCAACACTTCACCGACGGCGAGCAACGCACGGCCGCGACCGACAGCATCGGCAATCTGACACTACTGCCGTCGCGCATGAACGATCGGCTGCGCAATCGCGAGTTCAACGAGAAGCGCGATATCTTGATCGACGGTCTCGAGTTATCCGAACGGCTTGCGATCGTCGACGACGTGACAGCGGCCGAAACCTGGTCGCTCGAAACGATCGCCGAGCGCGAAGACCGCTATCTGGCGCAGCTTCGCAAGCTCTTCGGCATTGATTTGGCCGACGCCGCGGCTTCAGCCTATCTCGCGGATAGTCGTGAAGCGGCCCGCCGCGAAGGGGCTGTTTGATGTTGCCGGCGCGGCGCTGAACCCGACTCATATTGCTGGCAATTTTTTCTGGGCCTGGACGCACGATAGTGGACCAAGAGCAGCCTGAAATTGATTTCATGGAGGTCGTGCCGAACACCCTGGGTGAGTTGTTCGGCGGCGACCGATCATTCATCATCCCCTGGTTCCAGCGCGCCTATGCCTGGGAGCCGCCGAGAGCCGCCGCCCTCCTCAGCGATCTGATCGCGCATGCAGAACGCCAAGGGCCGCGCCGGCGCTATCATCTCGGCACGATAAAGCTCGCCAATGGCGGAGCCAGCACGGTCTGGCCAAACGCCAGTCGCCCCGCTTCGATCGTCGATGGTCATCAACGCATCGTAACGTTCACGATCCTCTTCGCGGTCCTTCGCGATCTCGATCTGGTCGAGGGAATGTCACGCCGTCTCGCCGCCATGATCGAACTGCCGAGTGTCAATTCGGGCGAGGCGACATCCAGTCCCCCCGTCCACTTCCGTCTGAACCCACAACCGGCCGTTTCCAGCCTGTTCGCCGAACTCGTGCAGAAACCTGCCGCAACCCGCGAGCCGCTCGACCACGGCTTCGACCCGCTGTCGGTCAGCGAACGCAACATCATCGAGAACCGCGACTACTTCCGGCTACAGCTGTCGAGCGAGGATTGGACGCCGGAACGGCGTACGGCGCTTGCCGACTATCTCATCGCCTCATGCCAGGTCGTCTGCGAAACCTGGCAGGACGAGGATGAGGCTTGGCGCTACTTCCAGCTTGACGAAGAAACGCAGCTTCCTTTCGACGAAGCATCGAAGATCAAGTCCGGGTTGCTCGAAGTGTTTCCAGGTACCGAGCGCTACGAGGCCAACCTGCTGTGGCAGGAACTCGAAAAGCTTCTCGGCCAGGCCGACGTGTTCGCGCTGCTCGGCCACATCAGGACACTCAAACTTCGGCGTCGATCGGAGGCGCCGCTCGAGCAGGATTTGATCCGGGCGTTTCAGCTCGACCGCAACGGTCTGGGCTTCCTCAAGGACGATGTCCTGCCGCAGGCCTACCGCCTCGAAGCAATCCGCCGCCATGCCATTGCGGGACGGCCCGTGCCCGAGCCCGTCAGGAGCGCGCTCATCCATCTCGACTGGATCAACCCCAACGTCTGGGTGCCGGCGGCGCTCCACTGGATCGAGATGCGGGGCGTCGACGACCCGGAGCACACCGCGTTCTTCGCCCGGTTGGAAGCACTGGTGTGGTGCATGCGCATCGCCGGCACTGATCCGCGCACGGCGGAAAACAGGATCATCCGGCTATTGGCGGAGATCGAGGCCGGCACCAGTGTCGCCGCGATGCAGGAATTCGAGATTGACAAAAAGACAATTGCGTCCGCGCTCGAGAATTTGCGCAGCCCAAATTTTCGCGACAAGCATTTCGCGGTCTCCGTGCTGCGTCGGCTGAGCGTGATCTGGGGAGCCGACCCTGGTCCCGTCGACGGGTCACGCGTGACGATCGAACATATCCTGCCGCAGAATGTTCCTAAACGCGCACCCTGGCTCAAGATCATCGGCAGCAAGAACAAGGCCCGCAAGCATATCAACCGCCTCGGGAACCTGACATTCCTCAGCGAGGCCGACAACCAGCGTGCGGGCACGCTGCCCTGGAATGACAAGCGCCAGATCTTCAAGCGATCTGCGTTCGTGCTGTCGCAGCGGGCGGCGGAGGAAGAGGAATGGAGCGTAAAGGTCATCGAGCGCCGCACCGACGAACTCATCGCCGCGTTGTTCGCTGCCTGGGGCATCCCAGTCTAGTTTGGTGTCGCGATCAGCCGCCGACGAGTTCGCCCCGCAGGCCGCGCGCAATCAGCGCCCGCGTATTGTCGACGCCATAGAGCTCGATGAACGACCCGAAGCGCGGTCCCTGGCTGGCCCCGAGCAGCACCTCGTAGATCGCCTGGAACCACTGCCGCAGTGTTTCCTTGGTGTAGCCGCTGGACTTGCCGGCTTCGTAGACGAGATTCTGCAGCGCGCTGGCATCGGCGTCCGGCGGCGCGGCGGAGAGTGCAGCGTCGAGCGCCTGGAACGCGGCGCGCTCCGTCTCGTCAGCCAGCCTGAATGTCTTGGTCGGCGCAACGAAATCCTCGTAGTAGCGAACCGCATAACCCGCCAGATGATCGAGCAGCGGATGCTCTTCAGCGGTCGCACCCGGCGCGACACGGCGGATGAAGCCCCACAGCACATCCTTGTCGTGCGCGTTCGATGCGGCGACGAGATTGAGCAACAGCCCGAACGTGATCGGCAGATCGGCTCGCGGCGGGTCACCGGCGTGGAGATGCCAGATCGGGTTCTCGATCTGTTGTTTCGTCTCCTGGCCGGGGTATGCCGCGAGAAACTGCAGATATTCGTCGACGGCACGCGGGATGACATCGAAATAGAGCCGCTTGGCGGCCCTCGGCTTCTGGAACATGTAGAGCGAGAGGCTTTCCGGCGAAGCATACTTCAACCAGTCCTCGATCGTCAGGCCGTTGCCCTTCGACTTCGAGATCTTCTGCCCCTTCTCGTCGAGAAAGAGCTCGTAATTGAACCCTTCCGGCGGCATGCCGCCGAGGGCGCGGCAGATCTGCGACGAGAGCGTCACGCTATCGATCAGATCCTTCCCGGCCATTTCATAGTCGACGCCGAGGGCCGTCCAGCGCATCGCCCAATCGGCCTTCCATTGACACTTGACGTGGCCGCCGGTGACGGGCGTCTCGACCTCTTCGCCCGTTTCCGGATCGCGATACGTCACCGTTCCCTTGGCGACGTCGCGTGCGATCATCGGAACCTGAAGCACGCGCCCCGTGCGCGGACAGACTGGCAGGAACGGCGAATATGTCGCCTGACGTTCCGCGCCGAGCGTCGGCAGGATGATGTCCATCACGCGATCATAGGCTGCGAGCATCTTCAGAAGCGTCGCGTCCATCATGCCGGAACGGTAGCACTCTGTGGCCGAATAGAATTCGTACTCGAAGCCGAACTGGTCGAGGAACGCCATCAGGCGCGCATTGTTGTGGGCGGCGAAACTCGGGTGGGTGCCAAACGGATCGGGGACCGCCGTCAGCGGCATGTCGAGCGCGGCTGCGAGAAGCTCCTTGTTCGGCACATTGTCCGGAACCTTGCGCAGCCCGTCCATATCGTCCGAGAAGCAGATCAGCCGCGTCTTGCGCCGCCCGCCGGTCAGCACCTCGAAGGCATGCCGCACCATCGACGTGCGCGCCACTTCGCCGAACGTGCCGATGTGCGGCAGACCCGAAGGACCATAACCCGTCTCGAATATCACGGTCTTGTCCGCGCCACCCTCGACCCGGTCGAGCCGCTTGATGAGCCGTCGCGCCTCCTCGAAAGGCCACGCCTTCGCGCCGCTCAGCGCTTCATCGAGTTGCATGTCGGCGACATTGGTCATCATGGATCTCTGTATTGCCCGTGGGGCTTCAACCCCACGTTTCGAAGCCTTGCGCCGTCGCACCCGCGTCAGTGGCCGAGGCGGACGGCGACGGCACCCTATTGGCGAGCCCATCCCCAGTCAACGGAGCCCGAGCCGCCATCGCGGCGCCCGCGGCAAGCAAATTGCACCTTCATCCAGGCGCCCCATTCCCCGCTTAGGCCCGGGTGCTGACCACAACCGTCCTTGTCAGCGGCGCGCTAGCGGCTACATAAGGGCCGAGACCAGATATTGAGAGGCCGGAATGGTGGACATCCTGAAGCCCGAGCAAGCCCTGATTTACGCCATGATCACGGTTTCCGCGGTTGATCGCAGCATTTCGGACGAGGAGTTGAAGCGGATCGGCTCGATCGTGCGCGAATTGCCAGCGTTCGAGTTCTACGACAACAACTGGCTGCTCGAGGAGTCGCAGGCCTGCGGCAAGATCCTGGCGAAGTCGGGCGGCATGCGCCGGGTGCTCGATATGCTGACGGCAAGCCTGCCGGAGCGGTTGCGCGAAACGGCTTATGTTCTCGCCGCCGAAGTCGCCGCGAGCGATCGGCGGATCGCGGCGGAAGAAATCCGCTTCCTCGACCTGCTGGCGGAAGCGCTCTCCATCGACAAGCTGACATGCGCGGCGCTCGAACGTGCGGCAACCGCACGGCATCAGAAGGCGTAGGCGAGCGCCACCGCGACGGCGCCGCCGGCTGCGAGGGCGAGTGCCGCCCCGACCAGCATCGGCTTGCCGGCTGCCCGGCCTCCCGTGATCCATGCGAGAAGCGCCTTGCTCACGGTATTTACCGCGACCGCGACGAGGATTGCGAGAGCGGCGGCCGGAATGGAGACCGGTCCGCCCGCCTGTCGCGCCATCGACAACGTGATGGCATCGACGTCCGCGATACCGGACACCGCCGCAAGTGCGACGAGGCCACTGTCTCCGGCAAACGCACCAACCAGCCGTGTCGCCAACATGATCACGGCCAGCAGCGCGCCGAATTGCAGGACCGTCGAGAGTTCGAAGGGATTGCGCAGTGCGATCGGCGTCGCGTTGTCGTCGCCGCCATCGCCGCCATCCGAGCGGATGAGATAGACCGCGAACGCCATGAGCACGACGCCCGCCGCCGCGATCGGGAGACCGAGCTGCGCGAGCAGCGCAGCCTCGACCACCGCGACGACGGCCAGCACGCGCGCGATCATCGTCGCACCGGCGATCAAGGCCCCGCCGGCCATCAGTCTTGCGCGCTCCGGATGTTGCTTTGCGAGGCGGGCGAGTGTCACCGTCACCGCGGTCGATGAAACGAGCCCGGCCGCCAGCGCAGTCAACACGATACCGCGCTCGCTTCCGACGATTTTCACCGCGACATAGCCTGCAAACGAAATCGCCGCGATGAGGATCGTCAGCAGCCAGATCTCGTAGGGGTTGAGCCCGCCTAGCTGACTGACTTCGCGGTTCGGAAGCACCGGCAGCAACAGGAACGTCATGGCGAGCAGGACTAGCGCCGAGCGAAGTTCGAGCCAGCTCAAACGCCGCAGCCAGTCGTGCAGCATGCGCTTCAATGCCAGTAGCGCGGTCGCCACGACACCGGCTGCGGCGGCGACGTTCTGGTTGCCCAGCACGGCGTAGGCGCCGAGCGCGAATGCCAGCATGCCGGCGACCAGCGTCGTCGCGCCGAACGTGCCCTCCGCCTCGGTCTCGCGGTAGCGGAAAACCGCGAGGACTAGGGAGAAAACGATGAAGGCGAGGCTGAGCGCAACAAGCCCGGCAGCACCGCCGGCGCTCGCCAGCGCGCCCCACGTTCCGCCGAGCAGCCCCGAAAGGGCAAGCGTGCGCAAACCCGCCGATCGCCCGCCCTCCGGATCAAGGCGCTCCTGCCAACCCCGCTCGACGCCGATCAGCAAGCCGATGGCAACCGCGAGAGAGAAGCGTTGAAAAAGCTCGACTGTTTCCATATGCATCCACCAGTCGGTTCGCCCGGAACAAGGCGACAGCCGGAAGCTGACGCAAATTCGAAAAGCTAGGGGCGATCTACGACATCGTAGCGCGCCAACCCAGATCGACCAAAGAGGCGCTGTGTCGCGCGATCGCATCCACGTGCTGTTCCTCAATGCCGGCCATTTTCTCGATCACCTGGTCACGCTGGTGTTCGCGACGGTTGCCGCGCTGGCGCTGACGCGCGAATGGGGCATGGCATATGGCGACCTCGTACCCTACGCGACACCCGGCTTCATCGCCTTCGGCATTTTCGCGCTGCCGGCAGGCTGGCTCGCCGACCGGTGGAGCCGGCGCGGCATGATGGCCGTGTTCTTCATCGGTATCGGTATCGCAAGCATCGTCACCGGGTTCTCGAGATCACCGCTCGAGATCGCCTGCGGCCTTTTCGTCGTCGGTATGTTCGCTGCGATCTATCATCCGGTCGGACTAGCGCTGATCGTCGACGAGGCCAAGGCCACGGGCTTCGGAATGGCCATCGCCTCGAACGGGGTCTGGGGCAATCTCGGCGTCGGCAGTGCCGCGCTCATTGCCGGATATTTTATCGACAATGGCGGCTGGCGTCTTGCGTTCATCGTGCCGGGGGCGGTGGCATGCTTGCTCGGGATCGCGTATGCGGCGCTGTTCGTCGTCAATCGCGCGCCGAGAATTGCCACCGCTGCCGCCTCCGTACCGGCTGCTGCGGCTGCTGCGTCCGCTGGTGGTGCGACAGCATTCGCGAACCCGGGCTCGCGCTCGGGCGCGCGCGTCGGTGCACTCGCACACCGTGAGCCAGAACATCACAGACGGTCACTCATCGTCAGGCTCGGGGCGATCGTTCTTTTCACCACAGCCCTGTCTGGCCTCATCTTCCAGTCAACGACGTTCGCATTGCCGAAGATCTTCGACGAGCGGCTGGGCGTTTTCGCCGGATCGGCCAGCACCGTCGGCTGGATAACGTTCCTCGTATTCGCAGTGGCGTCGCTCGCGCAGTTGCTCGTCGGACGGCTGATCGACCAGGTCGGCCCGCGCCGCGTCTTCGTCACGGCAGCGATCGTGCAGGCATCGGCCTTCGCCTTGATGCCGGGCCTGACGGGGGCTGCCGCGGTGGCAGCCGCGATTGCCTTCACATTCGGCGCGTTCGGCCAGATCCCGATCAACGATTACATGATCGGACGGCTGGCATCGCCCGAACGGCGCGCATCGATCTACGGCGTCCGCTTCGTGGTGACATTCGTCGTTCTGGCCGCCGCGCTGCCTCTGGTCGCGACCGTGCATGCCGCCTGGGGCTTCGACGCGCTCTTTCGCATCCTGGCGTGTGCTGCACTTCTGGTGCTCGCTGCGGCTTGGGCATTGCCGCGGAACCTTCCCGAAAACCTCGATGCGGCGCCCGACGCCGCGCCCGCCAAACCGGCCTGATGTCACGCGCAATTCTCAGCAAACCCGTTGCCGGCACCTAAGCGGATCGAATCTGGCGGCCGGACGAGCGCGCGAACGACGCCACACTGTCGGCTGCGGATTCCAGGTTGTGGCGCCAGGTGACGCCATGGGCAACCCTTGGGCGTAAATCGTGATCTCCATCGGTGATCCATCTGACCGTCACGGCCGCCGGCAATCGATAGCCCTGCACCTCGCACAACCGGCCGAAGGGATCGCGCTCGCCCTGCACGACAAGCAGCGGGCACGTCATCGCGGCGAGGTGCGCCGTCCTCAACCGATCTGGCGATTTGGGTGGATGAAACGGATAGCCCAAGGCGACCACTGCGGCGATCACCCCGTCGCGATAGAAACCCTCCGCGACCAGCGTGGCGACTCGCCCGCCCATCGACTTGCCGCCGATCAGCAAAGGCACATCGGGCCCGGACCACGACCGTCGATAATCCGAGACCGCAGTCTCGAACGATGGCATGAGCGTTTCGGCCTTCGGCGGCGGACGCCGCTTACCGCCCGTGCGACGCTCGGCCATATACGGGAACTCGAAGCGAGCGGTTTCGATGCATCGTTCGGCAAGCAGCCGGGCCATATCCTCGAGAAACGGGCTGGTCATTGGCGCACCCGCCCCGTGTGCCAGCAACAGACGGGCAACGGGCGCATCGCATGCAGCCGGCGTCAAAAGAAGATCGATCGGTGGTTTTTGCGTCATCGGTCGCCGAACCGGCTCATCGTTGTAAGCAGCCCATGTTGCAGAGGCCGGGCGAGGGCGTGGCAACGGCGATAAGCGGCACGACGATACAAAATGCCTCACTCATCGCTTCGTGAACACGCGCGATCCGCTTGTCAGGATAGCTTGTGCGTCGCACTTCCGAAAGTCGCCGAGGCCGCAGCGACGAAACACCTGAATGAACAGCAATGCCGGAACTTTCCCTGATGCCAGACCTCTTCCCGTTGAGTGAAACATCGATGCGTCTCATGGCGTTTCTCGGCGTCTATGCCATCATGGCCCTTGCCGAGGCGGCACGGCCGAAGCGACAGCTCAATCATGGCCGGGCGGGCCGCTGGTTCACGAATCTCGCGATCGTTACCTTGGATAGCGTCGTCGTCCGTGCCATGGCGGCCGTTACTGTGCCGCTGGTGGCGGTGGCGGCCGCGCTCTACGCGCAGCACGCGGGGATCGGCATCCTCAACGCCCTGGAGCTGCCGGCATGGCTCGCCTGGGGCGTCTCACTCGTCGCACTCGATCTGGCGATCTGGTTCCAGCATCTCGTCTCGCACAAAGTTCCGCTGTTCTGGCGATTGCACCGCGTCCACCATGCCGACGTCGACATCGACGTTTCGACGGCCTTGCGCTTCCACCCGATCGAGATTGCGGTATCGATGCTGTGGAAGGTCGTCGTTGTCCTCGCGCTCGGTGCGCCGCCGGAAGCGGTGTTGTTGTTCGAGATCATCCTCAATGGATGCGCCATGTTCAATCACGCGAACGTCTCGCTGCCAGCCGGCGTCGATCGCGTGCTGCGCAAAGTGATCGTGACCCCCGACATGCACCGGGTTCATCACTCGGTGCATCGCAGTGAGCACGACACCAACTTTGGCTTCAACCTGTCGATCTGGGACCGCATTTTCGGCACCTATACCGCTCAGCCGCGCGATGGACATCTCGGCATGACCATCGGGCTTGAAGCCTATCAGAGCGAGGAACCGACACGCCTGGCATGGTCGCTGTCACTACCGTTCGGCAAGAATGTCCGTGGCGGTTGACCGCCGGCAGCGGCACGCTCGTCATCGCCATAGGCAAATTTCCGGGCAGCGATGCTGCGAAATGGTGTTGGGAGGCATCACCTAGGCTCATGTTCGTGACGTGTTCTCGTCCCTTTGGCCGCGCCGCGCGGGCCATCCAAATTTCGTCAAACAAGAGTTTACTCTGTTTCGTGGTATATGACGGCGGATCGCGCAGCGACGCGGAGGGTCACGCGAGACCCGGGCCGCGTCGACGCGCGACAGGGGAGCATGGGAACCGATGCGCAAATTCCGCGCATTTGCGGTGATCGCAGCTCTGGCGGTTGCTTTTGCGCTGCCGGATCGGGATGTCGTGCGCCTTGCTTCGACAGCTTCCCACCACGCGAGTGCGACCGCCACCGCCGTCTTCGGCATCGCGCGCGAACACTGGACACGATATGCGAGCGCCGATCGGTCGATTGGCTCGACGGGCAACGGCGTCGCGGGACGCGCTGCGAAACAGGCCGCCCCTCACCGCGTTGCCGACGCGCGTGGCACTGTAATGCCGGAATTGCCCGGCCGCCAACGAGCCCTTGTCGATATCCAGCCGTCACGAGCGGTCGAACCGGAAACACAAACGCGCGACGTCGGCTATCGGATCGGTCCCGACGACCGAGCGATCTACATGGCCGATGCGGGATCTGTGCCCGAACATGTGTCGGTGTCTGGATCGGCCAACCGTTCGACTTCGCGTGATGCCGCTAGAACGACACCGCCGCCAGTCACCGATGCGGCGGATGTGCAGGCGGCGGGAGTGCCGGCACCAGCGCTGCCACGCTGGCGCTTCTCGCGCGATCCTCAGAACTTCGAAGCGGCAGCGAGCGCATTGCCGTCGGCTGCGACATCGCCCGCCCAACCGGTCGTGACACCGCAAGCCGCTCAGCCCCCAAGCTCGACGTCGGGCTCCGCCCCGAACGAGGATACCGCGGCCGTCGTCGCGCCGCCGCCATCACCGGCCAAGCCGCCCGCCAAGCCCGCCGATGAGACCAACTCGAATGACGCCCGCTCTGGCAACCGCGGTCCATCGCCAACCGCGCAGGAGAAGGCGAACGACGTCGTTGATGCACCGGCCGAGGCCAAAGCTGCCGCGATAGCTGAACCACCGACGCCGCTGCCCAAACCAGAGCCCCCCGAGGCGAAGCCGCCGATCGCCGCCAAGCTGCTGTTCGGCGCCGCGAAGTCGCCGGCTCCGCTCGCCGCGCGCGCAATTGGCTTCTATTCCAAGGGTTGCCTTGCGGGCGCCCGCGCGTTGCCGGTGGATGGACCGGCATGGCAGGCCATGCGTCTATCTCGAAATCGCAACTGGGGCCATCCGAAGCTCATCGCGATGATTGAAGCGCTGTCACTCAAGGTGCAGAAGGAAGTCGGCTGGCCGGGGCTACTCGTTGGCGACATGTCGCAGCCGCGCGGTGGACCGATGCTCACCGGCCATTCGAGCCATCAGGTCGGCCTCGACGCCGACATCTGGTTCACGCCGATGCCCGGACGCCGGCTATCGAAAACCGAGCGCGAAAACCTTTCCGCCAAATCGATGATCGACGGGCCGACGAAAGTCGATCCCACAGCGTTCACCGACGGCCACGTCAAGGCCGTGAAGCTCGCCGCGTCATTCCCAGAGGTCGAACGCATCCTCGTCCACCCGGCAATCAAGAAGGCGATGTGCGAAGCGGCCGGCAAGGACCGCGCTTGGCTGTCGAAGGTGCGTCCGTACTTCGGCCACCACTATCATTTCCACGTCCGGCTCGGCTGTCCGAAGGGCTCGAGCGGTTGCCGCAGTCAGAACCCGCCCGGCCATGAAGATGGTTGCGACAAGGAACTCGACTACTGGTTCAAGCGACTGACACGGCCGCCGCCGCCGAAGCCGCCGGTTGCCGCCAAGCCGAAGAAGCCAAAGCCACCGTTGAGCCTTGCAGATCTTCCGGGAGAGTGCCGCGCGGTCATCGAGGCCGGTGGCGCAAAATCCACCGAGATCGAAGAGGCGGAGCTCATCCGATCGAGCGCTGAGCGTGCGAAGAAGATCATCGATATTTCGGGCCGGCCGCGTAGCGAAGTTATGGCGCGTAAGCGGTCGCAGTAGTCGTTCGGGGCAGGAGCGATGTCCTCATGGACGCGACGTAACGCTTGTCGCCAAAATCGCTCGCTCAAATCACTGATGGATATTACCGCTTCTGATCGCTAGGCTTCTTGCAGTCGCCGGCCTTTTTCGCGGACGCCTGATCGCCGGCGGCATGGGGCGGACAAGCGGACATCCACGTTTCGACAGGCTTGGCTGGCCCGGTGCTCGGATGCATCGAACCGTCTGCACCCTCGACAAGGCGATCGGGCTTCGTAATCTCGTCCACAACGTTCGAGTTCTTTTCGCGCGTCGTCTCGTCGACAGGATCGGCTTTCGCAGCCTCCGCCTGCTCCGCCGCGGTCGCCGAACCCGATGCGTTGGGCCTCCCGGCCGCTGACGAATCAGCGACGGCGGCCACCGATGCCGACACGATCGCCAACGACAGCACCGACGCGAGGCGCCGGGTGTTGCGAAAACCGCTGAACGCAAGCGGAAGTCCGCTGACGAAAAGCCAATGCATGCAAAATCCTCCTGCGAATTTCTTTCAGTCCCATCGGTTGCGTTACGATACGCTTATGATCGCCTGCGGCCGACGGACATTGTGCAAGTGCGCGGTCTCCGCGCGGCGACGACTGGTCTGCTCGATAAACGGCGCGGATCGTTCGTGGTTCCCGAGAATGAGATCGCCGTGACGGGCTTGCGCCAGGCTTTCGCCCGTTATCGAACCGTCCCGGCGCTCACTTCAACGCGCGGGATCGACGCGCTCGGTCGTTGAAGCATTGACGCGGAACCAGCCGGCAACCACGCGGCGATGCGCGGCGGCAACGCGCACCTGATGCGGAATTTCCTCCGACAGCATCAACACAACCGTTCCTGCACGCGGCTCGATCGTTGCAACGGGCGCACCCGCCGCCGTCGGATCGGCCCACAGATCGAGTTCGCCTCCGTGCTCGGGACGCCAGTCCTCGTTGAGATAGAGCACGAATGACACGATGCGATTGCGCGAACCCGCGAGGCTGTCGATATGGCGGTCGTAGAAGCCGCCGGGTGGATAGCTGAGATACTGTGCCTCGAATTCGAACAAGCCGAGGAAAAGCTGACGATTGATCGCGCGTCGAATGAGCTCGGCGACGTCCAGGAGTTCGCGATCGGCCAAGGCATCGCGATCGAGCCAAACGGCTTCGACCAGTCGAACCCGATCCTCGACCGTCGCGTCGCGTTGCCGCCCGATCGCAGCGCGCTCGAGTGCGCCTGCCTCTTCGTGCGCCCGCAGCCGCTGGAACAGACGCCTGACGAGGGGGATGGCGATGAGAGCCGGTGCGACGGCGTAACCGCGCTCGCCCAGATCCGAGACGAGTTGCGTTAGTTGCTCAGGCTCGAGCGGCGTGCCAGCCATGTGATGCACCACGAGTGTTCGAGCAGAAAGCCAAACATCGCGGCACGTCGAGCCAACCGCGGCTCAGGCGCTCACGTGACGTTCGCCGGGAGGGCGGATCAGTCGCATCAAGTCGTCGACACCCGGACTGACGGGGCGGTCGAGCGCGGGCGTACGCCTGCCGCGGCGAACACGCAAGCTAATCCTGCCGGCGCGCCCTCGCTGCCGTCCGATTCTCCTCCGGGGAGCCGGTGCTCTTTTAGCTGCGCCATCCGACTCCCCTCCGGGGAGCCGGCCGGATGCGCTCCCTTGCTGGCGCCATCCGACTCCCCTCCGGGGAACCGGCCGGATGTGCTCCGTTGCTGGCGCCATCCGACTCCCCTCCGGGGAGCCGGCCGGATGGCGCTGGTCATGCAGCTGTCCTTAGTGGTTCCAGCACCGCAGCCCTGCATATGCCGTTGGCGATGCGGGCACTCCAGCGCCGCAGGCGC
>JAGRKS010000105.1:0-1806 GCA_020442185.1 Hyphomicrobiaceae bacterium
AGGAATTCCTGCAGGTGGACACGACGAACATCCTGTTCATTTGCGGTGGCGCCTTCGCCGGCCTCGAGAAGATCATCTCCGGTCGCGGCAAAGGCACTTCGATCGGCTTTGCCGCGACGGTTCGCGGCCCGGACGAACGCCGCACCGGCGAAGTCCTGCGCGAGGTCGAGCCCGAGGATCTGTTGAAGTTCGGCCTCATTCCGGAATTCATCGGCCGCCTGCCGGTCATCGCAACGCTCGAGGACCTCGACGAGGAAGCGCTCGTGCAGATTCTGAGCGAGCCGAAGAACGCGCTCGTCAAGCAGTATCAGCGGCTGTTCGAGATGGAGGACGTGAAGCTCACGATTACCGTCGATGCGCTCAAGGCAATCTCGCGCAAGGCGATCGAGCGGCGTACCGGCGCTCGCGGCCTGCGTTCGATCATGGAAGGCATTCTGCTCGATACCATGTTCGAGCTGCCGACATTGAAGGGCGTCGAGGAAGTCGTGATCGGACCGGAGGTCGTCGAGGGCGGCGCGCGTCCGCTCAGGATCTACACGGAGCGCGCGGAAGAGAAGGGCTCGAGTTCGACCGCGTCCTGACTGCCGATCATTCTCGGTGCGAGTCCAGCGGATCCGCGCCGGTTTCTTCACGGTCTCGCACGCAACGCCGGGCTGCGGCCGCCGGATTTCGGCGAGACAATTTTGGCATGACAGGCAGCCGGCGCGATGGGTGCGCCGGCCGGGATCGCGGGAGAGGCGAGTGCCAATGCGGCGGCGAGCCCGTTGCTGATCAACGCCCGGGCCTTCGCCATGTCGCAAACGACGTCGGGGCTTATGCGGGTTGCCCGAAACGAACCGCCGAAACGCTGACCGTTCGATCGTTTTCGACGGGTTGTTACCACCAATTGAGGCGCGCACTTGATGGATCGTTAACGTACACCATATGTTCCGAGGGCTGGGAGGACGGCCGGGCAAGCTGGTCGTGCGGGCCGCGACGCTCACTATCCACCCTCCCTTGTTCGGTGCATGGCCACGAGATGCAGCTTGATTTGAGAGCCTCTCGCGGTGCACGCGCCCAACCTGGTCCAGGTGCCGTCGACGGGATAGTCCGTGGCGGCAGTGAATGCGATGGGAAATGACATGAGCGACGAAAAGCAAAAACGCGAAGCCGGCAGTGGCGCGGAGCTTTACCCAGTCCTCCCGCTGCGCGACATCGTTGTGTTCCCATACATGATCGTTCCCCTGTTCGTCGGTCGCGAGAAATCGATCAACGCGCTCGAGGAGGTCATGCGATCGGACAAGCAGATCCTGCTTGCCGCGCAGAAGAACGCCGGTGACGACGATCCGGCCGCCGATGCCATCTACGAGATGGGCACGCTTGCTTCCGTGCTGCAGCTTCTGAAGCTGCCGGACGGCACGGTGAAAGTGCTCGTCGAGGGCACCGCGCGTGCGCGCATCTCGAACTATACGGAGAACGCCAACTTCTTCGAGGCGGAGGTCGCGCGCGTCGACGAGAAGGTCGGCTCGAAGGCCGAGATCGAGGCGCTTGCGCGCTCGGCCGTCTCGCAGTTCGAGACCTACGTGAAGCTGAACAAGAAGATCAGCCCCGAGGTTCTCGGCACGATCGCCCAGATCGACGACTACTCGAAGCTCGCCGACACGATCGCTTCGCACCTCGCGATCAAGATCGCGGACAAGCAGGACGTGCTCGAGACGACGACGATCTCCGAGCGGCTCGAGCGTGTCTATACGCTGATGGAAAGCGAGATCTCCGTTCTCCAGGTCGAGAAGAAGATCCGTTCGCGCGTCAAGCGGCAGATGGAGA
>JAGRKS010000105.1:1837-1991 GCA_020442185.1 Hyphomicrobiaceae bacterium
TGAAGGCGATCCAGAAGGAGCTCGGTGACACCGACGAGCGCGACGACATCGCCGAGTTCGAAGAGAAGATCGAGCAGGTGAAGCTGTCGAAGGAGGCCCGCGACAAGGCGCTCGCGGAGCTGAAGAAGCTGAAGCAGATGAGCCCGATGTCGGC
>JAGRKS010000105.1:2000-2223 GCA_020442185.1 Hyphomicrobiaceae bacterium
ACTACCTCGACTGGCTGCTGTCGATACCTTGGGGCGTCAAGGGCAAGGTCAAGAAGGACCTGTCCGAGGCCCAGGAAATCCTCGACAAGGAGCATTACGGCCTCGAGAAGGTGAAGGAGCGGATCGTCGAGTATCTCGCCGTCCAGAACCGCACCAACAAGCTCAAGGGTCCAATCCTCTGCCTCGTCGGCCCGCCCGGCGTGGGCAAGACCTCGCTCGGCAA
>JAGRKS010000014.1:0-31037 GCA_020442185.1 Hyphomicrobiaceae bacterium
CTTGTCGAGGGCGTCGGTCGCGAGCGCCGGGCGGCCGGCAACTGTGCCCGCATTCTGGCTGACCGCGCCAGCAGCCGCAGCAGCTGCCTGCTTGACCGGTGGTTTCGCTTTCGCTTCGGCCGCTTTGGCCGGCGCCTTGCCCCACTGCTCGCGCTGCTTGATCAACTTGTCGAGGGCGTCGGTGGTGAGCGCCGGGCGGCCGGCAACTGATCCAGCCTCCTGGGCGAGCGCCGGCACCGTCAGCGCCGCCGCGGCTGCTATGGTCAATACGATACGACGAAGCATCCGATTCCTCCTGAGGTGGGTTGGCATTCTTGGATTGCCGCAGCGATGACGGATCAGCGCCGTCCACGCGCGGGATCGGGCGTACTCTAACCGAAAGTCGAATGCTGTTCGACGGTTATAAAACTGCGCTCAGAGGGTGCTACTTCGGCCGAGTCTGGCCGGTGCCGCGGACGACATACTTGAATGTTGTCAGCTGTTCGACGCCGACTGGTCCACGGGCGTGCAACTTGCCCGTCGCAATGCCGATCTCGGCGCCCATGCCAAATTCTCCACCGTCGGCGAATTGCGTCGAGGCGTTGTGCAGGACGATGGCGGAATCGACCCGCTTCAAGAACCGTTCGGCCGTGCCCGCGCACTCCGTCACGATGCAGTCGGTATGGTGCGAGCCGTGCGTCGCGATATGCCGGATCGCCTCGTCGACTCCGTCGACGGTTTTAACCGCGATGATTGCGTCGAGGAATTCGCGGCCATAGTCGGCGTCCGTCGCCGCGACGACACGGGGGTCGGCGGCCTGGGTCGCTGCGTCGCCACGCACTTCGCAACCGGCCTCGATGAGGGCAACGACCAGCGGTGTCAGGTAGTCCTCGTGCGCATTGCGATCGACCAGCAGGCATTCGGTCGCGCCGCAGACGCCGGTGCGCCGCATCTTGGCGTTGAGCACGATCTCGCGCGCAACGTCGATGTCGGCGCCGCGATCGACGTAGGTGTGACAAATGCCCTCGAGGTGCGCGAATACCGGCACGCGCGCCTCGTTCTGGACCCGCTCGACAAGGCTCTTGCCACCGCGCGGAACGATGACGTCGATGGTGCCGTCGAGGCCGCGCAGCATGGCGCCGACGGCCTCGCGGTCGGTTGTCGGAACGAGCTGGATGGCGGCCTCGGGAAGTTCGGCGGCGCGCAGACCGCGCTTCAGGCACGTCAGAATGGCAACGCTGGAATGATGGCTGTCGGAGCCACCGCGCAGGATTGCGGCATTGCCCGATTTGAGCGCGAGGGCGCCCGCATCCGCGGTGACGTTCGGCCGGCTTTCGTAGATGATGGCAATGACACCGATCGGGACGCGGATGCGCTCGATCGCAAGCCCGTTCGGACGTTGCCACTGGGCAATGACGGTGCCGACGGGATCGTCGAGGGCGGCGATAGCCTCGAGACCGGCCGCCATTGCTTCTATGCGGCCGGGGTCGAGCATCAGGCGATCGATATAGGAGGCCGGCCGACCGGCGTTCTGGGCTGCCGCGATGTCGCGCGCGTTGGCGGCGACGATTTCGGCCGTGTGCCGGCGCAATTCAGCGGCAGCCGTCGTCAGCGCCAGATCTTTGGCAGCCGTATCGGCAATCGCAAGGTCCGCCGCGGCCGCGCGGGCCGACCTTCCAATTTCCAGCATCATGGCCCAGATGTCGGGCGCGTCACGGTGGTGAGAGGGCGTCTCGGCGGTCATGGGGCGGTGTCTCGCGATGCGTGATTGGCAATATCGTCGGTCGAGGCTCAGATCGGCTGCGGTGGTGGTCCGTTCGCAAGTGCGCGATTGAGGGCCATGTCGTCGCGATGGATCAACTCGGCGCGGCCGGCAAACCCGAGAATTTCGGCGATCTCGGCCGAGCGCTTACCGATGATGCGTTCTGCGTCGGCTTTGGCATAGGCGACGAGGCCGCGGCCCAGTTCATGCCCAGAGGCGGTGCGGATGATGACGACGTCACCGCGATCGAAGCCGCCCGATACGGCTGTGACCCCCGCGGGCAGTAGGCTTTTGCCAGAAATCATCGCCTTCTCGGCCCCCACATCCACGACGATCACACCCTTCGGCTCGAGCTGCCCCGAAATCCAGCGCTGCTTCGCCGTCACCGGGTCGGATGGCGCCAGGAACCAGGTCGCAGCGGCGCCGTTCGTGAGAGCGCTCAGCGGGTTGTCCACCTTGCCCGACGTGATGACCATGTCGCAGCCCGCCGCGCGGGCGATTTTGGCGGCCTCGATCTTTGTCTTCATGCCCCCCTTCGAAAGCTCGGTGCCGGCATCGCCGGCCATCGCCTCGATCTCGGGCGTGATCTCGGTCACGACGTCGAGGCGCGTTGCTGCCGCGCTGGAGTTGGGGGGCGCGGTATACAACCCGTCGATGTCGGAAAGCAGCACCAGGCAGTCCGCCGAGACCATCGAGGCGACACGCGCCGACAGCCGGTCATTGTCGCCATAACGGATTTCGGTGGTGGCGACGGTGTCGTTCTCGTTCACGACGGGAATGGCCTTCAAGGCGAGCAGCCGCTCGATCGTGTGGCGGGCATTGAGGTAGCGGCGGCGCTCCTCCGTGTCACCGAGCGTCACCAAAATCTGCGCTGCCGTCAGGCCGCGAGCGCGGGCGAAGTCCTGATAGGCATGCGCGAGGCTGATCTGGCCGACAGCGGCGGCGGCCTGGCTTTGTTCGAGGTCGAGCGGTCCGGCCGGCAGGCGCAGCATATGACGGCCGAGGGCGATTGCGCCGGACGAGACGATCACCACCTCGCGGCCAGCGGCCGCTAGCGCCGCGACGTCGTCCATCACGGAGGCGAGCCAATCGGACTTCAACTGGCCGCTGCCACGTTCAACGAGCAGCGCCGAGCCGATCTTGACGACGATGCGTCGCGCCGCCGCCCACTCAGGCCGGGTGGCGGGGGCCGCCACGTCGTGAGCGGCGACATTCTGGTCTTGTTGCTTGTCGTGTCGGCTGGCGGTGTCGGTCATCGGATCCGGTGTCACTCGATGGATGCGAGGCTCTGATAGCAGATGTCGCGGCCTTGAGGGTAGCCCGGTGCGTGTTTCCCGCTGCTGGCGGCAATCTCGCCATGCGACCGGCGGCGGGCTCTCCGTTCGGCAGAGTGCGTCGACGTCGACCTCGACGCTCAGGTGCGGGGTCGCAACGCTATGGCGTTTGCCGCGGTTCTGCTGGTCCGCGGTTGGGCTGGGCCTCAGTTCGGTTGGGCGATGACGCCCTCCTGCAGCGCGAGCACCTGGCCGGCAAGGTAGAGTGACCCGCAGATGAGCAATCGTTTCGGCCCCGGGTGGCTGGCGTCGATCCGCTGGATTGCGGCTTCGACGCTTGGCGCCGCATCGGCGGAAAGTCCGACGCTCGCCGCCGCCGCCGCGAGCCGGACGGGCTCGAAGGGTTGCTCGTGCGCGCCCGGGATCGGAACGGCGACAACCTTGCGGGCGAGGCCGCGGAAGTGGGACAGGAAGCCCGCCGCGTCCTTGAGCCCGAGCATGCCGACGATCAGATACAGCGGTCGCGGAATGCGTTCCTCGAGGTCGGCCATCGTCTGCGCCAGAACTTCGCCCGCTGCCGGGTTGTGTCCGCCGTCGAGCCAGAGTTCGGAGCCGTGCCGCAAGAGGTTAGGCAGCGGTCCGCCGACGAGGCGCTGCATGCGCGCCGGCCACGTCACGTCGACGAGGCCGCTCTCGATGGCACTCTCCGGCACGGTGTATCCGTCGAGGTTGAGCGCGGCGGCAACCGCGGTGCCCGCGTTGGTGATTTGATGCGGGCCGAGCAGGCCTGGGCTCGGCAGGTCGAGGAGTTGATCCTCGCATTGGACGACGAGGCGGCCGCGTTGCTCGTAGGCGTCGAAATGTTCGCCCCACAGAACGAGAGGTGCGCCGACGCGCGCGGCCGTACGGGTGATGACGGCGAGCGCGTCGGGATCCTGGCGCGAGATGATCGTCTTCATTGCGGGCTTGAGGATGCCGGCCTTCTCGGCCGCGATCAGCGACAGGCGGTCGCCGAGCTTCTCGGCATGATCGAGCGATATGGGCGTGATGACACCGAGGTGCGGATGCGGAACGACGTTGGTCGCATCGAGGCGGCCGCCGAGACCGACTTCGAGCAGGACGATGTCGGCCGGAGTTTCCGCAAACGAAAGGAATGCGGCCGCCGTCGTGATTTCGAACTGGGTGATGTCGTCGCCGTCGTTGACCGCTTGCGTCCGTGAGAGGACGTCGACGAGAGCATCCTCGCCGATCGGCCGGGCCTTGCCGCCGCGCTCGGCCAGCACGATGCGCTCGTTGAAGCGGACGAGGTGGGGCGAGGTATAGGCATGGACGCCGTAGCCTGCCGCTTCGAGGATCGCCTTCAGGTAGGCTGTGACCGATCCCTTGCCGTTGGTGCCGGCGATGTGCACGACGGGGGGCAGCGCCAGATGTGGATCGCCAAGTTTTGCGAGCAGGCGTTCGATACGTCCGAGCGACAGATCGATCAGCTTTGGATGCAACAGCTTGAGCTCGGCGAGAAGCTGGTCACTTGTCGGCATAACGGCCTTCTCTCGCCACAGCCGATATGTGCGGCCCGGCTAGGACTTCGATCAACGGGTCCGAGCAGCAGGCATAAGCCTCGACTTGCTCGATTGATTCCGGAAACGCGATTCCGCGATGCGCACCCGTGTAGCTCGGTGGCGTCGTCGGGCGCGGCCCGGCGCGTCCTCTACTCGCTACAGCGGATTTCGGATCGAAACAATTGCTTTAAACGCGCGGCTGCGGCTTCTTCGGCGCCGCCTCTGTCACGCTGCCGCCACCGCTTGCGTCCCCGGCCCCGTCGCGGTTGCGCCGCGCCGGGTCGAAACGCTCCTGATCGGGAACGGGCTCGGCAATTAATGCCGTTTTCTCGGCGTTTTCGGGCGCGTTATCGATGGCGCTTCCATTACGATAGGCCTTGCCATTCATTCCGCGCTGCGCTTTTGCGGAGGTGTTCGGCTTGGTAGCCTGCGAACGCATCAGCACGCGCGTCATGCGCACCAGCGTCTCGCGCAGCTTGTGGCGGTGCACGACCATGTCGATCATGCCGTGCGCGAGAAGGTACTCGGCACGCTGGAAGCCGTCCGGAAGCTGCTCGCGGATGGTTTGTTGAATGACGCGCGGTCCGGCAAAGCAGATGAGCGCGCCGGGTTCGGCGATCTGGATATCGCCGAGCATCGCATAGGAGGCGGTGACGCCGCCCGTCGTCGGGTCGGTGAGAACGACGATATAGGGCAGGCCCGCATCGCGGAGACGCTGCACGGCAATCGTGGTGCGCGGCATCTGCATCAGCGAGATGATGCCTTCCTGCATGCGCGCGCCGCCCGAGGCCGCGAACAGGATGAACGGTGCCTTGCGCGTCACCGCATGCAGCATGCCGGCGATGACGGCTTCGCCCGCCGCCATGCCGAGCGAGCCCGCCATGAAGCGGAAGTCCTGGACGGCGACGACGACGTTCACTCCGTCGAGAGGGCCTTCGGCGATGACGACGGCGTCGTCGAGTTCGGTCTTTGCTTTCGCATCCTTGATGCGGTCGGTATAGCGGCGCGCATCGCGGAACTTGAGCGGATCAGTCGGCACGCTCGGGCATGGAATGATCGTCGGCTCCGCCTCACCGAAGATATGGGTCAGGCGTTGCGGCGCGGTCATGCGCTCGTGGTGCTCGGAGCCGGGAAAAACGAACTGGTTGGCTTCGAGGTCCTTGTAGAAGACCATCTGACCCGTCTCCGGGCACTTGACCCAGAGATTGTCCGGCACATCGCGCTTCGTCGTCAGGAAGCCCCGGATCTTGGGGCGGACGACATTGTTGATCCAGTTCACGCGTCAGGCTCCTTCGCAGCCGACTTCTCACGATCGTCGCCGGTTGACCTCCCGAATCGGGAGACCCTCAAGGCGCCGTGCGCGAAAGCGGCGATATCTCGGCCACGGTGCCGGGGCCGCGGTGTCACGGCCACAAGCGCCACAACCACGGTGGCCGGCCTTGGCCCGTGCGCCCTCTCGGCGTCTCTATAGGCCTCCGGACCAGCACTTGTCAGCGTCGACGAACGTTGGTCCGAGGCCGGCGATCTGGCTCCGGTCGAACCCCGGTGGCTTCGCATCGCCAGGAATGCAGGTTCTGGTACCGGATCAGCGGTTCCGCAAGGCCGCTGCCAAGCTTTTCACCAGATCTAGGACACCCGGCACGGTACCGCTAGTGGCGCGGCCCTCGGCGTCGAGGCTTTTTTCGATCTCGGTTACGATGGCCGAGCCGACAACGACAGCGTCCGCGACCTCGGCCAGCGCCCGCGCCTGCTCAGGCGACCTTACGCCGAAACCGACCGCGACAGGAAGCGCCGTTGATTCCTTGATCCGGGCGATCTGCCTATGAACACTGTTAACGTCGGGAGCAGCGGCGCCAGTAATGCCTGTGATCGAGACATAATAGACGAAGCCGGACGTATTGTTCAGCACCTTGGGCAGCCGCTTCGCGTCGGTCGTCGGGGTTGCCAACCGAATGAAATTGAGCCCGGCGGCCACGGCTGGCAGGCACAACTCGTCGTCCGCCTCGGGCGGGACGTCGACCACGATCAGCCCGTCGACGCCGGCCGTGACGGCATCGGCGACGAACCGGTCGCTGCCATAGACGTAGATGGGATTGTAGTAACCCATGAGTACGATCGGGGTTTGATCATCTGATTTGCGGAATTCCGCGACCATTTCCAGCGTGCGGCCCATTTTCTGGCCGGCCTTCAGGGCGCGCAGCGATGATGCCTGGATCGCGGGTCCATCGGCCATCGGGTCGGAGAACGGCATGCCGAGTTCGATGATATCGGCCCCGGCGGCGGGAAGTCCGGCCAGGATCTTGCGCGCGGTATCGATGTCTGGATCGCCCGCCGTCACGAACGTGACGAGCCCGGCACGCCCTTCGGCCTTCAACGCTGCGAAGCGGCGATCAATTCGTGTGTCTTTCATGTGGTCCCCATTTTCATCCTGTTCATGGGGCCGAAGCGTCAGCTCGGTCAAGAGGCGTGGAAGGCGCATCTCGGATGGCCGCGTCGAGCGGCACCGATCATGCCGGGCTCGGGCGTCTGTTGGCTATGGCCTTGCCGGGCCGGGATAGGCTAAAGTCGAAGGTGGGAGTGCGCATTCGGCCAAATGCTGGATGGAACGGCCAGCAGCATGGGCGGTTTCGGCCAGTGCCGGCTGTCGTAATCGCAAATGTTGTCACGGGTTCGATGCCTTGATCGGCGTTGGCCGGTTGGTGGAGTGCAACCCGGCGAGGCGCATTTGCTTCTCGCCATCGCCGGCCGCATGTCCCCCACCCAGTCCGCCTCTCGGGTTCTGCCGAAATCGTCCAGAAGAAAACAAAAATGAAGAAACCAACGCCGCCGGACCGCCACCTCGCCACCCACTCCGCCCCAAATCAGAGCAACGTCGGTTCGTTGGCGGATCGCTACCAACACCGCTCGGCCGTCCACGCGCGGTCGGATGACCAACGCGCTGGCGCGCACCTTTGCCAATGAGCGAGCTTTCGAAGCCGCGTGCCGAGACCGCGCAAGCCCTCATGAAGGTCGTCGTGGCGGACAAGAACGCCGTGGTCCGCGCCGGACTGCTGGACTATCTGTCACGAGACGGACGCTTCGACGTTGTCACCGCGGTCGATTCCGGCAGCGCGCTGATCGAATTGTGCGATGCGCACAGGCCGCTGATCGCGGTATGCGGCTGGAGTCTCCTGGATATGACGGCGGGCGATGCGTTGGCCATCATCCGCCGCCGTCAGTTGCCGACCCGGTTGGTCATCTATGCGGCCGAGGACAGTGCTGATCTCTTGCGCCAAGCGGCGCGCGGCGGAGCGTGGGGCTATGTCTCGCGAAACGACGATCCCGACGTTCTGCTCGAGACGCTCTCGACGGTGTCGCGCGGTCGGCTGTCGCTGCCCTATGTCGACATCGAACGTCTCACCAGCGATCCGATCGAACAGCTGACGAAGCGAGAGCGCGAATTGCTTGGTGCACTGGCGCAAGGCTGGACGAACCTGCAGATCGGCGCACGCTTCGGCATCTCGGGCAATACGGTCAAATATCACCTGAAGAACCTCTACGATAAGCTCGGCGTCAAGAACCGCGCGATGGCGGTGGCGCTGTTCATGTCGTCGCCGGCCGCGAACAGTTCTTCACACTTCGACCCATCGTGAGCTGCCCGTGGGCGCCAACACATTGCGCTGGGCCGGTGCGGCTTCTTGGAAGCGTCGAGATCGCGTGCGCGCGCCCGCGATTCACTGCAGAGCGTCTCGACGCTCTATTGCTGGCGGTCGGTAGTCCGCCCTTCTCCGAAGGTGCAGTGGCGCATGTCGTGGCCTGATGTCACTATCGATTGTGCAGTGCGAAGCGCAAGCAGGTGCCGCGGTACCGGCGCTCGCCATGTGCCGATCGGCATCACCGCCGTCGCCACGCCTGCGCTGGCTTCGAACGTATCGGCGTACGTGTTCCGCCGCCGAGCCGCTGCGACATCCGCGCACATCCCGGCGCCGATGCGGCGCAAAATGCGGCACGCCCCGAGTAAACCCCACACCTTCGAATAGGCGATTGCTACCCGAGTAGGTGGCACCGGTCCGGCGGGTTAGGAATTCCCTACCCTTTGAGCGGGATCGGTGTGCCGAGTGGGTGTTGCGGCACAAGTCAATTCGAACCAAAGTAGCGAAGGTTGCTCAAGCATCGGTCACGGCGAGACGCTCCGACCATCGCGCTGCCAGCGCGTAGTTCCGGACGACATCGCTCGTTCAATCGATCCTTCAGGACGAGCGATCCCAGAGAACAAGAAGCCGAAATTTGGAGGAGACACGATGCTGGTTCAGACCCATCTATTCATTCCCGGCCCAACCAACATTCCCGAAGCCGTGCGCCAGGCGATGAATATTCCGATGGAGGACATGCGTTCTCCGGAGTTCCCGAAGTTCACATTGCCGATTTTCGAGGACCTGAAGAAGGTCTTCAAGATGAAGGACGGACGCGTCTTCATTTATCCCTCGTCGGGTACCGGCGCGTGGGAATCCGCGATTTCGAACACGCTCAACCCGGGCGACAAGGTTCTGATGAGCCGGTTCGGCCAGTTCTCGCTGCTGTGGGTCGACATGGCCGAGCGGATGGGTCTCGATGTCGTGCTCTGTGATGAAGAGTGGGGTACCGGCGTTCCGCTCGAGAAGTATGCCGATATTCTCGCCAAGGACACGGCGCACGAAATCAAGGCCGTCTTCGCGACACAAAATGAGACCGCAACGGGCGTATCGAGCGACATCGCCGGCGTCCGCAAGGCGCTCGATGCGGCCAAGCATCCGGCACTCCTCATGGTCGATGGCGTTTCTTCGGTCGGCTCGATCGACATGCGCATGGGCGAGTGGGGTGTGGACTGCTGCGTATCGGGATCGCAGAAGGGCTTCATGCTGCCGACCGGCCTCGGCATTCTCGCCGTCAGCCAGAAGGCGCTCGATGCCAACAAGACCTCCAAGATGCGCCGCTGCTACTTCTCGTTCGAAGACATGATCAAGACGAACGATCTCGGCTTTTTCCCCTACACCCCCGCCACCCAGCTGATCCGGGGCCTCAGGGCGTCGCTCAACCTCATCGAAGCGGAAGGGCTCGAGAACATCTTCGCGCGTCACCACCGCATGGCTGAAGCTGTGCGCAAGGCCGTCGCCGCGTGGGGCCTCAAGCTGTGCGCGAAGGAGCCCAAGTGGCACTCCGACACGGTCTCCGCCATCCTGGTTCCCGAAGGCATCGATGCCAACAACGTGCTGAAGACGGCCTATTACCGGTACAACACGTCGCTCGGAACCGGCTTGAACAAGGTCGCGGGCAAGGTGTTCCGGATTGGTCATCTAGGCGCCCTCGACGAGGGAATGATCGGCGGTGTGCTGTTCAACGTCGAGATGTCGCTGCTTGATTGCGGCGTCAACATCAAGGCGGGCTCGGGCACGGGCGCGGCGGCCGAGTACTTCCGCTCGACAGCGACGAAGTCGGCGACCGGCGTCACCGAGGCATCCGAGAAGAAGGCCGCATGAGCGGTGCGGCGGCGCTGTTGCGCCGCCGCTTTTCCATATCGCGATCAGCTTACTAGCGAGGCCTGCGCCGCGCGCGGCTGGAGTGCATCCAGCGCCGATTGTGCTCGTCTTGCCATGGACCGACAGGACACAAATCGATGAGCTATACGCTTTATCCCTTGCGCAAGCAGCGCCTGCAGCGCTCCGAGCTCGCATGCCCGGGCTCCAACACGACGATGATCGACCGCGCATTCAAGAGCGCCGCCGACTTCGTATTTCTCGACTGCGAGGACGCCGTCGCCCCGCCCGAGAAGGAGCAGGCCCGGAAGAACATCATCCAGGCGCTCAACGATCTCGACTGGCGCGGTGCCGGCAAGACAGTTTCCGTCCGCATCAACGGGCTCGACACGCACTACATGTATCGTGACGTCGTCGACATCATGGAGCAGGCCGGCGACAAGCTCGATACGATTTTGATCCCCAAGGTGGGCGTGCCGGCCGACGTCTATACGGTCGAATGCATCATGAGCCAGATTGAGGTGGCGAAGGGCTTCAAGAACCAGGTCGGCACCGAAGCGCTGATCGAGACGCCGCTCGGCATGGCCAACGTCGAAGCGATCGCGGCGGCGCCGAGCCGGCTCGAGGCGATGCACTTCGGTGTCGCCGACTACGCGGCTTTCAATAAGGCACGCACCGTCGTCATCGGCGGCCTCAACCCCGACTACCCCGGTGATCAGTGGCACTTCGCGCTCTCGCGCATGACCGTCGCCTGCCGCGCTTATGGTCTGCGTCCGATCGACGGCCCATTCGGCGACTTCTCCGATCCCGACGGTTACACCGCCGGTGCGAAGCGGGCCGCAGCTCTCGGCGTCGAGGGCAAGTGGGCGATCCATCCTTCCCAGATCGATCTTGCCAACGCGGTCTTCTCGCCGCTGCCGGCCGAGGTCGAGCGCGCACATCGCATCATCGAGGCGCTGAAGGAGGCGGAAGCGCAGGGCAAAGGTGCCGCATCACTCGACGGCAAGATGATCGACGCGGCATCCGAGAAGATGGCGCGCAACATCCTCGTTGTCGCCGACCAGATCAAGGCGGCGTCCGCCAAACAAGGCACCTGACTGGGAGCGCCTCGCGCGCTCCCCTCTCGAACCCCCGGCCACGACAATAAGAAACCAGAGGAACGCTCTCTAAAGGAGGTCCATAGTGGATATTCACGAATACCAGGCCAAGGAACTTTTGGCGAAATTCGGCGTCCCCGTGCCACGTGGTGGCCTCGCCTACAGCCCCGAGCAGGCAACTTATCGCGCCAACGAGATCGGCGGTACGCGCTGGGCCGTGAAGGCGCAGATCCACTCCGGCGCACGCGGCAAGGCCGGTGGCATCAAGATCTGCCGCGACGACAATGAACTGTGGGAGGCGGCCGATCAGCTTCTTGGCAAGCGTCTGGCCACCGTGCAGACCGGCCCGCAAGGCAAGCTCGTTTCCCGCCTCTACATCGAAGAAGCGACGGACATCGATCGCGAGTTCTACCTGTCCTTCATCATGGATCGCTCATCCGAGCGGATCGTCGTCGTAGCGTCTGCCGCAGGTGGCATGGACATCGAGGAGATCTCGCACAACGAGCCGGATTCGATCCTGCGCGTTGCCGTCGATCCGGCGGTCGGCATGCAGGCTTTCCAGGCACGCGAAGTCGCATTCGGCCTCGGCATCGAGCCGGAACTCGTGCAGCGGTTCGAGCGCATCATCCTCGGCGCCTATCGCGCGTTTCGTGATCTCGACGCGACGATGGTCGAGATCAACCCGCTCGTCATCACCAAGGATCGCCATGTTCTCGCGCTCGATGCCAAGATGAGCTTCGACGAGAATGCGCTGTTCCGAAGGCCGCAGATCTCGGAGCTGCGCGACAAGAGCCAGGAAGACTCGCGCGAAACGTACGCTTCCGATCGCGGTCTCTCCTATGTCGGTCTCGAGGGTGACATCGGTTGCGTCGTCAATGGAGCCGGTCTGGCGATGGCGACGCTCGACATGATCAAGCTCGCCGGCGGCGAGCCTGCGAACTTCCTCGACATCGGCGGCGGCGCGAGCCCGGAGCGCGTGCAGAAGTCGTTCCGCGCGGTGCTGAAGGACAAGAACGTCAAGGCGCTGCTCGTCAACGTGTTCGCCGGCATCAATCGTTGCGATTGGGTTGCGAAAGGCGTCGTCGAGGCCATCAGGGATCTGGATATCAAGCTGCCGGTGGTGGTCCGTCTCGCCGGAACCAACGTCGAGGAAGGCCGCAAGATCTTGGATCAAAGCGGTCTCACCGTCATCACCGCCGAGACGCTGGGTGAAGCAGCCGAAAAGGTTGTCGCCGTCGTCAAGAAAAACGCTGCAGCGGCATGACCGGGAGGATCTGAGACATGGCAATCTTCATCAACGAGAATACGCCGATCCTGATTCAGGGTTTCACCGGACGCATCGGCACGTTCCACGCCCAGGAAATGATCGACTACGGTTCGAACGTGGTCGGCGGTGTCACGCCCGGAAAGGGCGGCGCCACGCATCTCGGCAGACCGGTGTTCAACACCGTCAAAGGTGCTGTCGAGGAAACCGGCGCTGAAGCCTCGATTGTGTTCGTGCCGCCGCCCTTCGCTGCCGATGCGATCATGGAAGCGGCCGATGCCGGCATCAAATACTGCGTGTGCATCACCGATGGCATACCGGCGCAGGACATGATCCGCGTCAAACGCTACATGCGCCGTTACAAGAAAGACTCGCGCATGCGGCTCACCGGGCCGAATTGCGCCGGAACCATAAGCCCGGGCCGCGCCATGCTCGGCATCATGCCCGGCCATATCTACAAGCAGGGCCGCATCGGCATTATCGGCCGGTCCGGCACGCTCGGCTACGAGGCCGCCTCGCAGATGATGGCGCTCGGCATCGGTGTGTCGACCAGCGTCGGAATTGGCGGCGATCCGATCAACGGTTCTTCGTTCCGCGACATTCTCGAGGCCTTCGAGAACGATCCCGAAACCGACGCTGTCCTGATGATTGGCGAAATCGGCGGACCACAGGAAGCCGAAGCGGCGCAGTACGCCAAGGAGCATATGAAGAAACCGGTGGCAGCCTACATCGCCGGCCTCTCGGCGCCAAAAGGGCGCCGCATGGGTCACGCTGGCGCCATCGTATCGGCGTTCGGCGAATCCGCCGCCGAGAAGGTCGAGATCCTGAGGGCGGCGGGCGTAACGATCTGCCCGTCGCCTGCGGATATGGGTTCCACCGTCGCCAAGATGGTGGGAACGATGAAGAAGGTCGCCTGAGCGACCCGCTTCGCGCCGCTGTCGTCAAGCGATGGTAGCGCGACAGGCGTGCCTTGCGGCCGCCCTACTCGAGCTCCGGGGCCAAAAGCCCCGGAGCCATTGCCCGCTCATTAAGACCCGCGGCCGGCGCCCACGCTAGCGGCAGCTGCAAGTCGACCTGCAGCGCCTCTCCAGCGGGAGGCTGCAACGCGCCGCGATGAAGGAGGATGACGTCGTGGAGCATGTGAAGCCTGTCGAAGTTGGAAAGATCGATGAGCGCGCGCTGCGCGACGAATTGCGCCGGCTTCGAACGCTGGTGCCCGACACTCCGCAGCTCAACCCGATCGTCAGCCTCGCGTTCGATCTGTCGCGGCGTCTGGAAGCAGGCGAGATCGGTTTGGAGGACCTGCGGTCTCTCGCCAGCCGCCTCATGGACAACGCGTGCGTGCACCGCGCCCGTCGCCTGCGTGAGCGCGTGGGCTTCGTCGATCACGCCACGACGCTCAAGGAATTCAGCAGCTTCATCGACGCCCGCGCCAGCGGCGAAGGGGACGCCGATGGCGCCTTCTCGGCCTTTGTCGAGCGCTGGTCGCGTCCGCGTAACGGCATTGTCCTGACGGCGCACCCGACGTTTGGCCTCTCCGATTCGCTGACACGCCGCATGGTCGAGATCACCACCAATGGCGAAGCCCCCGAAGAGGGACGGCTTGGCACCGCGCATCGCCCCGACGACAAGATCGACCTCGCCTACGAGCATTCCCGCGCGCAAGAGGCGATCCGCAACCTGCGGTCCGCCTACTTCGACTTGTTGAACAGCTTTTTCTCGGTGGCGGCGCAACGCTTCGGCGATCGCGCGTTCCAGCTGAAGCCGAGGCTCGCGACCATCGCGTCCTGGGTCGGCTATGACCTCGACGGTCGCACCGACATCCAATGGAGCAAGTCGTTTCTGTTGCGCATCGAGGAGAAGCGTGCCGCGCTCGTCGATATCCGCGAACGCTTCCTGGCGATCAGGCACCGCATTTCCGACGAAGAAGGCATCATGCGCGTGGCGCGCCAGATTACCGGCAAGCTCGACCTCGCGATCGCCGCGGTCGACGAGCAGGTGAAAGGCCTGACCAATGTGCTGCAGGGCGGTGGCGCACTCGCACGCGCCGCAAACATCATCACGCGCGGGGATGGCTACAATCTGACGTCGACGACGCCTGTCACCGCGCTCATCGACGAGATGATCGACCAGGTCTCGACACCCCAGATGAAGCGCCAGCTGGCAGCCCTCAACGGGTTGATCGAGGCGACGGGCCTCGGTACCGCACACATTCACGTGCGCATCAACGCGACGCAGTTGCACAACGCATTCCGTGCCTTCGTGCACGAGCCTTGGACGCGCGACTTGTCGGAAGGGCAGGCGTTGCAGCGGATCGTCGAAATGATCGGCTCGGCGCGCGAGGAGACGGTCAACTTCCAGACGCTCGAACTCGAGACCGCGACCGCGATCCGCCAGTTCGCGCTCATTGCACAGATCAAGAAGCATGTCGATGCGGACACGCCGATCCGCTTCCTGATCGCCGAATGCGAATCGCCGGCAACCGTTCTGATCGCGGTGTTCTTCGCCAAGCTGTTCGGCGTCTCAGACATCGTCGACGTGTCTCCGTTGTTCGAGACGCCGGAAGGTCTCGATGCCGGTCCGCGTCTCATCGAGCGGCTGCTCGAGGAGGCGACCTATCGCGATTACGTGCGCGGCCGCGGCCGCATCAGCCTGCAGACCGGGTTTTCCGATGCCGGTCGCTTCATCGGCCAGATATCGGCGACGCTCGCGATCGAACGCTTGCATTTCGCGCTCGCCGATATGCTGAAGCGCGCCGGCATGGACGAGATCGAGACGCTGATCTTCTCGACGCACGGCGAATCGATGGGGCGCGGTGCTCACCCGGACGATCTGACCACGCGCTTGCGCTACGTGTTCTCCGACGAGGCGCGCCGGCGCTTCGCGCGCAACAACCTGGCTCTCAAGCACGAAACCAGCTTCCAGGGCGGCGACGGTTACATGTGGTTCGCGAACCGCGGACTGACGACGCGCGTCTTGGCAACGATCATCATGGATGGAGCGCAGCCGGCAGAGGGCGAGGACGCACTCTACGAGAGCGAAAGCCTGACGCTCGACTTCTTCCTCAGGTTGAAGGCGTATCAGCAGAACCTCTTCGCGCACCCGGGATACCGGGCAGTGCTCGGCGCGTTCGGTACCAACCTTCTGTTCAAGACCGGCAGCCGCGCATCAAAGCGCCAGCACGATCACGCAACCGTTGCGGACCGTGGCGATCCCTCGCGCATGCGCGCCATTCCAAACAACGCCATCCTGCAGCAGTTCGGCTACATCGCGAATGTCGTCGCCGGTCTCGGCATGGCGGTCGCGACCGACCGAAATCGCTTCCTGCGGTTGGCGGAGCGATCCCCGCGCCTGCGCACGATCCTCGACATGATCGCGCACGCCAAGCGCCTGTCGAGCCTCAACGCATTGTCGGCCAATGCCGCGGTTTTCGATGCCGGTTTCTGGGCGCTACGCGCGTCCTGGGGGCGCGAGGCCGCTATCGAGCCCGCGCTCAGGAATCTGTCGACGTTCTTGTTGAGCGATACGCGAGCCACATCGATCAACGGGTTTGCCCATCATCTTCGTCTCGATGCCATCGATCTGCATCAGATCCTCGAGACGCTCGGGATCGAGGGCGGCAAGGTGCCGGACGACCACCGGCTCGAGCTCGATCTGCTCCAGGCCATCCGTCTGGCGGTGATCATGCGCATCTTCATCCTTGCGGCGCAGTTGCCGCGGTTCGCGCAGCAGAACGATACCTCGCACAGTCAGATTCTCAATCTCGCCCTGGCTCTCGACATCCCGGACGTTGTCGCGTTCATGCGCGAGGCGTTCCCGCACAAGGTCAATCTCGCGAGCGATGCCTCCGCCTACGACGAGGATGCGACTTACCGTCCGCACGGCATCGACGACTATGGCCGGCTCGAAACGGAGATTCTGGACCCGATGGAGAAATCCTATGACCTGGTCCGTGAAATCGGCACCGGCATCACCCATCACTTCGGGGCATTCGGCTGAGCTGGAGTTCCGTCCGTGCGAGTGCCGCGCGGGCGGGGGGTGAAAGGTCAGAGGCTGCGTCGGGCCTTCATGGCACTTCTCACGATCCGGAAGATGCGGCGGGCCCGGCGGCGATCGGCGGGCTGCAGGCAGACGCAACAGCAGCAGAACGCCGGCCGTTGCGCGAGGTGTACGGCGAGCAGGAAGTCGTTTCGCTGGCGGCGGCGCGGCGCAAGTGCCGCTGAGACCGGCGGAGACAGCCCTGCGATCACCCGCGGCGGTGTGGTGGAGGCAATTCGCGCGGGCACCGGTGTCGTGTGCGGCGCGAGAGCGTTCTCCGATGAGGCTCCTCCCTCCAGAATCGAAACCGGGTTGGCTTCACTCAGTCCCCGCCCCTGACCGTACTCCCGACCTTCTTCCGTGCTCGTTGCTCCTGCCGTTTCGTCGCCAGCCGTCGCGCCCGTCACGGAGACCGCCTGATCGGGGGCAAGCGTAGGCGCGTCGGCGTCGCTCCGGTCGCCTTCGTGGCGTCGATCACTCGTGAGCGAGGGGAGTGTCGCGTCTTCGTTGCGAACGTGTGGCATCTCAACTGGTGGACGCTCGGGGGAAATATCCGGCGCTTCGACACCGCCTCGCGCGATCTCCGCCGTTCGTTCCGGCGATGCCGGGTTCACCGCATGGCGCGCGCCGAACAGCCACGTCCAAACCGCGCGCAACCGTTGGCCGAGCGTCGGCGGCGACGGCTTAGCATCGCCGGGCGTCTCGGTGTGCTTTTCGGGCGTTGGTGAGCTTGACATACGAACTGGAATATCGTTTGGCGTCGCCGCATGTGCAAGGCGGGTGTGGGCGCCCGCAGCCGTTGCGGTGCCAAAGCGTGGCGGCGTGCTTAACGGCGCTAACACGCAATCCACTCATGGGGGCGGGCATGCAATTGCCAACAAAATAGGGCGCCCGAAGTGGGCGCCCTTTCTTGTTGTCGTGATGTCTTATGTCTCAGCGGCCGCGATATGCACCATGCCTGAGGCCTTGCACTTCGATGCGTGCCGGACCACGGAGGCTGATCTTTGCGCGGTATTTGAAGGTCACGCTGTCGATAAAGCGGTCACGCCCCTTGAGGTCGATCGCCTGGGAGACCTGTCCGGCGCGGATCTCGCCGACCAGCGGCACGTCTTCAGTCTCGCCGTTGCCGTACTTGATGACCATGCCGAAGAACTTGACGTTGGAACCTTCGACGGCAACCCGTACTGCACGGAAGACACCGGCGTCGCGGCCGACACGGAACATGTCGGTGTCGGCTTTGAACATCGCCGCATTCTGACGTCCGAGCGTGACCCACTCCTCGCCGCCACCGCGACGATCATCGCGGCGTGCGTCACCGCCGCGGCGCACGTCCTGGCGGCCGAGCAGCGTCAGCCGCGCACGACCCGCACCGCGGCGCGGGCGCGCCTCGACGACGACGTCGCGGATGGCGCGCTTCTCGCCTTCGAGATCGATGACGGCGGTCATCTCGCTTTCGCCGAGCCGTTCGTCGACCGCGACCTTCTGCGTCTCGCCATTGCCGAAGGTGATGCGGACATCCTCGATGCGGATGGCGCCGTCCTCGGCCTTGAAGCGGAGTGCGACGAAGCGGCCTTCGCGACGGCCGACATCGAAGCGGACGCGACGGTTGTCGCGCGAAACCGTCTCGGTGCCGATGGCGTCGAATCCGCGCTCGGCTCGCGGCTCGTCACGGCCACGGCGCTCGTCCTGGCGGCCGAGCAGCGTGAGGCGTGCACGGCCCTCGCCGCGGCGCGGGCGCGCCTCGACGACGACGTCGCGGATTGCGCGCTTGTCGCCTTCGAGATCGATGACGGCGGTCATCTCGTTCTCGCCGAGCCGCTCGTCGACCGCGACCTTCTGCGTCTCGCCATTGCCGAAGGTGATGCGGACATCCTCGATGCGGATGGCGCCGTCCTCGGCCTTGAAGCGAAGCGCGACGAAGCGGCCCTCGCGACGGCCGACATCGAAGCGGACGCGGCGGTTGTCACGCGAAATCGTCTCGGTGCCGATGACGTCGAAGCCGCGTTCGGCCCGGTCGGCGGTGCGGTTCTGGTCGCGCCAGCGCTCCTGCAATTCGCCGTAGATGCGAACGACTGCGCGCCCCTCGAAACTCGGTCGAGCGCGATAGACCAATTCGATCTGCTTCAGGAAGCTGCGGGCGCCGTTGAGTTGGATCGGCAGGGCGTTCTGGCCGGGCTTGATTTCCTTGTCGACGCGGAATTCCTCGCGGTAGCCATTCTGATAAACCAACGCGATTTGATTGATGTAGACGTCGTTGCGCTCAGATTCGATGCGCAGTTGCGAGAACCGCTGCGAGCCGTCGGAGATCGTCACGATGTCGCGGTCGATTCGAAAGCCGACCGTCTGCTCGCCCAGAAGCACCCAATTTCCGCGGGCATCTCGCGCCTCGGCCGGTAATGCCAAAGCTATGGCGACACATGCCATCGCGACGTATCTGAATATTGCCAACACGACTAACTCCTCCCTATTCATTTCATCCGCCGGGGCTGCCCGGCCCGCGTTGATCGGGCCTTGCGCGCGGTTGGGCGGCCACTCATCTAGCCGATAAGACGCATTCGCACCATAGGCATGCATGACGTCGGAAAAAAGACGATCTCTTGCCGGGTATGTGCATGCTGTTTCGCCGCTGGAGCGCGATCTGGCGGACTATTGGCCGAGTGTCCGGGCGCGAGTGGGCAGGACGGGAGCGGACGCGCAGCATTGCCTTGTGAGCCAAGGAAAAGGGCGGCTTTTCGCAAGCCGCCCTTCATTCCATTCATCCCGGCGTGATGCCGGCCGGCCGATCTTGGGGCGCGTCGTGCTCAGCGCCTGCCCCAGATCTCGACAGTGGCGCGCTCATTGCCCTTGGCGTCCTTGTCGAAGAACCGTGACCGGTAACGCGCCTCGACGTCCTTGATGATCCTCGGACCGCCGTCGATCGCGATGGGTCCGAAGCCGACGCCCGGCTCGATGCGCTTGCGGCCAGCCTCGATCTTCTGTGACTTGCCGTCGGCGAAGAACAGTTCGAAGTAGTCGAGGGTAATGTCGCGATCACGGGTTACGAGGCGAACCTGCTTGAAGCCCTTTTTGTGGCTGCGGACAGGGCTCTTGTCGAGTTCGAACCCGACGAACCCGACCGTGTCGCCGGTGGTCAGCTTGACCCAACCCTCGTTGAACAGCTCGGCTTCCTCGTCGATCCACTTTTCCGCGATTTCGCCCCAGACCTCGACGGAGGCGCGGCCCGAAAAGTTCTCGCGTTTCTTATAGGTCATTTCGAGGCTATCGATGAAACGATCACCCTTGAGACCGAATGGCTGCGTGCGAGTCCCGGCATTGATCAGGCCGGCGTATCCGAGTGTCGTCGACGGGCCGGTGACGAAGTTGATCTTGAGTTCGATCAGCTCGATGTCGTTGTCCTTCACGCACAGCCGGATGCGATCGAACTTGCCGAACTTGCCGCCGACGGCAATCCGGTCACGGTCGACACCGAAGCCGACGTTGCCTTTCGCGATCAGCAGGTTGCCTTCACCCACGCAGCGGCCCCCTGCGGGTGCCTTGGTGGTCTTGATCGGCAGTTTCGATGGCTTTTCGGGAGCAGTCACGACCGGTTTCGGCTTCGCGGGCTTGTCTGGCGCTGGCTTAGCAATCGGACGGCTCGGGCGCTGCTCACGGGCGCCCGCACGGTCCTGAACGCCGTAGACCTGGAGCTTGGCCGAACGGTTCGAGCCCGAGTCGGTCTTGTAGGTGATGATGACTTCGTCGACGAATTTCGGCTTGCGGTCCGGGTCGATGGGACGTGTGCGCTCGCCGCGACGGAGATCGATCGTGCGGCGCTCCTCGTGCACGCTGCCGTCGGAATAGCGCACGCGCACATTATCGATCATGATCGGTGCGCCGCGATTGTAGATCCGCAGTTCGCCGAAAACGCCGCGCGAGTTGGAGAGGTCCAGGCTGACTTTGCCATTCGACAGATCAGCCTCCACCTCGCCGATGCGGACGAGATCGCCTCTCTGGGCCATTGCCGGCGATGTGGTTCCACCAGTCAACAGGCCGAACGCCAGTACCGCGACCATCATTGTGGCCGACGCCAACGATCTGAATTTCATGTACAAGCCTCCGAAGCCAAATGAGCGCCTATGCCCCCCTCTTCTAAATCAACTCCGATTGCGTCGATAATGGATGCTGGCCACGCTGGGACGAAGGCTAAGTAGCCGATGCAATTCGGCAACATGGCCGGGACCGAGGGCTGCCGCCGCGTCCGCCGGTCGTTTTGTCCGTAAGTCTGGCGGCAGGGCGTCGAAGTGTGGCGGCGCTCGTCGCGTCGCTTGGCGGAACGTGCTGACCGAGCGCCAAGCCGCGGTTCGGATATGACAGGAATGCCGGTGCGGCCTCGTCATGGCCCACGATTGACTGAGGTGCGCCAAGCCATGGCGGAATTCGACAGAGAAAGCATCTTGCTGGCGGTCAGCGCCGTCCGGCAGCGATTCGGCGATCGGGCGGATTCCGGCGCCGCGCTCTGCCGCCAGCACGCCAACACGATCACCTGGCTCGAGAATCAACCGCCGGACGTCGTCGTATTCGCGGAATCGACGGCCGACGTCGTCGAGACGATGAGGATCGCCGCGGACCATCGGGCGCCAGTCATCGCCTTTGGCGCCGGCAGTTCGCTCGAAGGGCACGTCAACGCTCCCTACGGCGGAATTTCGCTCGATCTGTCACGGATGGATCGGGTGATCGCCGTTCACTCCGGCGATCTCGACGCCACCGTCGAAGCTGGTGCGACCCGGGTCGGGCTGAACAGCTTTTTGCGCGATCAGGGGTTGTTTTTCCCCGTCGATCCAGGTGCCGAGCACGCTACGCTCGGCGGCATGGCGGCGACGCGCGCCTCAGGCACCAACGCGGTCCGTTACGGCACGATGCGCGAGAACGTCATGGCCGTCACGGCGGTACTCGCCAACGGCGAAGTGGTGACGACGAGCCGGCGCGCGCGGAAATCGGCGGCGGGTTACGACCTCACGCGGCTGCTGGTCGGCTCGGAGGGCACTCTCGGCATCATTACCGAGCTGACGGTGCGTCTTTACGGCATACCGGAGTGTGTGATCGCCGCCGTGGCACCGTTCCAGACGTTGTCGGGCGCCACGGAAGCGACGATGCTGGCGATCCAGACCGGGCTCGGCCTGGCCCGCGTCGAACTCCTCGATCCGCTGCAGATCTGGGCTGTCAATCTCCACGCGCACTTGGGGCTGGCCGAGCGGCCGACCCTGTTCATCGAGTTTCACGGCAGCGCGACGGGGGCGCCGGAACAGGCAGCCGCCTTCCGCGACATTGCCATGGATCATGGGGCGCTCGGCTTCGAGATGGCCGACCGCGAAGAGGATCGTCGCCGTCTCTGGAAGGCGCGTCACGACGCGTATTGGGCGACACGTTCGGCCTGGCCCGGCAAGATGACGCTGGCGACCGACGTCTGCGTGCCGATTTCGCGCCTCGCCGAATGCATCGCCGAAACGGAGGCGGACATTGCCCGCCTGGGGCTCGTCTCGCCGATCGTCGGCCACGTCGGTGACGGAAATTTCCACGCGACGCCGGTTATCGATCCCGACAATCCTTCGGAACGGGCCGCGGTAGAAGACTTCCTGAAGCGGCTCGCAGATCGCGCCATCGCCATGGACGGCACATGCACGGGTGAGCATGGCATTGGCCAGGGCAAACGCGGCTATCTGGCCGCCGAGGTCGGCTCGGCAGGCGTTGCGATGATGCGGGCGGTCAAGGCCGCGCTCGACCCGGCGGGAATTCTGAACCCCGGCAAGATCTTCTGACAGTCTGTCCTGGCGCTGTGTTCTCGTTTGTGTCGCAGCTGGACCAAATGCCGATTTTCGCGCTTTTCGTGTTTCTGGTCTGATCGCGCACCAAGGCCGCGGCCCTGCTGCAAACCACAACAAAATCATCTGCTTCAAGAATTCCGTACCAACCGTTTCTTAACGCAGTTGGCGCAATATCCGGCTGTCATTTATGGGAGTCGGGACGTGTCATGCACGGCCCGTCAAAGTTGCGTATGGGCGTTAAAGTCAAACGAGAGCGTCCCGATCAGCGGCGCCATCACCGGGTAACCGCCCCGCTCTTCGTTGGCGTGGCTGGTCACACGGTGCGTGCGGCCGACTGGTCGCTCGGTGGCTTCCGGGCTGAAGGTTTCCCCGATCGCGTTCCCGTCGTCGGCGAGCAGATCGACTTCGACTTGATGCTGCCCTTCCAGGGTTTCGACGTCTCCTTCGGAGCACGCGGCCGCGTGGTGCGCTCCGATGCCGAGCGAGGCATGTTCGCCGTGCAGTTCACCGAGATCGGTGAGCGCGAACGCGAGTTGATGTCGCACTTCCTCGAAGAGCTCGTCCGCGGTTCGATGGTCGATGTCGAGGACACCATCCAACGGATCGACGTGCCGGTTACGCCCGCGTCCCTCGAGCCGGACAACAAGCTCGCCTTGCCGGGCGAGGTCCCAGTGCGGCGCATGCCGGTGAAGACTGTTGCGATGTCGGCGTTCTACGGCCTTGCCGGCCTTGCGATCCTCGCCTATGCGGCGATGCTCGCCTACTCCAATTTTTTCACGCTCGAAGTCAGGACCGCCGTGATCGCGGCTCCGATCGAAGTGATCAAGGCACAGACCGATGGCCGGGTCGCGATGCGGGACGTGAAGCCGGGCGATACCGTCAACCAAGGCGATGTGATCCTGCAGGTAATCGACAGCCAGCTCGAGCGTGAGATCGAGCTTTCGGACATTGCGATCCGCGAACGCAAGGCCAAGCTGAATTATCTGAAGCGCCGCTACATCGACGAACTCGACAAGCTGAAGGGTTTGTCGAGCCTCGAGATGCGCGATGTCGAGCAGTCGCGCCTCGAAATGGAAGCGGCGGAAGCCCGAAAGGTCGCGGCCAAGCGCCAGGCTGAACGGCTGCGCATGCTCTACGACAAAGGCTTCACCACCGAGCAGCGGATGGAAGAAGCCGAAGCCGAGGCGATCCGCGCCGAAAAGACGTTCGAGATGAAGCGTGTCGATCTCGAGACGCGTGTTTCGCTCGCCGAGCAAGGCATCGGCAAGCGCCACTACAACGGGCGCGACCTGATCGGCGGCGAGGCGGACGTCGAAGCCTCGATGAAGCTCGCGGAGAACGAGATCCTTCTGGCACAGCAACGGCACATCGCAAATCTCAACATGCGTGACCGCACGGCGGTGCGGGCGCCGTTCAGCGGCACGTTGTTGCAGCTTCTGCGGCCCGATCAGTCATCGGTGCGGCGCGGAGATACCATCGCGCTCATCGAGCAGCAGACCAATCGGCACATTCTGGCCTTCCTTAGTCAGGATGAAGTGGCCAACGTCGGTCTCGGCGACACGGCGCAGGTATGGATACCGGCGCTCGACGAACTTCTGGAGGCGCGTGTCGTCAAGATCGACCGCACCACCGGCTTCCTCGACGAGCAATCGCAGCAGCGGGCGCCGGGCTATCGCTGGCGCGGTCCGGAGGATCGTTCGGCACAGGTCGCACTGCAATTCAAGAGCCCGCGCATTGCCGAGGACTTCCAACGCTATCGCTCGGGCCTGCCGGTGACTGTCGTCTTCGAGCAGCGATCACGCACGACGAGCACGGGCAGCGTGGCGCAACATCTCAAGTCATTGCTCTGACATGCCAGGCCTGCCAGACCATCGACCGCTAGCTTGCGAATTCTACCGTCTCGAGGATCCGTCGGTTCCACTCGGCTTCTGGGAGAAGTGGACGCCGCTCGTGCAGTTGAAGCTGCTCATCTTCGTGGCATGCTGCTTCATCGCGCTCGATCGCGTGCCGAACTCAATCTGGAATCCGACGTATCGCGAGTTCATCTATGTGATGGGTGTGCTCGGCATCTGGCGCTACAGCTGGTGGATGACCCACTGGATGCGCGCGCTCTATTTCGCGAACGTGAAGTACCCGCGCATGCGGGACGCGGCGGCACAAACCTG
Organism: Hyphomicrobiaceae bacterium; assembly: GCA_020442185.1. GTDB lineage: Bacteria > Pseudomonadota > Alphaproteobacteria > Rhizobiales > Hyphomicrobiaceae > JAEUMD01. The sequence continues at coordinate 24,432 of JAGRKS010000014.1, forward strand.
GGCGAGAGGCTGGCGGCCGCGACACGTCCACTTCCAGATGACGACGTTCCGCGAGCATCGCGAGATCTCGGAGGCGGTCATTCGCGCGATCGTCAGCGAGATCCGTTCGGTCGGCGTTCCGGCCACGATCTGGCTCGGCTCCAGCGAGGCCAGCGACGAACAGCGCATTGCCCGGCACCTCAAGCTGGTCGGGCAGGATTGCGACATCACGCTTCGCATCATCAGGCAGAACCAGCCGGGCAAGCGTGTCGCGATTGCCTTGATCCTGCGTGCCATGTCGCGTGCCGGGCTCGGGCGTAACGACATCGTCATCTTCATGGATGGTGACTTCGTGCTGCACCCGGGCGCGCTTCGCAAGTGCATCCCGTTGTTCGCGCTCGATGCCGAGCTGCACGCGCTGACCACCGACGAGCATGTCTTGGTGCGCGGTCCGCGCTGGATGCAGTCCTGGCTCGACATGCGCTTCTCGCAGCGGCGGCTCGCCATGCAGAGCCACGCGGTTTCCGATCGCGTGCTCACGTTGACCGGTCGGTTCTCTGTCTTTCGCGCCACTCACATCGTCAGCGAGGAGTTTATCCGCCTGCAGGAAGCGGACTTCCTCGACCATTGGCTATGGGGCCGCTTCCGGTTTCTCTCGGGCGACGACAAGAGCACCTGGTACTGCCTGTTGAAGAAGGGGGTACGCATGACGTACGTGCCGGACGCTTCCGGTACGACGATCGAGGTGGTCGATGGCACCGGCGTCAAGCGCATGGTCGAAAATCTGAGACGCTGGTCCGGCAACATGCTGCGTAACGGCCAGCGCGCCATCGCACTTGGTCCCTTGCGCATGCCGTTCTTCATCTGGTGGTGCTGCGTCGACCAGCGCCTCGCCATGTGGACGATGCTGTTCAGTCCTATGCTGGCGGTGGCGGGCACGATGAAGCTCGGCATCGGCTTCTTCGCGAGCTACGTCGTCTATATCGCCGTCACTCGCTTCATGCTGTCGATGGTGCTTTTCACCTATGCTCGTCGTGTCGACTTGAGCTTCATATGGACGCTCTACGCGAACCAGCTGCTCAACGCGGCGGTCAAGGTCTACATGATGTGGCGGCTCGCAAAGCAGAAGTGGGCAAACCGCGGCAACCAGAAGCAGGGCTTCACCGGCAACTCGATGGTTGCAGCGTTGCGTGATGCGGTTGCCACCTACCTCACGCTTCTTTCGTTCGCCAGCCTGATGATTGTCGTCATGCTTTACACCGGGCTCGTGAATGTCCCAAGCATGGACGCTTTCAGAATCCTGCTGAAATAGGCGGATTGTCTCCATTTTTATCATTTCATTTCAGCCGAATTCCACGTGTTTTTGCAAATCTCTCGTCTGGCAATCGTGCTGACGTCTCTCGAAGAAGGAGACGCGAGATGGCCGCGCTGCACACCCGATCGGGCGGCACGCGGCCGGAATAGTACGGGGCCGAGGTGTCAACGGCGCCGATCGCGTCGCGTCTGGGAGATTTGCGTTGATGGAATTGATTGCTGTGCAGTCACGCGGGGGTACGGCCGAACGGCATGTCCACGTTGCGGAAGCGGAAAAATCGAATTTGCGGGCGGATGCCGGCAAGCCGTCGATCAGTGTCGTCGGCCTCGGCTACGTCGGTGCGGTTTCGATGGCATGTCTTGCGGATCTCGGATTTCGCATGATGGGCGTCGACGTCTCTCGTGAGAAGGTCGAGGCCATCCGTGATGGCCGCTCGCCCATCGTCGAGGACCGCCTTGGAGAACTACTGCAGTCCGGCGTCAACGAAGGCCTTATCGATGCGACGCAGAACCTCGTGGCCGCCGTTCTCGAGACGGACGTCACGTTCCTGTCCGTCGGCACGCCGACGTCCGAGGATGGAAGCTGCGACCTGACGTATGTGCGCCAGGCGAGCCGCGCCATCGGCCAGGCGATTGCCATGAAGTCTGCTTACCACGTTGTGGTTCTGCGCTGCTCCGTGCCGCCTGGGACGACGCTCGACGTCGTCGCGGTCGAGATCGAGAAAGCCTCCGGCAAAAAGCTCGGCCGAGACTTCGGCATGTGCTTCAATCCCGAGTTCCTCCGCGAGGGCGTGGCGGTCGCGGACTTCTTTGCTCCGCCGAAGACCGTCGTCGGCGCGTCGGATCCGCGTGCGGCGGCAACTGTGACAGGCATCTACGCGACCATCGACAAGAACGTCATCTTCTGTTCGATCGAAGCGGCAGAGATGGTGAAATATGCCGACAACGTCTGGCATGCGGCCAAGGTGACATTCGGCAACGAGATCGGCCGCCTGTGCAAATCGCTCGGCATCGACAGCCACGAGGTCATGAACATCTTCGTGCGCGACACCAAGCTCAACCTCTCGCCCTACTACTTGAAGCCGGGTTTCGCATTCGGCGGTTCCTGCCTGCCGAAGGAAGTGCGCGCAGTTGGCCACTTGGCTGATGAACTGGGCGTCGATATGCCGCTGGTGAAGAGCCTCATGCCGTCGAACCGTACGCACATTGCCGACGCGGTACGACTGTTGGCGCCGTTCCGCAACAAGCGGGTCGGATTCCTCGGCGTGACGTTCAAGCCCGGCACCGACGATCTTCGCGAAAGCCCGACGCTTTCGCTCATGGCGGCCATGCTGGAAGGCGGCGCCACGATCTCCGCCTACGATCCGAATCTCGATTTCGGGCCGATGTTGCAGGGTCAGATCTCCTACGTGCGCCATGCCGAGCCCCGTCAGGCGCGGTTGATGGACGAACTCGAGAGCCTCGTCGTCGAGGATGCCGCGACGCTCGTCGATTCTTGCGATGTCGTGGTGGTCAGCCATGCGACGGACGCTTTCCGCGCAGCCATCGAGGCTCGCCGCCCAGATGTGCATGTTCTCGACCTTGCGCGTCTCTACAAAGACATTCCGGAAGACCGCTCCTATCAGGGTATTGCCTGGTAATTGCGCAGCAATCGCGTCGCATCGAGCGGCGCCAAACATGCTCTCCAGAGCGACACCAGAACCGATCTTGTGGCCAGACCGTGAAAGTCTGGCCACATTTTTTTTACTTCGTTCTCGGAAGGCTTGAGATCGATAAAATTTTAAGAAAAATCGGCCGGGGAGTTCTACGTTTATTTCGATGTTTTTCTCTAGTTTGGTATTCGTGCGGCCGGGATGTGCCGGTTGCCAACGAAGCGTTGTAGGCAGTCAGAAACGAAAGTTGTGAGTGGACGTTATGAGCATGATCGGCGGCACCAACTCGGCAGACAAGTTGACCGGCTCCGCGGCATCCGACACGATTTCGGGTGAGAGCGGAGGCGACGTAATCCGCGCGGGCGCCGGCGATGATTTCGTTCTCGGTGGCGGCGGCGACGACCGCATGTTCGGCCAGGATGGCAACGACACCATGTTCGGTTCGTCGAATAGCGTCGGCACGGTCGATCTCGACAAGTTCCGGATCGCCGAGGACACGACGGCGACAATCACCTTCCAGGGCGAATCCGCGGGCTACAAAAACGCACTCGGCATGTACAAGATCGCCGACGACGGGACAATCTACGATGTCGAGATCGTCTTCGCGAATGCGTCTCTGGCAGGGTCCGGCGGTTCGCTGGTGGGCGGCAAGAGTGCGGTCGACGTTGCGCTGTCGGCAGGCGACCGAGTCGGCTTCTTCATCGTTCCAGACGGCTTTTCACAGTCCGGCATGGCGAAACTCCTCTCGGACACGAACGGTTCGTTCAAGTTCGTCGATGCAAAGGGAAATCCCGGTTCAGTGGACAGCCTGGGCGAGCTCACGCTCGTGCACGTCAGTGACAAGGGCAAGGAAACCGACATCAAGTCGACGTATGGCAAGTCCGTCTTCCACTCGGCGGCTGGCGAAGGCAATCAGCTGAACGGCGATGGCATCTCGCATGCTCACGCCAGTGTCGACGTCGAAAGCGGCGTGGTGACGCTCGGCTTCGAGGACCTGTGGAAGGGTGGCGACAAGGATTACGACGACTCGGTCTTCACCGTGGCGATCGGCCAGACGAACGCCGCCCTGTTGCCGCGCGAATCGAGTGGCGGCCCTGCGGCCTCCGACAATGACCTGATCGTCGGCGGCAGGGGCGATGACAATCTGTTCGGCATGTCAGGCGACGATGTCGTCAAAGGCGGCGCCGGCAACGATAAAATCTGGGGCAACGCCGGCAATGATGAGCTGCGCGGTGGCCAGGGGAATGACGATCTCAAGGGCGGCTCCGGCGACGACAAGATCTTCGGCGGAGCCGGCGACGACGTCATCGACGGCAACTCCGGCGACGATGTCATCAGAGGCGGCGGCGGTAGCGACACGATCAATGGCAGCGCCGGCAATGACGTCATCTACGACGGCGGCGGCCACGATCGCGTCGATGCGGGCTCTGGCGACGATGTCATGTTTGCGGGCGCCGGCAACGACTTCTACGACGGACGGTCCGGCTTCGATACGCTCGACTTCTCCGGTTCTGCTCGCGGCATCACGCTCGACCTCAGTAAGCACACGGCGACGGGCATGGGCAACGACACCGTCTGGGGTGTCGAGGCGGTGATCGGCTCCGCTTTCGACGATGTCATGAAGGGGGACAAGCGCGACAATGTCCTCGACGGTGGCGAAGGCAACGATGTTATCCGCGGCCTCGGCGGCGCGGACACGTTGACCGGCGGAAAGGGAAGCGACACGTTCACTTGGTACGCGAAGGATATCGTCGATGAGAAGACCGGCGAACATCTTGGTGACGACGTCATCACGGACTTCGCAGCCGATGACGTGCTCGATCTCCACAACCTGCTCAAGGGCCAGAAATACGAATCTCTCGATGATGTCCTGAAGATCAGCGACGGGGCGGACGGAGCGGTTGTCTCGGTGAGGATTGAAGGCGACTTCGTCGACGTCGTGACCGTTCAGGGCGTCACGTCCGACGAACTCCTGGCCCATGGCATGATCCTCGCCTGAACCGGTGCCGGCAGCATTCGCTGTCGAATTCGGCAAGTCTCGGGAAAGGGCGGCGTCCAAAGCGGATGCCGCCCTTTTGCATTTCAGGGCCATTGAAAACACGAATAAAAAAATGCCGAGAGTTGGTTTGTTGGTGAATTACGCGGGCTCCGTCAGTTATCCATAAAAATTCACGCCTATTTTCCCAAAGGTCGACGTTTCCAGAAGGCGTGGCGGTGATTTTTGGTTGGCGTAGATTGCCGGCGCCCGAATGAAGGTGATTTCCATTTCGATCGATAAAGTTCGAACAAAATTCAATTAGACTTTTTGCACGCAGATGAAAACTGAATTCATCCGGGGTTGTTAGTCTCATAACTGCGGGCGCGAAAGTCGAAGCGAAATTGTCGCAAGATTGCCGCGAGAATGCATCTAAGCCCGCAGGTGGCGGGCTTTTCGTAAGTGTTGTGGGACGGGATCAGGTCATGAGCGTACAGTATCGTCAGGGCACAGAGCAGGCCGACGTCATGGTTGGCACCACGCTGCAGGAGAAGATGGTCGGCCTTGGCGGTAATGACAGGATCAGCGCTGGTGGTGGCGATGATCTGGTGCGCGGCGGCGATGGCGACGACGAGATTCGGGGCGAAGACGGCGACGACTACCTCTTCGGCAACGGCGGCAACGATCAGATCTTTGGTGGGCTCGGCAACGATACGATCTACGGTAACGACGGCTCGGATTCGCTGCATGGCAACGACGGCAACGATGCGATCTTCGGAGGTCGCGGCAACGATTCGATCCTGGCGGGTAACGGCGACGATGTGGTCGAGGGAGGCGACGGCTCGGACATCATCCGCGGTGGAGACGGAGCCGATCGCATTCTCGGTGGGACCGGAGCCGACACCTTGTACGCGGATGCCGGCGACGACGTCGTCGATGGCGGCAGCGGCCGCGACTTGCTGTTCGGCGGCGAAGGCAACGACGTGCTCTCAGGCGGCGCGGACAACGATCTCATCGAGGATGGATCAGGGGACGATTACGTCGATGCAGGTTCGGGCGACGATTACGTCCGCGGCGGACTGGGCAACGACACGATGATCGGAGGTTCCGGTTACGATACGCTCGACTTCAGCGGCCTCGGTGTCGACGGCGTGCGCATCGATGTCAGCGCCGGCACCGCGACGTCGGGAGCGGATGTCGATACGATCAATGGCTTCGAGCGCTTCGTCGGCTCCGACGGCCGTGATTGGTTCGATGGCAACTCGGCCAACGACTATTTCATCGGCGGCGCAGGCGATGATCTCTTCCGAGGCCGCAGCGGTGCCGACGTGTTCGAAGGCGGAGCCGGTTCCGACATGTTCCGCTATCTCCTCAAGGACGTGGTCGATGGCGGCATTCACCAGGGCGTCGACACGATAACGGACTTCGAAGACGGCGACCTGATCGATATCTATGATCTGACGAAAGGCAATTTCGACAGCGTCTCGGATGTCGTGCGATTGACCGCGGATGGAGGCGGCACCGTCGTGTCGGTTCTCATCGACGGAGCTTTCCAGGATGTCGTGCGTCTCGACAACTTTACAGTCGACAATCTCGAATCTGCGGGCGACGGAATGTTCATCTACTAGTGTTGCGTCACTAACGCTTGGCCCCCGTTTGCTGCAAGCTGGCCTGCCAAGCGTTGGT
>JAGRKS010000014.1:31123-39160 GCA_020442185.1 Hyphomicrobiaceae bacterium
AGTGTCGGAGACGGAACACTAGCGTAGCCGACCTGGCATCTGCTCGGAACCTGGCAGCGGTGGACAAGCAAATGTCGGAATAGGTGTTTTTTGGCAGGGCGCCTTCGGGCAGACGGATGGGCGGGAAAGGCGGCAGCGGCTTTTTCCGCCCATTCTATTTCAAGGCGCATAACGCACGCCCCGAAACGGGACGCCAAAAGGCTCAAATTGTAAAGTTCCGCTACGCGATAGCTTCATGATTTGCGGCTATCCTCAATCGAATATCGAGGCTGTCATCCGGTGCGATGCGCATCGCGGAAGTCCAGCAAGAAACGTCGAAAAAAGCAGCTCAGGGGCGATGCAAGCGGTGCAGTACACACAGATCAAAGGGACCTCGGCAGACGACACCCTGGTCGGTACGACGCTCCAGGACCGCATTCTCGGACGCGATGGCGCCGATGCGATAACGGGCGGCGACGGTGGCGATAGCATTCGCGGTGGCGCCGGCAACGACCGCATCACGGGAGATGGCGGCGACGACGAGATTTTTGGCAATGGCGGCGACGATCGCATCTATGCGGGTGCGGGTAACGACAAGGTATCCGGTGGCGCGGGCAACGACCTTGTCGTCGGCGAGGCCGGCGACGACGTGATCACGCTCAACAGCGGAAACGACAGCTCCTTCGGCGGCGGTGGCAACGATATCATTCGCGGAAATTCCGGAAACGACTCCCTGTGGGGTGACGGCGGAGACGATCAATTGCTCGGTGGCACCGGCAACGATTCGCTGCGCGGTGGCAGCGGTAACGACCGTCTGGTTGGCAACTCGGGCGACGACGTTCTGTTCGGTGAAGCCGGAAGCGACGAACTCGTTGGCGGCGCTGGTGCCGATCGCCTGGATGGCGGGGCCGATGCGGACCGCATCATCGCAGGCAGCGGCGACGATTGGCTGACCGGCGGTGATGGCGACGATCGTGTCGAGGGTGGTAGCGGTTCTGACATCGTCGTGGCCGACGCCGGAAACGACGCCTACGTCGGTGGTAGCGGTTTCGATACCATCGATTTCTCTGGCGCGACATCTGGGCTGGTCGCCGACATATCGAAGAGCACGGTGACAGGTTTCGGCAACGATACGATTACCGGATTTGAGAGCTTTGTCGGCAGCGCCTTCGCCGACCAGATCACCGGAAGCTCGAGGGCGGAAACGATCGCTGGCGGTGCGGGCGACGATTTCATTCGCGGCTTGAAGGGTGCGGATCTTCTGACCGGCGGTGAAGGCAGCGATACCTTCGTCTATCTGAAGAAGGATCTCGCTTCCGGCACCTTCGATACGATCACCGATTTCTCCGCCGGCGACCGGCTCGATCTGCAGGACGCTCTAAAATCTCTGAAATTCTCGGACGTTTCGGAAGTCGTGAACCTGTCCAGCACCGAACAGGGGACGATGGTGTCCGTGATGGTTGCCGATCAGTTCGTCGATGTGGCGCTGCTCGAAGGTGTGAATAGTTTCGACGCTACGAACCTTCTCGCGGACGGCATGCTGCTCGCGTGACGCTCGACGAAACTGAGATGCGCAACAGGCATCCGAGCAAGGGTGCATATTTCGCGCAATACTTTGAGACAAGGATCAGGGAAACGTCATGTCACAGATTTTCGGAACTGCCGGAGCGGACCAGATTTCGGGCACGGACCAGGCCGAAGTAATAGATGGTGGCGCTGGCAAGGACCGAATCCTGGGCTATGGCGGCAATGACGTGATCTATGCCGGTGACGACAACGACTACGCCTATGGCGGCAATGGCAATGATTTCGTCTATGGCGGCAACGGCAACGACGTGGTCGTCGGCGAATCCGGCAACGACGTCCTCTATGGCGAGGACGGCAACGACGGCATGTTCGGCGGTGGTAACGACGATCTCCTCTACGGTGGCGCCGGCGCCGACAATATGAACGGCGATGGCGGCAACGACGTCCTCCACGGTGAGGAGGGCAACGACAGCTTGAAGGGCGGCTCGGGCAACGACCAGCTCGACGGCGGAGCAGGCGACGACTTCCTCGACGGTGGATCAGGTAACGACGTGCTCGTCTATCGCGTCGGCGAGGGCAGCGACCAGATCGTCGGCAACACCGGATTCGACACGCTGCAGCTGGTGCTGACGAGCGCCGATCTGGGGCTCGTCAGCGACGATCTCGCGAATTTTGCGAACTGGCTCGACGAGCAGATCTCGAATGCGAACGGCACAGCGGCGCTCGCGGCAAATGCCAGTGGCGATGTCTTCACCTTCGATTCGCTCGGGATGTCGGTCTCGTCGATCGAAGGCATTTCGGTTGTGCTTGACGGCCAGGACGTCGCGATCGCGGATCTCCTCAACAGTGCCCCCGTGGTCGAGGCAACCCAGCAACTGGCGACGAGCGAGGATGTCGAGATTGACGGAAACGTGGGGGCGGTCGATCCGGACGGCGATCCGCTCACCGTGACCATGACGGGCGGGCCGGCGCACGGCACGGTGGTGCTCGATGCCGATACGGGTGCGTTCACGTATGTGGCGGAAGAAAATTTCTCGGGCAGCGACAGCTTCGAAGTAACGGTGACCGACGACCAGGGCGCCAGTGCGACGCAGCGCATCGAGGTTGCGGTTGCGGCTGTTGCGGATGCACCCATCTTGAGCGCGGGCAATGTCGAGATTCTTGCCGAAGGCAGCGCGATCGCCGGGACTTCTGGAGCAGATCGGCTGGTCGGCACGATGGGTGGAGACTTCATTAGCGGCGGCGCCGGTAACGACGTCATCTATGCGGACGGCAGCGGATCGGGCGGCTACGACGTCGCACTGGAGATCGCCGCTTCCCTCACCGATCTCGATGGCTCGGAGGCCTTGACGGTCGAGGTCTCGGGTGTGCCTGCGGGGGCAAGCCTGTCGGCCGGCACGGACATGGGCAACGGAACTTGGGCGCTTGCCGCCAACGATCTTGACGGACTGACGATGTCGATGTCCGAGGCAGCCGACGTCACACTCACCGTGACGGCAATTGCGACGGATTCGAACGGCGCCTCGGCGTCGACGAGTGTCGATATGAGCGTCACCTTCGAGGCCGACGATGGCATCGACGTGATCAACGGCGGCGCCGGAAGCGACATCATCTACGGTGGACGGGGAATCGACATCATCGACTTCGCCGATGCCCAGGGCGGTGTATCGGCATACCTTTATGCAGGTATCGCACTCGGTGACGGTATCGATACGTTCTCCGACATCGAGGGCGTTTCGGGTTCTCGCTTCGGCGATGTGCTGCTGGGTAGCGAAGGCGACAACCTGATCGATGGCGGTGCCGGTGGCGATCTCCTGTCGGGCTATGGCGGCAACGACACACTGCGTGACGGCGAGGGCGGCGACAACGTCTACGGCGACGGCGGAAACGACATCGTCATTGCGGCGGGCGATGGCGACAGGGACTATTTCGACGGCGGCTCGGGCTTCGACGTCATCGACTTCTCGGAAGCGACCAGCGGCGTTGACGTGGACCTCGGCAATGGCCAGATCCGCGGCGGCACTGGACATGATCGCATCAACAACTTCGAGAGTGTCATCGGCAGCAATTTCGCCGACGAGATCGAAGGCAGCTCGGACAACGATGTCATTTCGGGTGGCGCTGGCGACGACGAGATCGAATCCGGCCGCGGCAGCGATGTGCTGAGCGGTGGCGCAGGCCGCGATACGTTTTCGTTCGAGAAGAACGACATCGCCTCGGGTTCCCGTCACTATGGCGTCGATACGATCACCGATTTCGAGGATGGCGACCAGCTGGATTTCGACGACCTCATCTCGGGCAATCGCGAGCGGCATGCGGACGACTATATCCGGATGACCGAGACGTCGACCGGCACGCTGGTGTCCGTCGATCTCGGCACGTCGGCAGGCTTCGTCGATGTGGTGCTGCTCGAGGGCGTCTATGATCTCGACCTCGACCATATGCTGTCGTCGGGGCAGATTGCCGTCTGAGACCAACCATCACACTTTCGCTTGCAGCTCGTAATCCAGAATGGCGGCAGCCGCGTGTCGTGGCGCCGCCATTTCGCATTTGCCGGGCCGCATGATCGCGCCTCGGCAGGCCATTCACTCCGTCATTAGCGCTTCCTTCAGGCAGTTTTGGTAACCATCCCTGTGGTGCCTTGTCCGACGCCTGTCTGGCGTTCTCGCACGGCGCTCACGGCGTCCTCCATCCGCCGGCAAGTCGCTAAGGAAGTGTGTATGCGTACCTCGAGACGGCTGCTGAAGCAGGTTCGTGCGGCAATGCTGACGGCCTTCTTCTTCGGCGGCTTCATCAACATGTTGATGCTCACCATCCCGCTCTACACCTTGCAGGTGTTCGAGACGGTGGTGCCGCTCGGCAGTATCGAGACGCTGATCATCCTGACGGTCATCACGGCCGCCGCGATTTTCTCGCTGTCGCTGATCGAGATCGCGCGCGATACGATTCTGCTGAGGGCGGGTCTTTGGATCGACCATTGCCTCGGTTCGTTCATTCTCGAAAATGGTCTTCGGGTCGGCGTCTCCGGCGATGAGTTGAAGCGCGACGTGCGCGCCCTCGAAGCGCTCAAGGGATTTGTGACGAGTTCGGCCGTGGCGCCACTTCTCGACGGTCCGTGGGTGCCGATCTTCCTCGTCGCGCTGACATTGCTGCATCCGATGATCGGGGCGATGGCGCTGATCGTTGCCGTTGTCCTGTTTGCCACGGCGCTTTTGCAACTCGCGCTGACGGACAGGCTGCAGAAGGAGGCGACCGAGTCGCGGGAGCGATCGCACCAGTGGTTTGGCATGCTGTCGAGCGCGGCACCGCTTGCGGGCGCCCTCGGCCTTGCCCCGGGTGTGCGTGATCGTTGGGAACGCGCCAACCGCGCCCATGTCGCCGGGGCCTATTCGATCGGCAAGCGCACGAGCTTCATCAAGGCCATCAGCCGTTCGGTTCGGCTCGGCTCCCAGATCGCCGTTTATGGGCTGGGCGCCTGGCTGGTGGTCAACGAACAGATTACACCTGGCGCCCTCGTCGCCTCGGCAATCCTTCTGGCGCGCGCGCTCGCGCCGCTCGAGCAGCTGAGCGGGGCCATCAAGCCGGCGAGCGCGGCGTGGCGTGGATATCAGCGCCTGAAGGCCCTGCCGGCGGAACTTGCGGGTCCAGCGGTTTCGTCGGATCAGGAGACACCGCAAGGCTTCATCCGGCTGATCGATGCGACCGTCTATTATCCGCACCGCAGGACGGCGACGCTGCGCGGCATTTCCCTCGATATCGCGCCCGGCGAATGCGTCGGCATCGTCGGGCCGAACGGCGCAGGAAAATCGACACTGGCGGCGCTGGTCGCGGGGGCAATCTCGCCGACGGCCGGTGCCGCCGATCTCGATGGATTGCCGATTTCGCGGTGGCAAAGGGCGACGGCTACGCCACCGATCGGCTATCTGCCCGACGATCCACAGCTGATCGAGGGGACGGTGCACGAGAACATTGTGCGGTTCACGGAGGCCAGCCTGATGTCGGCCGCCGCGGCTGCCATCGCCGCCGGCATGCACGAGCGCATTCAGAGCCTAGCTGATGGCTACGAGACCCGCATCGGACATGGTGGCAACGGTCTATCGCTCAGTGAGCGCCGGGCGGTCGGGCTGGCGCGTGCATTCCATGGCGCGCCGAGGATGGTGGTTCTCGACGAGCCAGAGGCGGGGCTCGACGGGGCAACGTTCCGCTCGATGGTGACGGCGCTCGTCGCGATGAAGCAGGCGGGCCACGGGCTGGTCATCGCGACACAGGATGCGAGGCTCTTGAAGCTTGTCGATCGTGTCGTTGTGCTGGCAGGTGGCGCGGTAAGCCGTACCGGTTCGCCAGACCAGGTTCTGCGGCCGACGGCCACGGCGACGGTCAAGTCCGTGCGCAGCGCGGAGAGCGCAGCCGCAGCGCCGCACGACAACGATCGTAGAGGCCAAAGCGCAGTGGGGGCGGCATGAAAACCATGTATCCCGAAGAGGCTGAAGCGAGCGCTCATCCCAAGCTCGACATTCGTATGCCGGTCGTCATCGGTCTCGTCGTCGTCATCGCATTCTTTGGTTTCGGTGTCGGCACGGCGGCGATCGCTCCGATCGACAAGGGCGTCGGAATGCCTGGCACCATCATCGTCGAAAGCCGCGTGAAGCGTGTCCAGCACGAGCGCGGCGGCACGGTCGGCACAATCCATGTGCGCGAAGGGCAGTGGGTCAACGAGGGCGAACTGCTGGTGACGCTGGATAGCCGAGCCATGGTCGATCAGACGACGGCTCTGCGGCTGCAGGCCGATGCCGCGCGCCGCCAGCTCGAACTCGCGCAATCGGAAGCGTCCACGATGGCCGACCTCTTGGAACGCAAACTGGCGGCGCGTTCGCGCGTGCTGGCGCTGCAACGGCAGGTGGCGGAGATCGAGAAAGAGGCGGCGGGAATTGCCGCCCGGCTCGGCATGGCGGAGCGCGAGGTCGAGCGTGCGGCGATCAGGGCACCGGTGTCGGGCCGCCTGCTGACGCTCGCTGTCGCGAGCCAAGGCGGTGTGATCGCGCCGGGCGGCACCGTTGCCGAAATCGTCCCCGACGACGACCGCCTGGTCATCGAGGGACGGCTTGCGCCAAACCAGATGGAGAACGTGCGTCCGGGCATGGCGGCAAAAGTGTGGTTGACCGCGCTGAGCTGGCGCGAACAGCGGCCGTTGCCGGCAACGCTTGCATGGGTCTCGCCCGACAGTGTCGAGGATCGCCGGACGGGCGCGCCGTACTTCATCGCGCGGGTCGAACTCACGAACAGCCGCAGCGAAATTTCGAAGACAGTTGCTCTGCAGGCCGGCATGCGCAGCGAAGTGCTGTTGATGACCGGACAGCGGACGCTGCTCGATCAGCTTATCGATCCACTGATGCGTAACCTCAATCGCGCTTTCCGCGGGTGAGAGAACTATGACCCAAGGTGCAAAATGACGACGAAGACCTCGGTATCGACAATCGTGAACGTGGGCGGGGGCGGAGCTGCTCTGCTGCTCGCCGTCTATGCGCTTGGCTCCTACATGTGGGCGGACCAGAAAGAGCCTGGCTGCATGGCCGACTATCAGAATATCGCGAATTTCGCGTTCCGCTCTCCCGATGGGCGGCTGATGTCGGCCATCGAGGTGCAGGCCCAAGCCGGCGCCGACGAGCGCGGATTGATGGAGAACACACAAATCGTCGAACTCTTGAGCGGGCCTGTCGATGCGGCGTTGGAAGTGCGCCTCGGCCGCACCGATCCGGCGGACCCGATGTCGGCTGTCGGCGTGGATTTCGCGTGGCGTCCGCTCGGCCTCGTCGCCGCATCGTCGGCGTGCCTGCGCTACAGCATCTGGCTCCCGAACGACTTCGAGTTCGGAACGGGCGGCAGTCTGCCCGGACTGTTCGGCGGCAATGCTCCGGCGTTGGACGGTGAAAAGACAACCGAAGGCTTTGCCGTGCGACCCAAGTGGACACGCGACGCCGTTGGTGAGGTGCTAGCCGAATCGCCGGTGAACGATGGCGGCGATGCCAAATCATATGGCTACCGCCAGCTTGCCTTCGAACGCGGCCGCTGGACGACGATCGAACAGGAAGTGGTGCTCAATTCCGCTGGCGCCACCGATGGCAAGCTGCGGGTCTGGAAGGATGGCGTCATGCTGGTCGACGAGCACGACGTGAAATTGCGGGATGATGAGCAGACCGGCATCTCCGGCGTCGTGGCGCGGGCGGGCTTTCTGGCACGCGGTCGGGGAGCACCGACAGGTCCGCGCGCGACGCTGCAATTGTCGCCGATGGAAATTGGTTGGCGGTGATGGTTCGCCGCGTCACACGGCTCCTGACGTCGTCGCTCAGTAATTAACGATCTGGTAAGCGTGTCGGGGTGTCGTGCTTGGCACTCGGGCAATCGCGGCGCATGCTGATCCCCGCCCCCCCCCCTGTCCCCCCCTCCCCCCCCCCCCCCCCCCTCCCCCCCCCCTTCCACCCCCCCTCCCCCCCCCCCCCGCCTGTCCTCCCCCCCGCCGCCGCCGCCCCGCCC
>JAGRKS010000106.1 GCA_020442185.1 Hyphomicrobiaceae bacterium
CGAACCCCTGTGTTCCGAGTGCTCCCCCTGCCGGCGCGCGCCCCCCAAAACCCCGCGCCGGCAGGGCCCCCCTTGTTCCAGGCCCCCCCCCCCGGCCGTACGCTTTGAAGGAGTTTCGTCCATGAAGACCTACGTTGTGACCCACACCCAGAAGGACCCGGCGTCGAGCTACGGTCTCGTCGCGGAAGGCTTGCGCCTCGTCGCCTCCGAATTCTCACGCCTCGACAAGAATTTATGGCTGGTCCGCTCGGCCGCGACCGCTGACGGTATCGCCAATGCCGTCATTCCCGGCATCGGCCGGCGCGACGAGATCCGCGTGATGGAGATCGGCTCGGAAATGGTGCACTACGCGGCGTCGCGCGTCTGGAGCAGCGCCCGCCTCGATGCCGACGAAATGCTCGGTCTGCGCCACTGAATTGTTTCCGCCGGCCGGCACTCCTGGCCTGCTTTGCACGGAAGGCTACAGCCTCGGCCTCGCGCCATAGCGTACGCTTTCCATTTCCCAACGGTGGCGGCTACGGCAATGCCACCAAAATCCAGCACCGGGTATGGGGTCGGGTCCGCTACGGCTTGCGCAGCACGAGCGGTTTTCGCCCCCTGCCAAAAACTCTTGGACATGGGACCGCTTGCCGTCGAGGCCTCGTCGGATGTCGATCGGCGCACCGCGGCCCCGGACAGGCCAGACCACTGGCTGAATGATGACGCCATGAACAGCGGCCGGTTCCGATTACGTCCTGGCGCCGGCCCAAGACCCAGACTATGCAACTCTCCTGAACGATAAAGAGGCGGCGCTCTCGGGCACCGCCTCTTTCCGTACGATCAGGTCGCTCCGATCTGGGTCGCGTCGTCGAGCCGCCGCCGCATGCGGTGATAGAGCCGGATGCGGCGCGCATTCATGACGGATTTGGGCTCAGGGCCGCCACGCCAGGAAGTTCGCGATCAGCTTGAGGCCCAGCATCTGGCTTTTCTCGGGGTGGAATTGCGTTCCGGCGAGATTGCCGCGCGCCACCATGGCCGTGATCGGGCCGCCGTAGTCCGTCCGCGCCACGACATCGTCGGGCTGGCGGGCGGCCAGATGATAGGAATGGACGAAATAGGCGTGCAGACCGCCGGGCCCGGTCGCGATTCCGTCGAGCAGCGGATGCGGCGTCGCGACGTTGAGCGTGTTCCAGCCCATATGCGGAATTTTGAGCGTCGGATCGGACGGCTCGATCGCGGTTACTTCACCGGGAATCCAGTCGAAGCCCGCCGTATCGCCGAATTCACGTCCGAAAGTTGCCATCAACTGCATGCCGACGCAGATGCCGAGGAACGGCCGGCCCTTGCCGCGCACGGCGATATCGATCGCGGCGTGGAGGCCGGGCACGCTGTCGAGGCCCCGCTTGCAGTCGGCATAGGCACCGACGCCCGGCAGCACGATGCGGTCTGCCACCGCGACGATATCGGGATCGCTGGTGACGACGATTTCGGCGGGGGCGGCACCCTCCCGCGCGGCCCGCTCGAACGCCTTGGCGGCCGAATGGAGATTGCCCGACCCGTAGTCGATGATTGCAACGCGTTGCATGTCGGCCCTGTCGCTATCGTCAGTGCTTGCGACGGAAGAAGCCGAACCCGCGCCGCGGCTTCGATGCACCACCATCCTGGTTCGAAGCGGCTGTCGGCGCAGCAGGCGATCCATAGGCAGCGGCTTCAACCCGCGGCGCATCCGGAATGCCTGCGTTTGCAGCCGGTCCGCCGGCGGTAGCGGTGCGGAGTACGGGTTGCGCTGGAAGCCATTGCTCGAAGAACCGGCGTTCGCACTCGGCGATGCTGGTGCCCGTGATCGTGCCGAGCATGGACCACCCCGACGACGTCAGTTTGGCGGCCCTGAGCAGGTGAGCTTCGTAACCGATTACCGCATTAATGCCGAACAGGGCCGCAACCGTCGCTCCCGGATCGGCGCCGATCGCCTGCAGCGCACCGCCGACCGCCACCGCGCCGGCGACGTAGCCGACCAGCGCCAACCAAAGACGGTTGGCGAGGAGCCAGATCGGCCCGAGCAGGAACGCCGACCAGCTGAAGGCGTCCTTGAGGAACACCATCGCGTCGGCACGGTCGATGCGGTCCATCGCCGGGTTCGGCGGCTCGTGAACGGTGTAGGCGGTCATGCGGCCCGGAGCCTGAAACGGCCAAACGGTTACGATCATCCTGTCAGCGTTCCCTTCGTCGACGGCACCCGGCCCGCCTGTCGCGGGTCGAGGCTCACCGCCTGACGCAAGGCACGCGCCAGGCCCTTATAGCAAGTCTCGGCGATGTGGTGATTGTTCTCACCGTAGATCGTCGCAACGTGAAGCGTGATGCCGGCATTCTGCGCGAAGGCCTGGAACCATTCGCGGAAGAGTTCGGTGTCCATCTCGCCGATCTTCGGGCGCGAGAACGTAACGTTCCAGATCAGGTAGGGGCGCCCCGAAACGTCGACCGCGACGCGCGTCAGCGTCTCGTCCATCGGCAGGTGGACGTCGGCGTAGCGCGTGATCCCGACCTTGTCGCCGAGCGCCTTCGCGAAGGCCTGACCGAGCACGATCCCGGTATCCTCGGCGGTATGATGGAAATCGATGTGCAGATCGCCCTTGGCACGCACCTTGATGTCGATCAGCGAATGCCGCGCCAACTGCTCCAGCATATGGTCCAGGAACCCGATGCCCGTCTCGATATCGTAGGCGCCAGATCCGTCGAGATCGATCTCGGCGGTGATCTGCGTCTCCTTGGTGTTGCGCTCGATGCTCGCTTTCCGCGTCACGGCCGCCCTCTTGGCTGTTTCTTGCTCTCGAAGACTCAAGCGTTTATCAGCTTGCACCGATGGCTGCCAGTCCGGTCCTGCCGGCACGATGCCTCGGCCGTCCACGACGTCACGGCTTGAACTGCGGCCCGCGGCACCCCTTATCTCACAAGCAATCATGGCAGAACCGATGCACCTGACCTCATCCGAAGACCGTCGCCCGAGTTGGCACGCGACGACGATCGTCACCATCCGCAAGGGCGGGGAGGTGGTTATCGCCGGCGACGGCCAGGTCAGCCTCGGCCAGACCATCATCAAGGCCAACGCACGCAAGGTGCGCCGTCTCGGCAAGGGCGACGTTATCGCCGGATTCGCCGGCGCCACCGCCGATGCCTTTACACTGTTCGAACGCCTCGAGGCCAAACTTGAGCAATATCCGGGCCAACTCATGCGCGCCGCTGTCGAGCTGGCCAAGGATTGGCGGACCGACCGCTACCTGCGCAGGCTGGAAGCCATGATGATCGTTGCTGACGCCACGACCACACTGGTGCTGACCGGCACGGGCGACGTGCTCGAACCCAACGATCACATCATGGGCATAGGCTCCGGCGGCAACTATGCGCTGGCCGCGGCGCGCGCGCTGGCCGACCAGCCGCTCGACGCCGAGGCGATCGCGCGCCGCGCGATGGCGATCGCGGCCGAAATCTGCGTCTACACCAACGACAATGTGGTGATCGAAAAACTCGCTTCCACCCGATGACGGACGACCGGCCCAGCATTACGTTCGAACCCCTTACGGCGGCCGACATGGCGATGATGTCACGCTGGCTGCACCAACCGCACATGACGACGTGGTGGGGCGATCCTGAGACCGAGCTCGGCTACATCCGCGACATGATCGAGGGTCGCGATACCACGCGGCCCTTCATCTTCTTCATCAATGGCCATCCAACCGGATATATCCAGTATTGGCTTATTGCCGATTATCAGGACGGCCCGCTCGCCGACGACTATCCCTGGCTCAGGGCGCTCGCGCCCCAGACGATCGGCGTCGACCTTTCGATCGGCGAACCGGATCTACTGTCGCAGGGCCTTGGATCGGCCGTCCTCGCGCATTTCGTAGCGTGGCTCAGAACACAAGGGCACGACATCATCATCATCGATCCCGATCCGGCCAACCGCCGGGCGGTCAGGGCCTACGAGAAGGCCGGCTTCCGCGCCATCCCAGAACTCGTCGGCAAATCTGGAGACAGCCTCATCATGCGGCATTGGCCAATGACAGCGGACGGTAAACGATGATCGCCAGCCAGCAACCATGGATATTTCTGCTGCTCGCCGGTGGCTTCGAGATCGCTTCGACCACGATCTACCGCTATACCGACGGCCTGTCGCGGCCCGGTCCGACAGCGCTGCTGCTCGCTGCCGGCATAGCCAGTCTCTATCTATTGAACAGGGCGATGTCGGGACCGACCGGTATCCCGATCGGCACGGCCTACGCCGTCTGGACCGGCCTCGGCGCCGCCGGAACCGCGCTCATCGGCATCGCCATCTACCAGGAGCCCGCAAACCTCGCCCGTGTTGCCCTCCTCGCACTTTTGATCTTCAGCATCGTCGGTCTGAAGTTCATCGATCCCCATTGACCGCGAACCTCGCTTCACCGTGAGGCCCGGCCCAGCAGGACAGCCAGCAACGACATGACCAACTTCTCGCCCCGCGAAATCGTTTCCGAACTCGACCGCCACATCGTCGGCCAAGGCGACGCCAAGCGCGCCGTCGCCATCGCGCTCCGGAACAGATGGCGCCGCCAGCAACTGGCGCCCGACCTCAAGGACGAGGTGCTGCCCAAGAACATCTTGATGATCGGCCCGACCGGCGTCGGCAAGACCGAAATCTCGCGGCGGCTGGCACGGCTCGCGGGCGCGCCGTTCATCAAGGTCGAGGCGACGAAATTCACCGAGGTCGGCTACGTGGGCCGCGATGTCGAATCCATGATCCGCGATCTCGTCGAGGTCGCCATCGGTCTCGTCCGCGACGTCAAGCGCCGGGAGGTCAAGGCCACCGCGGAGAAGAGCGCCGAAGAGCGCGTGCTCGATGCGCTCGTCGGCCCGACGGCATCGCCGACGACGCGAGACGCGTTCCGGCGGCGGCTGCGCGCCGGAGAACTCGACGACAAGGAGATCGAGATTCAGGTGACAGATACCGCCGGCGGTCTGCCGATGTTCGAGGTGCCGGGCATGCCAGGCGCATCGATGGGCGCGATCAACATCTCCGACATGCTCGGCAAGGCGTTCGGCCAGCGCACCAAGAGCCGCAAGGTAACAGTGGCCGACAGCTACGGCGTGCTGGTGCAAGAAGAGAGCGACAAGCTGATCGACGCCGACCAGATCACATCGGAGGCGATCCGCGCGGTCGAGGACAACGGCATCGTCTTCCTCGACGAGATCGACAAGATCTGCTCGCGCAGCGACGCCGGCCGTGGCGGTGCCGATGTCAGCCGCGAGGGCGTGCAGCGTGATCTGCTGCCGTTGATCGAGGGCACGACGGTCTCGACCAAGCATGGACCGATCAAAACCGACCACGTCCTCTTCATCGCTTCCGGCGCGTTCCACGTCGCCAAGCCCGCCGACCTGCTGCCCGAGTTGCAGGGGCGACTGCCGATCCGCGTCGAGCTGAAGGCGCTGACGCGCGATGATTTCCGCCGCATCCTCACGGAGCCGGAAGCCAATCTCGTCAAGCAGTCGGTGGCGTTGATGCAAACCGAGGGCGTCACCCTGTCGTTCACCGACGACGCCATCGACGCACTGGCCGATACGGCCGTCGGGGTCAACGCCTCGATCGAAAACATCGGCGCCCGCCGCCTGCAGACCGTCATCGAGCGGGTACTCGAGGAGATTTCGTTCGATGCTTCCGACCGAGCCGGCCAGTCGATCGTTATCGATGCCGCCTACGTCGAGACCCGCATCGGCGATCTCGCTCGCGACACAGACCTCTCCCGGTTCATCCTGTAGTGACCGCGCAATCGATCGCGGCGGGCAATATGCTAGTGTTCCTTGTCGCTCTGACATTTGCTTGAAGGCTCGCCGCAGTGGGCCAGCAAATGTCGGAACCGGAACATCAGGCTGTCGGACGATGAGTGATCCCGCCCGACAAACCATGCGCGTGTATCACCCATGCCGAGCAACGGACTGGAAAACCTGTTCGATGCCCTCGAGATCCTCGGCGGTCTCGACGCCGGAACACGGTCGGAGATAGCAGCCGAATTCGAGCCGCTCGCATTGAAGCGCGGCGACGTCCTCGTCCGGCAAGGCGATGCGGCCGATTCGATGTTCATCGTCGTATCGGGTCGCTTCGCCGTTCGCCTCGACGGGCGGGCCGATGCAATCTCCGAGATCGGGCCGGGCCAGCCGATCGGCGAAATCGCCTTCCTCGCGGGCGGCACCAGAACCGCGACGGTCGAAGCGCTGCGCGACGGCCTCGTGCTCGGCCTAAACCGTGCGGACTTCGAACGCCTGACGTCGAAGAGTCCCGCGCTCTGGCGCGTCATCACCGTCACGCTCGCCAAGCGCATCGCCGCCTTGAACGCAGCGCAACCGGCACCTCCCGATCCGAGGCCACGGACGATCGCCATCATACGCGGCGGCGCGGCAGCAATACCCGCCGGCTTCGTCGATCGTCTGGCGGAGACGCTCGCGAGAGCCTCGCAACCGAAGAAGGTCCGCGGCAGACGCGTCCAGGTTGTCGATGGCGTGCGCGCCGCCGAGATGCTGGCTGCGCGATCGTCCTACGATTCCTCCGATGCGACGGCTGCCTTCAACGACCTCGAACGGCAGTCGGACTTCGTCGTCTATGTCGCGGACGACGAATTGACCGCGTGGTCCGACAAGGCCATGCGGCAGGCCGACATCGTGCTCGCGGTTGCCGCCTTCTCGGGCGATCCGACGCCCAACGATCTCGAGCAACGCGCGGCGATGCTGCTGCCATCGTCCTCGCGCCGCCTCGTGTTGCTGCACGAGAAGCGCCAGCCGATCACCGGGACGCAGCGCTGGATCGCGGCTCGCAGCGTGACGATGCACCATCATGTCGCCCTCGATACGCAGGCCGATTTCGCCCGGCTCGCGCGCTTCCTGAAAGGCACCGCTGTCGGCCTGATTGCTTGTGGCGGCGGCGCGCTCTGCACCGCGCAGATCGGACTCTACAAGGCCTTCACCGAGGCTGGCGTCCAATTCGACATGATGGGCGGAACGTCGGGCGGCAGCGCATTTACCGCCGCCTTCGCACTCGGCCGCACGCCCGACGAGATCGATGCCGCGGCACATGACGTCTTCATCACCAACCGGGCCATGCGCCGGTTGACCTGGCCACGCTACAGCCTGATCGACCACAAGCACTATGACGCCCAGCTTCACCGCTACTACGGCGGCCACGACATCGAGGACTTGTGGATTCCCTACTTTGCGATTTCGTCGAATCTGTCCCGCTGCAGCCTCAATTGCCATCGGACCGGCAGCCTCTGGTCCGCCGTGCGTGCGTCTGGCTCGATCCCGGTCATCCTGCCACCCTATTATACCGCCGACGGCGACATGCTCGTCGACGGCTGTCTGCTCGATAACGTTCCGATCAAGGCCATGCACGAGCTCAAGAGCGGCCCGAACGTGGTCATGAGTTTCGCGGTGCCCGATCTCGAGCGCTTCGATGTGAGCTATGACACGCTGCCTTCGCGCAACGAGATGATCGCGCGCGCGGTCAATCCGTTCGGCCGCTCGGCATTGCCTGAGGCACCGAGCCTCATGAACGTCCTGATGCGCAGCCTCATGGCGAACCGTCAGGACTTCAAGCGCCATCTCACGGAGGACGATCTACTGGTGGTGCCACCCGTACCAGACGAGATGAGCTTTCTCGACTGGCACCGTCATTCCGAACTGGTCGACCTCGCCTATCGCTGGGCCAAGGCCGAACTGCTCCGCGACGGCTCAGCCCCGCGCCTGTGGCTCGACGGCATTACAATCGACAGCGCCGGCCACTGACCGGCCGCTGGAATGTGCCTCGCCGCCGGCTCTGGTCAGCCCGGGCCCTCTGCGGAATCCGCCGGTGCCGCAACACCCTCTGGCGCAAGATCGACGTGGAAGCTGAAGCCGTGGCGCACGAAGCCGAGCTTGTCGTAGAAGGCGTGAGCACGTTCGAATTTGACGTTCGACGACAAGCCGAGCTTGTAGCATCCGAGCGCGCGCGAACACTCCATCGCATGGTGCATCATCATGGTGCCCAATCCGGTCCCTTGCTGTGACGCTGATACCGCGACCTGCTCGACGATCGAGAGGGGCCGGCCATTGTGCGCGATGTTATCCATGATCAGCAGCGCATAGGATGCGCTGATAGTGCCGTCCGCTTCCGTCACGACGTAGATGCGATAGTCGGGGTAGGATGCCAACCGCTGGAAGATCCGGCGAGCACGCGCGATATCCATCAGCTCGCCATCGTCGAGGCCCGTCTCGGCATAGAGCGCGAGGATCGCCTCGAGATCGTTTTCCGTCGCAGCGCGGATCGTTCTGACGGGTGCATCGGTCATGGGAGCCTCGGTCGGATCTATTGGTTCGTCGGGTGTAGGCGCCGGCATCGTTCAAGAGCAAGCCAATCGTGAGGGCTGGGCAAACTTGGAGCGGCGCTGCGACACGTCGAAAGGCAACCGCCGATCATTGGGGCGGCGATGGCCTTGCCGGCGACTTCTGCAGCGACATGATGAAAGCCGCCAGAGCCTGCATCTCTTCCTGGCTCAGGTGATGGTTCGGCATCATTGGCGGCGTCGACTTCAGCCAGTCGACGATCCCCTCGTGCGTCTGGCCGGGGCGCACGGCGACCGCGGCGAAGCCCGGCACCGTGCCGGGCCCCGACTTGTCGCCTTGCCCAGGGTTCAGATGGCAGTCGGCACACAGCCGCTCGGCAAGGGCCCGTCCGTCGGCAACGTCGCTTCCGGCAGCTCCCGCCGGAGTGAAGCTCGTTGCGAACAGCCAGACCGCTGCGGTGAGGGCCCGCCACCTCGCCGCCACGCCCGACCGCGCCCGCGCGCCACCATGATGCTGCTCGGCCGCACGCCGGCCGTCACCCTCGTTCAGTCGTGACTTCGCTTGCACACACGGCCTCGCTTGGCGTTGATGTTCGGTCAGCGACGCTACCCGACGTCGAAGGCCGCCGCCATAGGCCGATGGCGTCCCGATTTCCGTCGCGGTTTGCGCGATCACCCCAACCCGCTTACATAGGGCTTCGTAAATGGGGCTCGAGAGCGTCCGGCCGCGCTGAACTTGCACACGTCGATCGATGCTAGACGCATGATCGCTCAAGTTGGCAACGACCCGACGGCGCATTGAGACGTCAACTGTTCCGCTCACACACTCTGAACACGCCGCAACACTGAAGGCTCGACGCACACCATGGTCCTCGTTCTCGATACGACGCCGACCGACGGCACAGGCACTCCGCAGGGCAATGGTGCTGCCCAAACCGCCAAGCCTTCGCTGGCGGGTCTCAGCCGCGTTCGGCTTGCCGAAGCGCTCGGCGCCATCGGCGTGCCTGAGAAGCAGCGGCGGATGCGCGTCAACCAGCTCTGGAGCTGGATCTATGTACGCGGCGTGACGTCTTTCGACGATATGTCGGACGTATCGAAAGACCTGAGGGCTCGCCTCGCCGCCACCTACAGCCTCGACCGGCCGGAGATCGTCTCCGAACAGGTATCGGTCGACGGCACGCGCAAATGGCTGCTCAGGCTGCCGAAGCGCGGCCACGAGGTGAATGCGCCCGAGATCGAAACCGTCTACATCCCCGAATCCGATCGCGGCACGCTGTGCATCTCGAGCCAGGTCGGTTGCACGCTTACCTGCACCTTCTGCCACACCGGCACCCAGCGCCTCGTGCGCAACCTCGAACCGGAGGAGATCGTCGGCCAGATCTTGCTGGCGCGCGATCGCATCGGCGACTGGCCCGGGTCGACGCCGCCGGGGGACGGCCGCCTGCTGCCGGACACGGACCGCAAGATCACCAACATCGTGCTGATGGGCATGGGCGAACCGCTCTACAACCTCGACAACGTCAAGGACGCCATGGAGATCGCCGCCGACGGTGACGGACTGTCCGTGTCGCGCCGCCGCATCACGCTCTCGACGTCCGGCGTGGTGCCGGAGATCGGCCGCTGGGGCGAGGAAGCCGGCACCATGCTGGCGATATCGCTGCATGCGGTCCGCGACGATCTGCGAGACATACTCGTGCCGATCAACAAGCGCTATCCGATCGCCGAACTGCTCGAAGCGTGCCGCAATTATCCCGGGCTTTCGAATGCCCGGCGCATCACCTTCGAGTACGTCATGTTGAAGGGTGTCAACGACAGCATCGCCGATGCCAAGGCGCTGGTGCGCCTACTTGCCGGCATTCCGGCCAAGATCAATCTCATTCCCTTCAATCCCTGGCCGGGCACAGACTACGCGTGCTCCGACTGGGAGACGATCGAGGCCTTTGCCGATGTCGTCAATCGCGCCGGATACGCAAGTCCGGTGCGCACGCCACGTGGCCGCGATATCCTCGCCGCCTGCGGTCAGCTCAAATCGGAAAGCGCACGTCTGCGCGCCTCGGAGCGCAAGCCGTCGGGCGAAGCGCATCCGACGGACGGTCCCGGGGAGGCCTGAGCCGGATGGTCTGGAGAACCCTAGGCCGCCTGATATGGGTGCCGATCGCGTTTCTGCTTTCGTCATTTCTGGCCGGCGCGGTGCTGTTTACGCTCGGCCTCGAGCGGCTGACGCAGGCAACGCATGGCCAATTCGAGGATGGCGACACACTCGCTGGACTGTTCGATCTGTTGATGCAGGGCCAGGTGCTGGCGTCCGGCCTCACCATCGTTCCGGCGCTCGCGATCGTGATCATCGGCGAAGTCGCACGCATCAAGTCTTCGCTCTTCTACATCCTCGGCGGCGGACTGGCGCTGGCCGCCATCCCCTTCTTCGCGAGCTATGGCGAGACCGGCCAATTCGCGATGCCGGCGGCAGCCGTTTGGCAGGTTCTGGCGACGGCCGGCTTCGCGGGAGGCTGGCTCTATTGGTTCCTCGCGGGCCGGCGCGCCTAACCGTAAATCGCCTGCTCCGACGAACGTCCTCCGCGCCGGCCAGGGGCCGCAGAAAAGCATGGCGGCGCATCGCTGTAGACCGGGAAGCTGCGGCCCGGATGCATCGGTGGATTGGTTCCGGATACTTCCGCGGGCGCGCCGTGTTGAGTTCCTCGTCCCCCGCACTATAAAACTCTAGGGTCTTCAAAGGTCCCTTGGACCTCACGTCTGGCGGGCCGGCCCACTTTGGCCCACCGCCCGGTCAGGGGAGGAGGCTTGCGCGCGTCGGCTCTTGCAGAGGCAGACGTCCGCAAGTGGACGCGCGCGGAGCAAGAGTGAAATGGTGAGATCGATCGGCCGCGTCGTGTTTGGTTTCCTGTTGGCCATGCTCGCGGCCGGCGTCACGCAAGTGCTGTTCGTGCTCACGCCGATGGAGATCGTCGCGCTTCCGCCAACGGAACGTGCGGAAACGCTGACGACCGCCGCCATCCTCGCACTCGCGGCCGCAACACACGCGACCATCTTCTCAGGGCTTTTCGCGCTCGTCGCGATTTTAATCGGCGAATGGCTGCGCCAGCGATCCTGGGTCTACTATGCGCTGATCGGCATGATGATCGCGGCCGGCGGTTTCATCGCGCAGTGGACCAGCGAAAATGCCGCGCAGCCGACGATTTTCAACACCTATGCCATGATCGCCTTCGCGACCACCGGCCTGGTCGCTGGCTCGGTCTACTGGGCTCTTGCTGGACGCCGCGCCGGCCACCGCCGCGAAAAGGGCCCGCCGGCACCGTCCGACCAT
Organism: Hyphomicrobiaceae bacterium; assembly: GCA_020442185.1. Taxonomy (GTDB): domain Bacteria; phylum Pseudomonadota; class Alphaproteobacteria; order Rhizobiales; family Hyphomicrobiaceae; genus JAEUMD01. The sequence goes on from JAGRKS010000106.1 coordinate 11,641, forward strand.
CGACGCCGATCGGAAAAGCGAGACGACGTTGTTCCGGCCGACGTGACCGTCGTATCGGATGCGAAACCGGCCACGACGACGGCCGCGACTTCGGTGCCGTCGAGCGGGCGGGCCAAGTCGCTGAATGTCAGCCGTCAATCCGCTGCTGGGCTCGTGTTCGTCGCGTCGAGGCTGCTGCGCCGACACCTGCTTCCAATGCGGCCGATGACGTATCGGCCAATCACGCTTGCGGTCTAGTTCCCAGCCGCGCAAAGCACTTCGCACCGTCCGCTCGCCCGGTAGGCAGCCCGCAACTCCGCACCCGGTCCATTGCTGACCAGCCGCATTATGTTGCAATGCAATATTCTTGCTGCGACGCATCATTTGTGATAAGCACGCATAAGGTTAGCCTGCTGACGCCGTCGTTCGGTGCATCCAGAACAACCAATTCGATCACGTCGTCCGTGAGCCGATCTTGCGCGGGCAGGCGCCAGGCCCATTCCGGGGCGCCGTTTCCGGTCCGAACTCTGGCCAAAACCCGCCGCGGAGTACCATCATGACCCAAGCCGATCTCACGAAACGCATTGCCCGCTCTTCGAGCGACGCCGCCAGTGGATATGCGGCCGCCGCCATGGCGGCCTATGCCGATATGGCGCAGCAGACGATGACGTTCTGGGCCGGCGCGTTCGATTCGATGCTTCCCAAGCCGGAGCCCCGCTCTTGGTACCGCCCGCCGGCTCCTGCCCCCAAATCACCTCCGGCCGCTATGCTCGGTCCCTTCGCCTGGATGGCTTGGCCGCAGGTTTCCAACGCCTGGAACACGAGCGCCAGCACACCGCAGACGCCATTCGCCATGGCGACAATGTTCAATCCATTCGAATTCTGGGCCCGCGCCTTGCCGCTGCAGGGCACGCCGGCCGCCTGGCCGATGGCTTTCGCGATGCTCGGCGCCGGGTGGCCGCGCAACGTCGCCTATCCGGCGGCCGAAGCCAACGTCGCCATGCTCGATGCCGTGCAGACGACCGCCAAGGCGGTGGAACAGACCTTTGCCAGCTATCATTCCGCGACAGGTTTTGCTTCGGCGCAGGTCAAGATCGCGTCGCCGCAGTTGGCACTGGCCCTTACCGCGCCGTTCGGGTTTACGCTCCTCGCTCCCTGGCTCGGTGCCTAAAGCACGACCACAGGATCTGGCGGTATCGCGCGCTCGCTGTGTTTCCCTTGAACCAGCACGAGCCGGGCGAACTTTCGCGGGCACCGATCGTCTGGCGCCCGCGCTTGATCTTCCCAGCCAAGCCCTTGAGCAGGCCCGCTCAGTTCGTCTTCTTTGCCGGACCGGCAGAAGCCGGCGGCGGCGTCGCGGCCTTCTTGGCCGCGGCAGCTGGCGGGGCGGCTGCCTTCTTCACCTTTGACGGGGCCGACTGAGGTTTGGCTGTCGTCTTTGCCGCGGCCTTCGCCGCTTCCTTTGCTGCGGCATCGGCCGGAGCCTTGACGGCCTTTTTGGCGGCCTTCTCGACGGGCTTTGCCGGCGCCTTCTTGGTGGCGTCCGACGCGCTCTTGGCAGGGTGCTTGCGGCAATACGCTTTCACCGCTTTGCCATCCTTGCGCGTCGTCGCCGCGATCCAGTCGCACGTATCGGCCTTCTTGGCGCAGGCGGCCTGCGCGAGCCCCTTGCAGGGCGAAGCCGCGACCGCGGCCGGAGCCTTCTGTGCGAGAACCGCTGGCGCGGTGACGGCGAGCGCGGTGACGGCGAGAATGCCAGCCAGCGCGATGAATCTGATCGTTTCCACGGCGTTGATATCCTTCGGCCGATGTGCGTCCGCCAAACCCCGGAATCGGCGCTCGGCGAACCGATCAAAGCGCCTCGACTGCGGCGGACGCAAGGTGGACGGCCGGCGAAGAACCTGAGCCGAAAGTCTTAAATTGCGGCAGGCGTCCACTAATCAGTTCGCCAAATGCCGCGTTTGCATGCTCCCGATTGCCGGCTCCGACGCACCGCACTTGCGGGACGGGCGCCGCTGCCTATAGTGCCGAGCCGTTTCCCGCCGTTTTCATCCATTCAAGCTCTGAACGAAGGCCTGCGCCATGTCCGCCGAGAAGTCGCCGAAGAAGTCCATCGACAAGGTCGTCCTCGCCTATTCGGGCGGCCTCGATACCTCGATCATCCTGAAGTGGCTGCAGGAAACCTACGACTGCGAGGTCGTGACGTTCACCGCCGATCTCGGCCAGGGCGAGGAGCTCGAACCGGCGCGCGAGAAGGCGCTGATGCTCGGCATCAAGAAGGAGAACATCTTCATCGAGGACCTGCGCGAGGAGTTCGTCGGCGAGTACGTCTACCCGATGATCCGCGCCAACGCGCTCTATGAAGGCATCTATCTGCTCGGCACATCGATCGCCCGGCCGCTCATCGCCAAGCGGCAGATCGAGATTGCGCGCAAGACCGGAGCCGATGCCGTCTGCCATGGCGCGACAGGCAAGGGCAACGACCAGGTCCGCTTCGAACTCGGGTATTACGCGCTCGAGCCTGGCATCAAGATTATCGCCCCATGGCGTGAATGGACGTTCAAGAGCCGCGAAGATCTCATCGCCTTCGCCGAGACACATCAGATTCCGGTCGCCAAGGACAAGCGCGGCGAAGCACCGTTTTCCGTCGATGCCAACCTGCTGCATTCGTCGTCCGAAGGCAAAGTGCTCGAGGACCCGAACGAGGAGCCACCGCCCTACGTCTACATGCGCACCATCGCGCCGGAGGACGCACCCGACAAGGCGACAATCATCACCATCGGATTCGAAAAGGGAGATGCCGTGTCGCTCGACGGCCGGCCGATGAGTCCGGCGACGCTACTTGCCGCTTTGAACGACCTCGGCCGCGACAACGGCATCGGCCGCGTCGATCTCGTTGAGAATCGGTTCGTCGGTATGAAGTCCCGAGGCGTCTATGAAACGCCGGGCGGCACCATTCTGCTTGCCGCGCACCGTGCCATCGAAAGCCTGACGCTCGATCGCGGCGCCGCCCACCTCAAGGACGAGTTGATGCCGCGTTATGCCGAGCTCGTCTACAACGGCTTCTGGTTCTCGCC
>JAGRKS010000015.1 GCA_020442185.1 Hyphomicrobiaceae bacterium
CAGAACATCGCGTTCCACGAAGTCGGCCGGCAGGCGGTGATGGCCGATCCCGACTGGCACCGGGGCGCCTATCACAGCGTCGGCAAGGTGCCACGGAACGGGCTTGCGGTCGCACGCATGGCTGCGCACATCACGTACCTGTCGGAGGAGGCACTGCACGAGAAATTCGGACGCAACCTGCAGAACCGCGAGAGCCATACGTTTTCGTTCGATGCCGACTTCCAGGTCGAGAGCTACCTGCGCCACCAGGGGTCGACATTCGTCGACCGCTTCGACCCGAACAGCTACCTCTACATCACCCGCGCGATGGACTACTTCGACCTCAAGGGCCAATACGGCGGCGTTCTCGCCAATGCGTTCAAGGCGACGAAGACCCGCTTTCTCGTCGTCTCGTTCACCAGCGACTGGCTCTATCCGACGCGCGAAAGCCGCGAGATCGTGCAGGCGCTCAATGCCGTTGCCGCCAACGTGTCCTTCGTCGAAATCGAAAGCAACAAGGGCCATGACGCGTTCCTGCTCGACGAGCCGGAGTTCTTCGCGACGGTGCGCGGCTTCGTCAATGCCGCGGCCCAGCATCGCGGCCTGCCGCCACGGCCGGAGTTCACGACGCCATGACCGATGCCACGACGATTGTCGCGCCTGGCGCGAAAAGCCGCGTCGACCACCTGTTGATCGCCGAGATGGTGGCACCGGGCGCGCGCGTGCTCGACGTCGGCTGCGGTGACGGTGCGCTGCTTCAGCTGCTCGCCGACACCAAGGCCGTCGACGGGCGCGGCGTGGAGCTTTCCCGCGAGCGGGTCAACGCGTGCGTCGCGCGCGGGCTCTCGGTGATCCAGGGCGATGCCGACCGCGATCTCGACAACTATCCCGACAAGGCCTTCCACTACGCGATCTTGAGCCTCACCATTCAGGCGACACGCCAGCCCAAGGCCGTGCTCACCAATCTCTTGCGCATCGGTCAGCACGCAATCGTTTCGTTTCCGAACTTCGGGCACTGGCGAATTCGCACCGAGTTGCTCGTGAAAGGCCGCATGCCGACAACGGAAAATCTGCCCGAAACATGGTTTGAAACGCCCAACGCGCACCTCTGCACGATCAAGGATTTCACCGATCTGGTGAAGAAGGTCGGCGCCGAGGTCGAGGATGCGGTCGCCTTCAATTCGAGCGGCCGGCGCATCGACAAGTCGAACTCGGTGTGGTTGCAGAACCTGCTCGGCGAGAAGGCCGTGTTCCTGCTCCGCCAGAAGTAGGGCCGGGAGCCCTCAGCGCCGGATCGACACCGCGAGATCGCGCACGCCCCTGACGCGCGCCACCTTGCCGATCGCCGCCACCAGCTCCTTTTTCGCCTCGACGACCGTGACGCCCGCAAACCCTGGCGTGATGCGCGCGCCGATGCGTTCGAATGCGACGGCCGACTTGACCACGACGGGTTTGTCGAGCGGCGGCAGGAACAGCGCTGGCGACCAATCGACAGGATGGAACATCGATTCCTCGAGCAACTGCATCAACTGGCGGCGGCTATACGGACGGCCATAGCCGAACGGTGTCGAATCGATGCGCGCCCAAACCCCCCTGCGGTTCGGAACGACGAGAATGACGCTGCCTTCCGGCGCCAGCACGCGCCAGATCTCGCGCAGCAGCGGACGCACCCGCTCCGCACCTTCAATGCAGTGGACCGCGAGCAGCTTGTCGACGCTGGCGTCGCCCAGCGGCAGCTGATCCTCATCCGTCAGCGCCGAGAGAACACCGCCCTCGCGCGGCCAGACGAGCGCGCCCTGATCCGCCGGCATCAAGGCCGCAAGATGCGAACATTCCGAGCGATAGGCGCCGAGATAGGGCGTGGCAAAACCCAGCCCGACGACCGTTTGAGAGCGTACGGACGGCCATCGCGCACGGATACGTGCCGACAGCAGCCGGCGCACGACCTGGCCGAGCGGCGTCGTGTAGAAATCGCGAAGCTCCGAGACATCAACATGCATCAGGCGCCAATGTTTGGTTTTTCGGGCTGTGACGCAAGCCTATCGCAAGCAGAAATCCAGCCCGAACCTCTATCCGGCGGCCTCGGCCCGTCAATCAAGCCTCCGTGCCGGACCGTAGCAGGCCCTCGCACCGGACCGTAGCAGCCGGCCGCCTTTGAATATATGAAATCTGCCGAGAATATTTGCGCCAACGGCCGAAATGCGCTGCCGATCCCGGCAAGTCCTTGTTAACATGTCGCAGCTTGGGCACGGATCGCGCGCCCGAAGCCTCGATAAACCGAGAAACGGCATTTGGGAGAAACGACCATGACGCAGCTCAAACGCGGCCGCGCCGCTTCCATGATCGGCGCAGTCAGCGCGGCCCTGGGGCTTGCACTGACACCCGCGCCCGCCAAGGCTGAAACGTTCATCAACATCCTCACGGGCGGGACCAGCGGCGTCTACTATCCGCTCGGCGTCGCCCTGTCCAAAATCTACGGCGAGAAAATCCCTGGCGTGCGCACCCAGGTGCAATCGACCAAGGCCTCCGTCGAAAACCTCAACCTGCTGCAGAGGGGCAAGGGCGAGATTGCGCTCGCACTTGGCGATTCCGTGAAGCTGGCCTGGGAAGGCAACGCCGACGCCGGGTTCAAGGAGAAGCTCGGCAAGTTGCGCGGCATCGCCGCCATCTACGCGAACTACATCCAGATCGTGGCGTCGAAGGACAGCGGCATCAAAAGCTTCGCCGATCTGAAGGGCAAGGGCTTGTCGGTCGGCGCGCCGAAGTCCGGCACCGAACTCAACGCCCGCGCCATCTTCGGCGCAATGGCCATGAGCTACGGTGATCTCGCGAAGACCGAATATCTGCCCTTCGCGGAATCGGTCGAGCTGATCAAGAATCGTCAGCTCGATGCGACGCTGCAGTCCGCCGGCCTCGGAGTTGCCTCGATCCGCGACCTCGCAAGTTCGCTGCCCATCCAGGTGGTCGCGGTGCCGGGCGAAGTCGCCGAGAAGCTCGGCCCTCCCTACATCGCAGCCGAGATCCCGGCCAACACCTACGAAGGCCAGACCGAAGCTGTGCCGACCCTCGCCGTCCGCAACATCCTCGTAACGCACGAGGACGTGCCCGAGGAGATCGTCTACCAGATGACCAAGCAGCTGTTCGAGAACCTCGACCAGATGGTTGCGGCTCACAAAGCGGCCAAGGCGATCAAGCTCGAGACAGCGACGAAAGGCGTGCCGCTGCCGCTGCACGCTGGTGCGGAACGCTACTTCAAGGAAGTCGGAATCCTGAAGTAGACCATCACGTGATGGGCCGGAGCGGACTGCTCCGGCCCATTTCGCTTGCCCGAAGAGAACGCGGAGCCGGCGCCGGACCCACCCGCATGGCGCTTGGCCATGGCGCATCTCCGTGCGCAAGGATGAAAACGGGAGCCGTACCGCATGGGCGGCAGCGGCCATTCAAGGCGAGCTTCGCACCCGCCGACCTGACGCGAGAGACCTTGCAACATGAGTATCGACAAACCGGGCCGCGGACCCGATCCAGCCATCCCGGAACCCGACGCGGCCGATCTCGAGTTGCACGACCCGCTGGCGAGATCGTTTCCCGATACCCTCGAGGGCAAGCTGCTGTTCGCCATCGCGATCGCATTTTCCCTCTTCCAGCTCGCGACGGCGGCGCACGTCATCGACATCCCGAGCCAGCTCGTCCGCTCGTTCCACGTCGGATTCCTCATGCTGCTCGCGCTGCCGCTGCTTGCCGCGGCCAAGCACCGCCCACCTGCATGGCATGCGATCGCCTGGATACTGGGCATCGTCGGCTTCGCGGTCGGCATCTACCAGTGGTGGGAATATAACGCACTCATCCTGAGGTCTGGCGATCCGACGACGCTCGATATCGTCGTCGGCTGCATTGCGCTCCTCATCCTGTTCATCACGACATGGATGCTGATGGGACCGGCATTGCCGATCCTCGCCGGCTTGTTCCTGCTCTACTGCCTCATCGGGCACCTGTTGCCCGCGCCGCTCAACCATCGCGGCTACGACTTCACGCAAGTCATCGACCATATGGCGTTCGGCACCGAGGGCATCTACGGCATCCCGACCTACGTCTCGTCCACCTACATCTTCCTCTTCATCTTGTTCGGCGCCTTTCTCGAGCGCGCCGGCATGGTGCAGCTGTTCACCGATGTCTCGCTCGGTCTCGTCGGCGGCAGCCGCGGCGGCGCGGCCAAGGTCTCCGTGATCTCGTCCGGCATGATGGGAACGATCTCGGGCTCAGGCGTCGCCAACGTGGTAACGACGGGCCAGTTCACCATCCCGTTGATGAAGCGGTTCGGCTATCGCGCCGCATTCGCTGGCGGCGTCGAGGCGACGTCCTCGATGGGCGGACAGATCATGCCGCCCGTGATGGGCGCTGTCGCCTTCATCATGGCCGAGACACTCGACGTGCCCTATGCGGAAGTGGTGAAGGCGGCGCTGGTGCCCGCGATCCTCTATTTCGCCTCGGCGTTCTGGATGGTCCACCTCGAGGCCGGCAAGCGCAATCTCATGGGCCTCGAGGCGAGCGAGCTGCCATCCGCCTGGCGCGCCATCAAGCTGCAGTGGCACCTGATCCTGCCGCTGGCCGCCCTCGTCTATCTACTGTTCTCCGGCTATACGCCGCTCTTCGCCGGCACCGTCGGACTGGCGCTGACGGTGCTGCTGATCCTCGGCGGATCGGCGGCGCTCGGGTTGCCGGAGGGTGTGCTGCGCTACATTTTCTGGCTCGGCCTCGGCATCGTCGGCGCCGCGTTCTTCAAGTATGGCCTCGGCATCGTCGGCATCGCCATCGCGGCGCTCATCCTCGTCAACATGTCGATGGGCAAAGGCCGCGCAACGGTGTGGAGTTCGATCGTCGGGCTGGCGGAAGGCGCGAAGACGGCGCTGTCGGTCGGCATCGCCTGCGCCATCGTCGGTATCATCATCGGCACCATGACGCTGACGGGCGCAGCGACGACCTTCGGCGGCTTCATCGTATCGGTCGGCAAGGAGAGCATGTTCCTGTCGCTGGTGCTGACGATGATCACCTGCATCATCCTCGGCATGGGCATTCCGACCATCCCGAACTACATCATCACGTCATCGCTCGCCGGCCCAGCGCTGCTCGAACTCGGCGTTCCACTGATCGTCAGCCACATGTTCGTTTTCTATTTCGGCATCCTAGCCGACCTGACACCACCGGTTGCGCTCGCGTGCTTTGCCGCCGCCCCGATCGCACGCGAAACCGGACTTCGAATATCGATGGAGGCCGTGAAGGTCGCAGCGGCCGGCTTCGTCATCCCCTACATGGCGGTCTACACGCCGGCATTGATGCTTCAGGATGGCGGGCCGCTGGCGGCCGCCTGGGGTTATCCGGTCGCGGTTGCCTACATCGTGCTCAAGGTCCTGATCGCAATTGCACTCTGGGGCGCGGCGGTGATCGGCTACCTGCGCACGCCGCTCGCATGGTGGGAGCGGATCTTCGCCGCGGCCGCCGCGATCACGCTGATCGCCGCACTGCCGTTGACCGACGAGATAGGCTTCGCTCTCGCCATTGCATTCGTTGTTCTGCACTGGATGAGGTCGGCCAAGAGAACCGCGGCGAGCGGCTGACCCGCGACGGTCACCGTTGGCATCGCAGCATCGGCATCGATCGAGAAGGGCTCGATGGGTATCTGCCTAGCAACAGGCGCATCCGTGACCATGATCGCCGCACAGGCGTTCACGCTCGCCTGGACGCATTCGGTCGAAAAAACCGGCTGGGAAGAGGACTGGCGGCTCGACGGCCCGCGACTGGTCCTCGTCGAAGCGCGCATCAAGGGCTCGGGGGCCGGCATGGAACCGCCGGACGACGCCCGCCTCGTTGCCGGTTGGTGGCAGTATCATCCCCGCGACGTCGCACTCGCGGCACTCTCCCTCGCAAATGCCGGAGGTGCTGCGGGACGCTGGCGCGTCTGCGGCGAGAGCGGTTGTCGCGAGATCGGCGCCGGGCCGGCCGCCGGATTCGATCTGATCATCCGACCTTGCCGGCCGGACAAGTGATCGCCAACCCGCACGCCGGCACGACATGGGATACGCGATGGGCGAGAAGGGAATCGACAACCGCTTTGGCTCGACAGGATGGGCCAGATCGGAAAAAATTCCTGGCGATGAACGGACCGGCGATTGCTCGCTCGCCCCCTTCCCGCCAATTGACCACCTCCCGCCAATTGACCTCCTCCCGCCAATTGAGATGAACGGAAGACTGCCATGGCCGACCTCGAGATCCACCAGTTCCCGTGCCTCGCCGACAACTATGGCGTTTTGATCCACGATCCCGGATCCGGCGCGACGGCGTCGATCGATGCGCCCGAGACCTACCCGATCGAGCGCGCGCTCGAAGACAAGGGTTGGACGCTGACCCACATCCTGACGACGCATCATCACGCGGACCACACCGGCGGCAATCTCGATCTCAAGGAAGCGACCGGCTGCACTATCATCGGCCCCGCTGGCGAAGCCGCGAAAATCCCCGGCATCGACGTCGAAGTGCGCGAGGGCGACACGTTCCGTTTCGGCGGGTTCGACGTTACGGTGATCGAGACGCCCGGACACACGCTCGGTCACATCGCCTACGTGATACCGCAAGCCCGCGTCGCATTCGTCGGCGACACTCTGTTCGCGCTCGGCTGCGGCCGCATCTTCGAAGGTACCCCGGAGATGATGCACGCATCGCTGCAGAAGCTCGCGTCTCTGCCCGCCGAAACCGCGATCTATTGTGGCCACGAGTATACGCAGTCGAACGCGCGGTTCGCGCTGACGATCGAGCCGGAGAGCGCCGCGTTGCGCAAACGGGCCGAGGAAATCGCCGCGTTGCGCGCAGCCGGCCGGCCGACGCTCCCGACAACGATCGCCGCCGAACTGGCGACCAACCCGTTCCTGCGCGCGCACGTCCCGGCGATCCAGCAGCACCTCGCCATGTCGGGCGCACCGACATGGCAGGTCTTCGCCGAGATTCGCGAACGTAAGAACCGCGCCTGATGCATCGAGCATCCCGGCCGTCGGAGAGAACCCTGTGAGCCGCCAACCAACAGACATGTCCGCAGACGAGATCGTGCGACTGCTCGGCCTCGCTCCGCATCCCGAAGGCGGCTACTATCGCGAGACCTTCCGCGACGAGGTGATGGCCGCGGGAACGGATCGCGCCGCTTCAACGGCGATCTATTTCCTGTTGCCGCGCGGCGTCGTCTCCCGCTGGCATCGCGTCGATGCCGCCGAGGCGTGGCACTGGTATGATGGCGCGCCGCTGCTGCTCACGATCGCTGCGCTCGATGGGCGCCGCGAGTTGATCCGGCTCGGCTGCGATCTCGTCCAAGGTGAACGGCCGCAAGCGGTCGTGCCGGCCGGCGCCTGGCAGCAGGCTGAGAGCCTCGGCGCGTGGACGCTCGTCGGCTGCACGGTGGCACCCGGCTTCTCCTTTGCCGGTTTCGAGATGGCGCCCGACGGCTTCGCCCCGTAAGGCGACGTATCCGGCCTGCGGAACGGCCGGCCCCCCACCAAACGTGGCGAATCGGCGGCTGGTTGCAAATGCGTCCCAAATAGCGATGTTGCACCGGTTTTCCACCAACCGCGCACTGACATTTCATCAGTCAACCATCTGTATTCGCGCACTTTTCATGTTTGCCGCGCGACCGGTGCCGGGCTGCGCTTGCCGCTGCACCCCGACTCATAAACACTGCGGCGCAATGTGCGGATATGGCAAAGTGGGGGCCTTCCAGAATGAAGCGTGAGAATAACGGCGCGTTGCTCAGCACGGTGTTTGTCGACTACGACAACATCTACCTGTCGCTCAAGCGCAAGAGCGAGGATGCAGCCAAGCGTTTTGCCAAGGACGCGCCGTTGTGGCTGGCGGAGCTGGTGAGCGGCCGGCTGATCACGCCGACCAACGGCCCATCGAGCGAAATTCCGCGCCGGATCGTGATGAACCGGTGCTACGGCAATCCGGTTCCGCGCCGGAACAACGCCGACAATTCGACCGACATGAACTCGTTTCCGTTCGTGCGCCACCACTTCCTGCGCTCGGGCTTCGAGGTCGTCGATTGCCCGCCCCTCACCGCACAGCTCAAGAACTCCTCCGACATCCGCATGGTCATGGATGTGCGTGATTACCTCAATCACGACACGTACTTCGACGAGTTCATCATCCTGTCGGGCGATGCGGATTTCACCCCGCTCCTGCATCGCCTCCGCGCCCATGCACGCCGCACCGTCATTTTCGCCAACGACTACACGGCCGCGCCCTACACGGCCATCAGCGACGGCGAAGTGCGCGAGCAGGATCTGATCCAGTTGTTGCTCGATGGGCGGATGCTGACGGCGGCCGAAGCCAACGATGCCGCGAGCGCCAGGGCACAGCTGCCAGGCCCGGCCGATATCGAGGAGACCCGGCGCTCCATCGTCAAGGAGGTCGTCGAGGCCGTCCGTTCGGCCGGCCAGCCTGTTCCACTTGAAGCCTTGGCGGACCGCGCCGTGCGCAACCTCGGCCACGAACGCACCGTCGGTTCGTCGTGGGGCGGCAGCGGCACGTTCCGTGACTTGCTGCTGAAGGCGCTGCCGAGCGAAGTTCAGCTCAACGATCAGCCGCCATATTTCGTCTTCGAAACCGGCCGTCAGATTCCGGCGGAACCGCAGCGCGCGCGCATCGCAGAGGATCATCGTTCCGCGGCCCCGGCACCTGCCCCGGCGCGGCTCGAGCCGCAGGCAAAGCACGCCGATCACGAGCCCTCAGCACCCGCCATACGCCCAGAGCCGCACTTCGATCCGCGTCTCGAAGCACGTCCCGAGCACCGTCTCGCGCCGCGCACCGACGACCTTCGCGCCGATCACTTCCGCGCGGAAGACCAGCGTTTAGCACAGCAGGCCGATCCGCAGGCCCGTCCCGCCGCCCAGATGACGCGTGACTCTGCCGCCGCGGAATATGCCGCAGCCCGCCAGGGTCTGCCGCCGACGACCGCAATCGAACGGCCTGTCGCCCCCCAGCGCGCGGCACCTGCGATCCCGCCTGCCGTTCGGGCGCCGGCGCCGCAGCCGCATGCACCCCAAGGCCATGCACTCCAAGGCCATGCGCCTCAGGTTCATGCACAGCCGTCCCAGGCACAGCACGCACCCCAGCCTGCTGCGGCACCTCAACGGCCGGCAGCGGAAAGTGGCGCGACCTCTATCCAGCGTTCGATTGCCCGCATCCACGAGGCGTGTCAGGCGCCGCCGTTGTCGCCGCCCGAATATCGGGCGCTGTTCGACGTCATTGCCGAAGACATCACCCGCAAGGGCTTCAACGGTGCGACGACGCTCGCCAGCATCACCCAGCGCGCCAACGAGATGGGCATCGAGATCCGTCGCGACGACATCCGCTTCATTCTCGACGTCGTGAGCGAAACCGATCCGTGGTTCGAGCAGGGCGCGTCGCAGCGGCTCTTTGCCGGGCGCTTCCGCAACTTCGTCGTCGCGCGCTGCCGTAGCCAAGGGCTAAGCTTGTCGGCGGACGAACTCGACCTGATCGACGCCTGGTTCGCGGGCGGCCCGTCGCCCTCGGGGCGCGCCCAGCCGCGCGAAGAGAATGTTGCCACGGCGGCCGGCGACGCCCAGGCCAACCGCCAGTGGGACGTGCAGCAGCCGACCGCGCAAGCCGACCGGTTCGGCACGCCCGACGATCTCGGCGGCGACGAGTTCCCGCGCATCGTCCGCCGCGGTCTCCGCTGAGACTCGGCGCTGAGACTTGGCGCTGCGGGGCGACGTCCCTGCATGTGAATTTTCGATCGGCCCACCTGCAAGGGGCGCTTGCTGACCGCAAGCGCCCCTTGCAGCATTTTCATGCGATCCCCGCGTCGGTCCAACCGCACCAAGGCATGACGGAAGCGCCCGTCGGCACCTCAATCGAGGTGGGCTGAATGCGGCGGGCTGCTCGCATGAACCGATTGGCTCCCAGGACCACAACGCAAAATCGCGGCGGACGAGGCGTCCACCGCGATCATTTCTAATTCGTCCGAACTTCGGCTGTGCGGGGTGAATCGCGCTCCTCTTACGAGAAGAACTGTCCGCCGTTGGCCGAGATGGTCGAGCCGGTGATGAAGCCGGCATCCTCGGCGGCGAGGAAGGCGACGCACCGCGCGATTTCTTCGGGCTCGCCGAGGCGACCGACCGGGATCTGCGGCAGGATCGACTTCTCGAGTACCGCCGGATCTATGGCCTTGACCATCTCGGTCGCGATGTAGCCCGGGCAGATCGCGTTGACGGTGATGCCGGCGCGCGCGCCTTCCTGTGCCAGGGCACGCGTGAAGCCGATATCGCCAGACTTCGCCGCCGAGTAGTTGACCTGCCCCATCTGCCCCTTCTGGCCGTTGACCGAAGAGATGTTGATGATGCGACCGTACTTGCGGGCGCGCATCCCTTCCCACACCTGGCGGGTCATGTTGAAGAGGCCGTTGAGATTGGTGCCGATTACCTCGTCCCACTGCTGGCGCGTCATCTTGTGGAACATGCCATCGCGCGTGATGCCGGCATTGTTGACGAGGACATCGACAGGACCGACCTCACGTGCGACGCGCGCAACGCCATCGGCGCAGGCATCGAAATCGGCAACCGACCACTTGTAGACCGGGATGCCGGTTTCCGCCTGGAATTGCTGTGCGGCCGCGTCGTTGCCGGCGTAGTTGGCGGCGACGCGGTAGCCCTTCTGCTTGAGCGCAACGGAAATCGCGTGACCGATTCCGCGCGTGCCTCCGGTAACAAGGGCGACACGTGACATGCTGTTTCCTCCTATGGAATTTTACGCCCGTCACGTTTGCCGAAGCGTCGTGGCTGAGCGGTGCTGGTTGTCGGGGGTTGACGTTCGAGAGCTATGGGGTTCTGCCGTCGGTCAGGCTTGGCGAATGATGGCACGCGCGAAGGGTGACAGCCTCGCCTGACCTTCGGCATGGCAAACGCCGACCGGCGCCGCACGCCGGCCAGACCCTCGCGGGCCGGCCGGCGGCGAGCCGGAGCAACTCAGTCGCGGGCCACGCAAAGGGCAACGCCCATGCCGCCGCCGATGCACAGCGTCGCGAGACCCTTCTTCGCGTCGCGGCGCTGCATTTCGTAAAGCAGCGTCGTCAGCACGCGGGCGCCGGACGCACCGATCGGATGGCCGATGGCAATCGCGCCGCCGTTGACGTTGACCTTGTCGGTATCCCAGCCCACGCCCTTGTTGACCGCACACGCCTGGGCGGCGAAGGCCTCGTTGGCTTCGACCAGATCGAGATCTTCCTTGGTCCAGCCAGCCTTCTCCAGCGCCTTCTTGGATGCGGGGATGGGGCCTGTTCCCATGATCGAGGGATCGACGCCGGCGTGGGCCCATGAAACGATCCGCGCCAGGGGCTTGATGCCGCGCTTGGCAGCCTCGGCGGCCGACATGAGCACGACGGCCGCGGCGCCGTCATTGATGCCGGATGCGTTGCCAGCGGTGACGGAGCCTTCCTTGGGGTCGAAGGCCGGACGCAGCTTGGCGAGGCTGTCCAGCGTAACGCCTTCCTTGATGTACTCGTCCTGGTCGACGACGACGTCGCCCTTGCGGCCCTTGATGGTGACGGGCGCAATCTCGTCCTTGAACTTGCCGGCCTTGCGGGCGGCTTCCGCCTTGTTCTGCGACGCGGTCGCGAACTTGTCCTGCTCGTCACGCGTGATCTGATACTGGCGCGCGACGTTCTCCGCCGTTGTGCCCATGTGGTAGTTGTTGAAGGCGTCCATCAGGCCGTCGCGAAGCATCGTGTCGAGCATCTTGAAATCGCCCATCTTGGTGCCGTTGCGCATGTGGGCGACGTGGGGCGCGAGGCTCATGTTCTCCATGCCGCCGGCAACGACGATCGAGGCGGAGCCATCGAGGATCTGCTGCATGCCGAGGGCGACGGTGCGCAGTCCCGAGCCGCACAGCTGGTTGATGCCCCACGCGGGACTGTCGACCGGAATACCGGCAGCGATCGAGGCCTGACGCGCCGGGTTCTGGCCGCAGTTGGCCGCAAGCACCTGGCCGAGGATGACCTCGTCGACGTCGCCCGGCTCGATGCCCGCGCGCTTGATGGCGGCCTGAATGGCAACCTTGCCGAGTTCGTGCGCCGGCACCGATGACAGCGCTCCGTTGAAAGATCCAACCGGCGTGCGCGCCGCGCTGGCGATCACGATCGTCTCGTTGTCATTGCTCATGGATTTAGTTCTCCCTGGGGAAACGCGATGCTCCGCTCGGCTGGCATTGCATGTCGCGACTACGTTCAATCTTTATGGATAAGGTCTCGGCGACCTTCGGAGGGGATGCGGGACCTAATCTTTGCCATGCGGTGAGGTTCGGTCTCGGGGGCAAGATAGCAGGACCCTCAAGTTGACCGCAATTCAGACATGAGGGGGAGGCAATTGCCCGAAACCCCGACACAAACGACTTTTACCCCTGTCGGGGCCGTGCTACGATTTCGCGGCGCACCATACAGTAGTCCACACGAATATCGGATCAAATGACGATGCTGAACAAGGCAGAAGAACAGACCGAGAAGCGTGAGTCGGTGGTCATCAAGAAGTACGCCAATCGACGCCTCTACAATACCGAGACCAGCACCTACGTGACGCTCGAGGATCTCGCGCAGATGGTGCGGTCGGACCGGGATTTCGTCGTTTTCGACGCCAAGACCGGCGATGACCTCACACACACCGTGTTGACGCAGATCATCGTCGAGCAGGAAAACCGCGAAGGTGGGCAGACGATGCTGCCGATCCCGTTCCTGCGCCAGCTGATCCGGTTCTACGACGACAGCATCGGCAAGATGGTGCCGAGTTACCTGCAATTCAGCCTTGAGACGCTCGCCAAGGAACAGGAGAAATTCCGTTCCCAGTTCGCCAATGCGTTCGGCAACCCGGCGGCCGCTTTCGAGGCCTACCAGGAGCAGGCCCGCAAGAACATGGCCATGTTCGAGCAGGCCATGACGATGTGGACGCCGTTCGGCCCGACGCTGACCCCCGGCAAGCGCGGCGCCAGCCAGCCGCTGCCGACCGCTCCGGTCGACGCTTCGCCGTTGGGCAGCCGTCCACCCGCCAGTGATGAACTGCGTGAGCTGAAAGCACAGCTCTCCGCGATGCAGGAAAAGATCGAGAAGCTGACGGACGACCGCAAGTAGGCGGAAGCGGGGATCATGCCGACGATCCAGCGGACACCTGACTATTGACGATGGTCGCCTCGTGACGCGAAGTCACCGTCGATTTTTTTGGAGGCGCGGCGTCGCCAAACCTCACCAGTGAACTCCGCGCATAGAAGTGTCTGGCCTTGATCACTTGGCCTCGACTGGCCCGACGGGTCACAGGGGCACCCCGCCCATCCCCGCCGACCAAAAGCCTGGTTAAGCGATCAGGCCTCGTCGCGATAGTCCTCGGCATTGATCGGCATGCCGTAGAGAAAGCCCTGCAGATAGTCGATGCCGGCATCGGCCAGCAGCGTCGCGGTTTCCTCGTCCGCAACCCATTCGGCCACCGTCTTCATGTCGAACGTCGACGCGATCTCGACCATCGTGCGGATGAAAACCTTGTCTGCCTCGTCGCTCAGAAGGTTTTTCACGAACGCTCCGTCGATCTTGAGCAGGTCGACGGCAAGCCGCTTGAGATGCTTGAAGGACGTATAGCCGGCGCCGAAATCGTCGATCGCAACGCGGCAGCCCATTTCTTTCAGGCTGTCGACGAAGTGCGCCGATTGATCGATGTCGTGAATGGCCGCGGTCTCGGTGATCTCCACGACGAGACGCTCGCACAGCGCGCGATCGCCGGCCGTCAGTGTCTGAATGGCGGTCATCCAATCCGCGTCGCTCGACGTCAGGCTGGAGACATTCAGCGAGAGGCGCAATTTGGGATGCCGGCGCAGCAGATCGATCGAAAGCTCCAGTGTACGCCGGTCGATCAGCCTGGCCATGCCGAGCTGCTCGGCGACGGGGATGAAATCTCCCGCGGAGACGATGCTGCCGTCCGCCTTTTCCATCCGCAAAAGGCACTCGTAGAGATCCGCCTTGCGGGTCTTCGCACAGACGATCGGTTGCAGGACGAGGCGCATGCGGCCATCGTCGAGGGCGGAGACGACGTCGTCGGCGACGGAGATCGAGCGCAGGCGCGTCGTCTCGCGGGTCGGACTGGGCTCGTAGGCCATGAAGCAATCAAACCGCTTGGCGCGTGCCCGGTCGAGCGCCTGCAACGCCGAACTCAGGGCATTGTGCACCGTCGATGCCTGGTCCGGGATGATGACGCCCCCGACGGACACGGTCGCCGTCAACGGACACGCCGTCGTGCGGATAGAGGCGCCACGAACCGCTCGCATAAAGCGATCCCCGGCAATGCGCATCGCGCCGGGACCGCAGTCGTTCAGGATTACGCCGAACTTGTTGGATGAATAGCGCCCGAGCGTATCGCCGGCCCGCAGCTTCTCCTTGATCAGACGACCGACGGATGCAATCACCTCGTCGCCGACATCGAACCCGAACGTCTCGTTCACCACCGACAGGTTGTTGATCGATATCATCAGGAACGCGGACGTCGCGTGGTTTCGCGAGGTTCGGGCGAGAACCGCGCCGAGCGCTTCCGTCAGCCGGATGCGGTTGAGCTGGCCCGTCAGTTCGTCATGATCGTTGCGATAGAGAAGCCGTTGCTCCTCGAGATAGCGATCGTTGATGACGCGGACGACGCCGCGCGCACGGACCGGTTTGCCGTCGGTGCCCGGCCAGAAACGGCCATTGTCCTCGACCCAGATGTATTGATGATCCCGGCGCCCGCCGGGCTGAAGACGATACTGGATGCGGTAGGGAACCCCGCGCTCGGCCTCGTCCGAAATGCGGTTCGAGATCGCTTCCAAGCGCCGCGCCGCGTGCTCGGCGGCGATCAGCGACTGATAGCTGCTGCCCGTCGCGATGCATTCGATATCGGCGACCCGCAGGACGGCGGCCGCATTGCTCTCCCACTCGATCCGATCGAACTCGATGTCCCAGATATAGGCCGTTTCATCCACGCTCGACAGGATACCGACGAGGTCCAGAACCTCCGTCTCGACCGGCGGCGTCGCCAAGTCGGCTTCGGCAGGTTCCCCTTCCGGAGCGCAACCCATTGAAAGCGATTGCTTCGACACGCTTGAGGTCCCGGTTTCCCCGCGAGCATCAATGCCCAGCGGACGCCAGCATATCGCATCGGACACGGGGCGGAATGACAATCAGATCATTTAAATCTAGATGGAATTCCCTAACAACGTTTGAACCTTTCAGGCAGCGCAATGGGCATTCGGGCGTCCGTGCGAGTATCTGGTTGGCCGATGACCGAGGTCCAGCACGCGAGGTCCAGCACGCACAGCATCTTCCGCGGCAGATGCGCATACGGAAACGGCGGCCACCAGGGCCGCCGTTCGCATGTCTGTTCAATCACGTCAATGGGACCGCATGGGCAATCTGGACGCTCCGATTTCCGGGCCATCCGGGGAGGCCGCAGCTTGCCGAAGCCTCACGGTAGCTGGATCGCAGTGCCGGATCGAGGGCGCGTCGATCAATGGTCCATGCCGCCGAAGCCGATGTCGCGACGCGCCACACGGATACCGATGGTGTAGCCTGCGACCACGTCGATCAGTGTCGCGATCATGATGATGAAGAACACCGAGGTGAAGGCCTTGTCGACCAGCAGGAACTCGACAAGGCAGGCGATGAACACCAGCATCGAGAGGCCATGGTCGAGCAGCGAAGCGGTCGATGTGTAGGTCGCCTTGAGGATCTCGACGAACAGCAGAAGGAGCGTCGCAAGGATAATGAGATCGCCCCAGGTGAACGTCCATTTGGCATCACCGCGGACGGACGGAAGCGAGAAGATCTCGTTACGCAGGCCGTAATCGGGAGCCGCGCCGCCACCCAGCAGCACGATGACGTTGTACAGAATGAACGCGACGAACATCAACGGGATCGCACGGATCGACATGGAAACTCCCCTGGGTTGTGCTTCACAAACCGCAATAACGCGGCTTTGTGGCAATTTCGCTCCGGTGGCGTACGCCAATCGCTCCGGCGGACTTTGCCGCTCGCCCCGATGGATCGCGACGCGCACTGCAGGCGACCCGCCCCGACGCAGCCCACACGATCCATTTAGACCGGCGGCTTCGCCCGTCTTTCGGACCCGTTGGGAGCGACCCTCAAGCGCGACACTCCCTTCGGGAAGGCCCTTGCGGACCCTCGATCAATTCAACGTCGGTTCGGCCGGGGCGTTAATGCCCTCCTCGCGCGAGACCCGTCGAGGCGACATCCGCCTCAGGCATCCGTCTTCGGCTCGAGAATTTGGCGGCCGCGGTACTTCCCGGTCTTGAGGTCGATGTGGTGCGGGCGGCGACGCTCACCCGAATCCTTGTCCTCGACGTAGGCAGGCGCCGAAAGTGCGTCATGAGCACGGCGCGATCCCCGCTTCATCGGAGACACTTTCTTTCTCGGAACGGCCATTGCGGAAAACTCCATCCGTCAAAAAGCGCTCGCGCGACACCCCCCGAGAGTTCCGGAAGTGGTTCAGCGCGGCGCTATAATATCGTTATTCCAACCACTTAGGGTGTGCACGGCGATGCATGCGCCCGATGAAGTAGGAATGGCTTGCGCCGCTATATACTGGCAAATGCGGGCCGTGAACAGTCCCGACGCATGCTATTTTGCGCCGGCGATACACGACGCCGCGGCCCTGGCACGGCGCGCCCGAGCCTCGATAATCCGCGCCAGCCGCCGCGTGACAGGCCCCGCGCGGCCGGCGACCCGGCTGATCGGATTGGGCAATGCGACGGCGAGCAGCGCCGCCTCCCGCTGACCGAGCCGCGCCGCGGATTTCTTGAAATGGTGGCGGGCCGCGGCCTCGATGCCGAAAACGCCCGGCCCCCATTCGGCGATGTTGAGGTAGACCTCGAGGATGCGCGACTTGCTCCAGATGAGTTCGATCGCAAGCGTAACCGGCACTTCGAGCGCTTTTCGCAGATAGCTTTTCGATGGCCACAGAAACAGGTTCTTGGCCACCTGCATCGTAATCGTGCTGGCACCGCGCGGTACACCGCCCCGCGCCCGCTCGATGGCGGCGACGATTTCCGCCGGATCGATTCCCCAGTGACGGCAGAAGCGACCATCTTCCGAGACGACCACGGCGGTGACGACATTGCGCGAAATGTGGTCGAGATCGACCCAGCGCTGTTCGATGGCCGTTCCGCCGATGCGCTGCGAGAGCATGAGCATCGACCCAGGCGGATCGACAAAGCGAAACAGGATGATTGCGGCGACAACGATCGTAAACCAGGCGGCGAGCACGATGCCAAGGATGCGCGCTCCCGTCCGCAAATAGCTCCGCCAATCGCGTCGCGCGGCAGCGGTCCGCCCGGTTGCATGCCCAACATCGGCGACAGCACCGGGATCTGCGGCCGGCACGTCGTGTCCTGAAAATACGCCGGTATGGTGGGCTGGCAGGTGAGCAGCACTGTTGCCACCGGCGAGCGGTAGGCTCGGTTCGGCGGGCCGGTAGGCGAAAGGATCGCGCTGGCGCGGCGGCATATTTGGCAGATCGGGGGCGATGTCGGCAGGCTGAAGGGCCGTGGTCCGGGGAACCGGCGCGGCAGGCGCGGAGGCTGCTTCGGACTGGCGTCGTTGTTCTGGCTGGACCTGGGGATCGGCTGCTGTCTCGGGGCCCGGGCCGGGGCCTGGCTCGACCTCGTGGTCGGGCTCGATTCTTGGCTCGGATGCCGCGACCGCCGGAGCACTAGCCTCGACATTTGCCGTCGGGGGCACCGGCTCGAGCAAATCCGCGATCTCGTCGGTCCAAGCGGCGCTCCGTGGCGGCGCGCCGAGACCGGCGACATCGGCCATACTCGTTGGAACATCGGTCAGGCCGCCCGTTTCCGTCGCTCGACCTGCGCCATCAGCAAAACGATCGGACGCTTCAAGTTCGGGCTCTGCGAGTGGAGCCGCCCCGCTCGCGCCGACGTCCGGCGCCTCGTCGAGCGCGGCCGGCGCGATGTTGGCCGCCAGTTGAATGCAGCGGAACGGTGGAAAGCGGAGGGCGATACATGCGACGAGATCGTCGCGCGCGGGCTGATGCACGGGGCGAGCGCCGGCCACATCCTTGCTCGGTGGCTCGCACGATCCCTGCGCCGATATCACGCGCGTGCCACGGCGCGCGCCGGCATCGTCGCCGTCACCGGGTAACCCGTCGCCGTCGGTCAGAAATCTATCGTGCATGCTGCTCTTCGCCAGTGTGAGTGCTATACCCCCGCCTGCGGTGCGTTCACGGCCACTCTAAGGCAGCCAAGCCGCCGATGCCCAATCGTCCCCACCTTGCCCCAGCTGCCCTCAGGTCGAGATGAGCTTCAACCAAAAGATCGCAGACCACGCCCGGCTCGTCGAGGCACGCCTCGATACGTTGCTGACGGAGCTTGCCGCCGGCCCGCGTGCATCCGCCCGCCTCACCGCCGCACTTCGACACGCCGTGCTCGGCGGCGGCAAGCGCTTTCGCCCGTTTCTGGTGATCGAGAGCGCGGCCCTGTTCGGCCTCGACGCGACCGATGCGATCGACACCGCCGCTGCCCTCGAATGCATCCATTGTTATTCGCTGGCCCACGACGACCTTCCCGCGATGGACAACGACACGCTGAGGCGCGGGCGCCCAACGGTCTGGTGCGCCTACGACGAGTGGACGGCGATACTCGCGGGCGACGGCCTGTTGACGCTCGCATTCGAAATCCTGTCGCGCGAAGCAACGCACCGGGAACCGGCGGTCCGCATCGCCCTCGTCGCCGCTCTCGCCGAAGCCTCCGGCGCCCACGGCATGGTGGGCGGCCAGATGCTCGACCTCGAGGCGGAAAAGGGCGGAGGCCACCAGGACAGGACGCTCTCCGACATCCGCCACCTCCAGGCCATGAAGACCGGCGCCCTGATCCGCTTTGCCGCGGAGGCCGGCGCGATCCTCGCCGCGGCCCCACCCAAGGACCGCGTGCGCCTCCAGCGCTTCGGCGAAGTACTCGGCTTCGCGTTCCAGATTGCCGACGATCTGCTCGACGTCGAGGGCGACGCCAGCGAGGTCGGCAAGGCCGTCGCCAAGGACGCCGCGGCCGGCAAGGCGACACTCGTTTCGCTGATGGGGATCGAGGCGGCGCGCGCGCGCCTGTTGTCGCTCGAGGCGGAAGCCGTCGCGCTGCTCGCGCCCTACGGCGACCGCGCCCAGCCCCTGATCGAGGCCGCGCGTTTCGTCGTCAACCGCCGAAGCTGAGGCTGACCGACGTCGCATCGCACTCGATCAACTCGTCCCGATCGAACCGCCATGCGTCGTTGAGGCCGGGCCGGTTGCTTCGACCACGCGTTTGTCGGTCAGCGATCCGACGACGAAGCCGAACAGCGAAAGTCCGATCGCGGCGAAGCCGATGACCGGTGTCGACACGCCATCGAGGCCGAGTGCCGCCTTGACGGGACCGAGCCCGGCAAGAGCCGAGAACCCGAGAAGCAACGCCAGCAGCGCGCCGCGCCGGGTGGCACGCGGCCAGTAGATGCCGCCAGCCAGCAACACGATACCGGAACAGAAATAGATCGATCCGGATACGGCGAGATAATCCCAGATATCTTCGCCACCCTGATAGATCAGTCCCCAGTAGATCTCGTAAAACGCTATCGCGACGATCGAGATGCGCGTCACTCGCATCTGGAAGGCGGTGTCGTCCGTGCGCCCGGTCAACGGGCCTGCGATGTCGCGCGCGATGATCGACGACCAGCAGAACAGATAGCTGTCCTGCGTCGACATGAAGGATGCGAACATGGCGACGGCGAGGAAACCTGCAAACCAACCGGGTAGCGCCTCGCCCAACATCATCGGAGTCGCAATCAAATCGCCATCGCCGCCGAACCGCTGCAGGGCCGCGGCATTGCCGCCGCCATTTGCGAAGTAGGCGAGAGCCACGACACCGAGCATCGCCGGCAGCACCATGCGGCCCATGAAGATGACGGATGCGATGAGATAGGCGCGCTTGACGTTGCGTTCCTCGCGGATGCACAGCGCCCTCGTCAACGCCGTCGGCCAGATCGCGGAAGAGACCACGCCTGCGACAAGCACCATCCACGCCATGTAGACCGGACCGAAGTTTGGATTGGCGACCGGATCGAAACCGGCCGGTCCTTTCTCTTTCGCGACTGTGGCGACGATGTCGTTGAACGGCATGACCGCCAGCAGGGCAACGATCGCGGCGACGATGCCGAACGTCAGCAGCACGAACTGGAAGACGTCGGTCGCGACCACCGATCGCATGCCACCATAGCTGGTGTAGGCGACAGCGATGACGATCAGGCCGACCATCAAGGCCGCGACGCCGAACGAGCCGGTCTCGACACCGAGCAGCGCGATGATGAAGAGCGATGCGACCTTGAGGAACAGTCCCATGTTGAGGATGCCGCCGGCCGCCATGACGATGGCGCCGAGGATGCGAACGTCGCCGCCGTAGCGCAGGCCGTAGTATTCCGGCAGCGTCAGCACACCCGTCCGGCGGATCGGCCCGACGACGAAGCCCGTCAGGCCGACGATGGCGCAGCCGATGAGACCGGCAAAACCGATATGGAAAGCCGAAAAACCCTCGTTGAAACCCTTCTGCGCGTTATAGGCGATGGTGATGAGGCCGATTTCAGTGGCGCCGAGCGTCGCGACCGCGGTCCACAAGCCGAGATCGCGGCCCGACACGAAGAACTCGACAAGCGAGTTCCCGCCCTCGGCCGCGGTGACGCGTGATCGCTTCAGCACGACCATGAGCACAATCACATAAAGCAGCGAAAACGCCGCCAGGGAAACCCAAGTTGCCGTCGCCACTCAACGCTTCTCCCGCCGCCGCCGGACCTGTCTCGCGGCCAAGCTAGTGTTGCGTCACTAACGCTTGGTCCCCGTTTGCTGCAAGCTGGCCTGCCAGGCGTTGGTGACAAAAGCAACACTAGAACCATAGAGTTGCTAGTGTTCCCTCTGTCTCCGACACTTGGTCGATCGGGTGCTGCAAGGGGAACCAAGTGTCGGAGACGGAACAC
>JAGRKS010000107.1 GCA_020442185.1 Hyphomicrobiaceae bacterium
CACCGCCTGATCCCCGCCGCCCGCCGCCCGCGCAGGCCGGCAGGTGGGCAGGTGGGCAGGTGGGCATTGAAGTCGACACACGACGTGCAAGAATAGACCCCGGGGTGATCTACCCATCACCCGACGATCCAGGAGGACCGACAATGGCTAGCGTGACTTGGCCGAACATTTCGACCGTGGATGCCGACAAGCTCAATGCCGCGCGGCGTCAAGCCCACAACGCGGTGCACTGGCTGGTACGTCTAGCGAACAGTTACACGGAGCCGGGAGACGTTAGCGGTCAGGCACCTCTCGTCTGGGACGCGAGCGACAACGTCATCATGACGAAGCCGTTTCTCGACAAGTACTCCGTCGAGCTGCGCGTCGGCCCGCTGGAAATGCAATTCCGGGAAGGTGGCAAGCCGGTGCCGCACACGCTCGATTTCGAGGAGCGGACTCCCGCGCACGTCGAAGCCTGGGTGCTCGTCGAGCTGCTTCATCGCGGCATCGATCGCAGCAGGTTCTCGAAATCGCTGCCGTATGCGCCAAAGGACCTGATGACCGGCGACAGTGAGGAGCACGAAGCGGAAGCCTACAAGGACGAACTTGCCGTACTCGATGGCAGCTTCCGAGCAGCAACTGCGGTTCTCAAGGAACTGCGCGGCCTGAGCGACATCGGAATCGCCGCCGATGCAGCCATCTCATGCTGGCCGGAAACATTCCAGATCGGCCATGAAATCGCGCTGCCGCCCGGTAGCGGCGCGAGCGTGCTGCGCGTCGGCATCGCGCCAGGAGACGGCGTGCGCCCTGACCCCTATTTCTTTGTCGGCACCGGACAGCAGGCCGAGGCCGCCGCATTCGCCCGCGATGCCGTGATCAGCATGCGCGACGTTGCGGACAGACGGTTGAGCGTCGAGGATGTCGCTCGCAAACTCGGCGAATTGATCGAAGCACAGAAGCGGAAGCTGGCCGGCTGAAACAGTCCATCAAGCCGCTGCGGCATTGTCGGACCATACGCCAGCAATAAGGTTGGCCGGTGCATGGTCGGTCGGTTGGCGCATGGTCCGGCGGCACTCTACGGCCGGCGGATCTGAAGCATCGTCCCGCGAAGAACAATTGACGGGCCGATCCAGATCCAACCGGCTTCAAGCATTCCGAAAGCGAGCACTTCGCTCGGGCGGCGGACCGTTGCCCTCGACCAAGGCGAGATATCAGGCACCGGCGACCTTCTGCGGCTTACGCGACTTCGCAGAAGCAGGCGTTTGCACCGTGCGCGTCGCCGGCAAGGATGCCGGCTTCTTTTGTGCCACGACATCTTCACCCAGCAGACGGCGCAACTCGCCGGTCTTGTAGAGGCGCTTGGCGACGTCCACCATGACGCGCGCCATCGGCATCACCGTCTCACCTTCCGCCCAGAACAAGCCGACTTCCTGGCTCATCACCGGATCGATCAGATCAAGCGCCTTCGTGCCGGCATGAAGGCCGGGCATGCGCGTGAAATGCGTCGGGATGATCGTGCACAACTCGGTGAACTGCACCTGGAACATGAGGTGCAATATCGATTCCGATTCCACCTTCGGCTCGGGTTCCATGCCGACCTTCTTGAACACACGATCGACGAACCGGCGCTCGTGCATGCTCGGCCGCAGCATGGCAAGCGGCAAGCGCGACGCCTCGCTCCAGGAGATCTCCGTGCGTCCTTCGAATTCGGTGGAGTCGGGAACCAGTAGACTCAACTTCTCAGTATAGATCGGCATGACGTTGCGCCGGCCGAGATCGGCCCTCTCGATGTAGGTCAGCGCACAATCCAGCGTGAAATTGTCGAGGCCGAGCTTCATGGCTTCGTTGCCGATGAAATGCACATCGATCAGAACGCCGGGATGCTCCTCGCGCACCATCTGCAGCAGCACCGGCAATACCGGCGACATCGACGGCATGGCGCCCATGCGCAAGGAGCCGTGCAGGTTCTTCTGCATCGATTTGATTTCATCGCGCATCGCGTCGCAATGGGAGATAATGCGCCGCGCCCAATTGGTGACGCGCTCTCCTTCGGCCGTTAAGCCGTGGAACCGCTGGCCGCGCCCCCTGAGAAAGATCGGCACGCCAAGTTCCAGTTCGAGCTGCTTGATGCCACTCGAAAGGCTCGGCTGCGTGACACAGCATCGCGACGCTGCCCGACCGAAATGCTCTTCCTCAACAACCGCGACGAGATAGTTGAATTGTCTCAGGAACACGGGAACTCCAAGGGCTTGGGCCGGCACCCGACCACTTGTCGGCATTGGAACCGCAATTGATTCACGTCAATCGCGATCATAGTGACAGCCTTGCGAAACATCCAGTTCGATTAACCCGATCGATCATCGATTTCGTCTATGATGTGTTAGGCACTACGAGTTGAGCGCCCACTGGCGCAGATCGGCCGCCCTTGCCAGAATGCGTATGGCGTCCGCACGTCGAACAACGCGCTTCTCCATCTCGCGGCGGGACCTTGCTGCGTCCAATAATCAGATAGCTGCGGCAAGGCAGGGCCATGACAATTGCCGACCTTCTCCTGTTCGGCGGCTTTGGACTGGCGGCCGGTGCCCTGATCGGTTGCGTCGGCGTCGGCGGGGTCATCCTCGTGCCGGCGCTGGCGTATCTTGCCGGCGTCCCGATCCAGACGGCAATCGCGGCCGCCATGTTCGCTTATCTGCTGTCGGGCACCGTGGGCACGATCGTCTTCGCCCGTAAGCGCTCGATCCGCTGGAGCATGACGACGCCGCTTTGGCTTGGTGCGATGCCGGCCGCACTGCTTGGTGCATTGACCGTCGGATTTGCTCCAACGAAGCTGTTGGAACTCTCTGTCGGGCTGCTCACCGCAGCATCGGGCATCCATTCGCTGATCGGCACGTCGCCTCCGGACGCAAATCCGGAAAGCCCAGTTTCTACAGCCTATCTCGCAGGTGCCGGGATTGTCACCGGTTTTCTGTCGGCTCTGACGGGGACGGGCGGCCCGCTCGTCCTCATCCCGATCTTGATGTGGGCTGACGTACAGGTCCTGACCGCCATCGGACTTTCGCAGGCGATACAGTTGCCGATCGCCGTTCTGGCGACCGCGGGGAATGCCTATGCCGGTACGCTCGATGTCCACCTCGGTCTCGTCATCGGTGCCGGCATCGTGTTTGGCACGTGGGGTGGCGCCTGGCTCGCCCACGTTCTGCCGCGACCTGTGCTGCGACGCATCGTGTCGGTGCTTCTGGTCTTTGTCGGCGGCGCAATCATGACGAAGCTTGCCATCGCCACCTTGGCCTGACGGCGCGCAAGACTGCACGCGAGAGTGACCTCACGGACCGCCCAGATGACTTTCGATCCCGACACACTGACGCGCGATTTCGGCGACCCGATCGGTGAAGCCCGCGCGTGCCGTCAGCAGGCTGCGCTGTTCGATTTCTCTTTCATGGCGCGTGCGCGCGTAACCGGGCCGTTTGCCGCCCGAGCCATCGCTACGATCACGCGGCGGCCGGTCACCGACATGGCCGTCGGCCGCATACGCTACGCTTTGCGCGAGGCAGGAGATGGCCATCTCGTGGCAGATCTGACGGTATGGCGCACAGCGCCGGATGCCTACGAGGTGATGAGCGGACGAGACAGCGACATAGCCGACCTCGTCGCGGCCGTCCCGAGCGACGAGGCGAGCACCCTCACGTCCGAGACCGCCATATTCGCGGTGCAGGGCCCGCGCGCCCTCGACGTGCTCTCGCCAGTCGTCTCGAACGCGAATTTCGCGGTGCTCAGGGCGTTGGGTTACTATTGCTGCGCCGACATCGACATCGCCGGCGTCACCTGCACCGTTGGCCGCCTCGGATACACCGGTGAGCGCGGTTTTGAGATCATAGCCCCGCGGACATCCTCCGCGGGCCTGTGGCGTAACCTCGTGGAACGCACGCGACCCGCGGGATTCATCGCCGCCGACATGCTGCGCATCGAAGCCGGTTTCGTCCTTTTCGCCAACGAGTTCCTGGTGCCGGCGACAGCAGCAGAGGCCGGCATGGGCGTTTTCACGCGCTCGGAATTCGAAATGCCTCGGACGGCTGAAGCAGCGCATCCGATCTCGCTGATTTCCTTTGTCGCGGAAACACCGGAGCGGCCCGCACTTTGGAGCCCGAGCCAGCCTGTCGGGCGGCCGTCGGCCATCGGGGAACTCGTTGTGACGTCCGCGTGCCATAGCCTCCTCGCTGGCACAACCCTCGGCCTCGGCTACATCCGACGCGACACGCAACCAACCTGCGAACTCTACGAACCAACAGGCTATTTCTCGAACATCCGGCACGTCTCGCGGCCCTTCTACGATCCGCAGAAGCTGGTTCCACGCAGCGCGTGGCCCTGAGCGCACGGCAAGAAGGTCCACCCGTCTCGAGTGCCACTTTCATAGGCTCGGGCGAACGCCTCATAGCTTCTGCTCATTTGACTATCGCCCGCTCGGAACGGCCCATAGGTGCTGCGGTTCGGACCCCCGCTGGTGAGGTCTGGACCTCCGCATTCCGAAACGAAACAAAAAACCTCTTTGGGAGACGCGCCATGGCGGAGCAGCCGAAACGCAAGAAAGTCACCATCAATTCGCTGATGGCGAAGAAGAAGAAAGGCGAGCCCATCACGCAGCTCGCGGCATACGATTATCGGACCGCGGTCGTCGCGGATCGCCTGGGGATGGACATCCTGTGCGTCTCCGACACCGGCGGCATGATCCTCTTCGGTCACCAGAGCACGGTAAAGGTCAGCTTCGAAGAAGTCATGATGATGTCGCAGGCGATCGACCGCGGCTCGAAGTACGGCCTGCGCATGGTCGACATGCCCTACTGGAGCTTCCACGTTTCCAAAGAGCAGGCGATCGAGAATGCCGGCCGGTTCGTGCATGAAGCAAACGCGGAAGTCATGAAGTGCGAGGGCAACCGCCACCACGCCGCCAACATCGAGGCCATCGTCCAGGCCGGCATTCCGGTTCAGGGCCACATCGGCATCACCCCGATGCGCATGCCGCAATTGAGCGGCTTCGTCGCCCAGGGTAAATCCGCGAAGCGCGCACAAGAGCTGATCGACGATGCCAAGGCGATGGTCGACGCCGGCTGCTTCTCGATCATGTGCGAGGTGACGACATCGGAAGTCGCCGAATATCTGGCCGAGACCCTGCCTGTGCCCGTGATCAGCCTCGGCGCCGGAAATCGCGCCGACGGCGTCCACATAATCTCGTCCGACCTTTTCCACCTCTGGGAAGAGCACGTTCCGAAGCACTCGCGCATCTACACCGACCTCATCCCGATCATGGAAGACGTCATTTCGCGCTACATGAAGGACGTCGTCGACCGCGACTATCCCGGACCGAAGGAAACGGTCCACATGGCGGAGGACCAGGCGCTCGAGTTCGCGAAGGCGATGAAGTGGGAACGCAAGATCGAAGAGATCAAGTCGGGAACGAAGAAGGCGAGCTGATCGACGGCCGCCGCAAAGCGCGCGAAAAGCAACGGTTCCCAATCCAATACGCAGGATCTAATTGGGACCAATTGTTTCGGCGATCGTTTTCCCGCAGGACTTTGCGGATTTCCTGAGTTCTATTCACCACGACCTTGCAAAACATCTGAATGCCTCCGGCCGGCGACTTTCAAAGGAAAATCATTTTTCCGCGAAAGCCGCCGGCTTTTTTATTTGCATTTCATTTTGCCTTTCTCTGCTCAGCATTGGCGTAACACCTTACCAATGGAGCCGGACCGTCCGGAAGCGACCGCCACGCGCGCAGGCACGCACAGCCGCAAGCCGTCTACAACGCCCGCGCACCCCTGTTCACGCAGGCCAGAATGGGCGCATTCGGGCTTGAGCGGGGAAGAGAGCGAGCGAGAGGATGAGGGAGAGGAAGAACCTGTGCCGAATGCCGAGTAGAATTCGGACGCGTGGCGCCGATCCGCTCACACGCTGACAGGACAAAAAAATGCTCCGGAATTCAGGTCCGGAGCAGTCTCGTCTTCGGGAAAAATGGACGCAGGCGAAAGGCAACCAAAACACATGAAGCGGCGAGGCTGCCGCCCCACGCGATGCCCGCCCTTTCGCCGGGATACGGGCAATCCCTGATCGCGATCAGCCTGTCAAGCCACTGCTGATCAAAGCCATGACGGCCACGATGGAAAACGCAATCAAAGGCCACGTCACCATGGAGCTTCCGCGCGTGCTCGCGCAGTCGTATGCCAGCGAGCAGTTGGAGCAGCCACCCGGCGTCGCGGACTTGCATGCGGGCGATGTGCACTGATGAACGTTGGACGGCGTAGACATGTGTCAGATCCCCTTTGGCATTGTTGCGATCGAAGGCCGCGAACTACCAAAATCCGGCTCGCGATCTTCTGTTGAGATCAATACTAAGCAGGGGCAGCAATTGCGACTTGACAAAAGTCAACCTCGGATAGTTTGCCGCAGGCTTTTTGGTGCCACACCATGAAAAAGCCGCCCGTCGCCAAAAGGGGACGGGCGGCTTTTGTATTGCCCCCACAGCACAACAAAAGACGGGGCCTATTCTACGTTAAGCAAAAACAATTGACCGCGCCTTCAGTCCTTGATGGGCGGGCAGTCCTTCATGCAGCGAACGGCCTTCGCATCGGGCCGGTCGTCGACGATGAAGCCATTCCTGTTCGGCATCTCAATTGCCGCCATTGTCTTGGCGTCGAGCGAGCCGCCATCCGGAACAAGACCATTGAGATTGAGGATATATGCCGACAGGGCATAGACCTCTTCGTTGGTCAGGCTTTGCGGTGCCGTCATCGGCATTGCACGGCGGATGTAGTCGAACAGGATCGGCGCGTAGGGATACATGCTCCCCGGCGTCAGCTTGCGCTTGTCGGTCAAGAACGAGCCGACTCCACCGACCATGGAGCCGTACATCGAACCGCCTGCGGCCTTCTCGCCGTGACACTCGACGCATTTTTCGGCGTAGATTTTCGCACCATCCGCCACCGTACCCTTGCCGGGCGGCAAGCCAACGCCGTCCGATGTCGAAATGTCGATGTCGATGGCCGCGATGTCTGCCGCGCTGACGGGTGTGCCGAGCTTGAGATCGGGAGCACCGGCGGCTTGGGCGAGACTGGACGCCGCGCAAAAGACGGCCGCGGCTGCAACGGCCGAGATGATATCAAGCGATCGCATTGGCAACCTCCCCTGACGGCGCGATGGACCACGGGAAGATCGCGTTGTGATGCTGGACGAAGCCGGTAATCGCCCGCGTCTTCTCGAGATCGGCAACGGTCGGCTGAACATAGCCGGTGCTGTCGACTGCACGGCTCGCGATCTTGGCTGGACCGCCATCCCAGTTCCACAGGAAGCGGAAGCGCGTCAGGCAGCGATCGAGAACCGGATCCTCGAGCTTGGCTTCCTGCCACGTTCTGCCGCCATCGAGCGTCACGTCGACGGCCTTGATCGTACCGTTTCCGGACCATGCGAAGCCCTGGATCTCGTAGAGTCCCGGACCATGCAGTTGCATGCCGCCCGACGGGTTCGTGATGACTGACTTGCATTCCATGACCATGGAAAACTGCCGCCATTTTCCTTCCGGCATCGGGTCGGTGTAACGCGCCGTTTCGCTGCGCAGGTGCCAAGGCTTATCCGAAACCTTGATGCGCCGCAGCCACTTCACCGAGACGTTGCCTTCCCAACCTGGGATGAACGCACGGAGCGGATAGCCATTCTCCGGTCGCAGCATCTCGCCATTCTGCCCGTAGACCAACAGCGTATCCGCGAGCGCCTTCTCGATCGGAATGGAGCGGGCGTGCGCGGCGCCGTCGGCACCTTCGAACAGCAGCCACTTGGCGCCGTCGGCGAGGCCGACACGGTCGAGCAGCCACGACAGCGGAATGCCGGTCCACTGCGCGCAGCCGAGCAAACCGTGCGTCTGCTGCACGGTCTTGGATTTCGGTGCCTTCCAGTCCGTCAGGCCATTGCCCGAGCATTCCATGAAGTGGAATTTCGACACCGATGGATAGCGCATCAGATCGCTCATCGAGAACTTGAGCGGCTGCTTGACCATTCCATGGATGACGAGATTGTGGGTCGCGGGATCGATATCCGGCACACCCGCGTGATGACGCTCGTAGAACAATCCGTTGGGCGTGATGATCCCGACCTGCTGGTGCAGCGGAGTCATGCTCCAATCGGACCAGTTCTGCTTGTTGACGAAGACGTCGGTGCGGTTGCGCGTCACGTGAGCTTCGTATTTCGAAGGCATCCCGTACGCCTTCGGGTCGATCGGCCGGCCCATCTCCTGATTGCTCGGCGGCACGGCGATCTTTTCGGCACGCGCGGCGACCAGACCCGCCCCGGTCGCAACCGTCGCTCCCGCAACGGCCGCGCCGCTGGCCAGGAATTTCCGTCTCGATTGTGAGGGGAGCGCACTTTCCCCGCTTCCTAATGTCTTCACGCCCTTCGAGCGTGACGCTTTCTTGCCGTCCATTTCCATTGGTCCTCCCAGACGCTTCGATTTTTATGGCCGGCTTTTAGCGCCGGATCTGACTTTTTTGGATCTTGCGATCGATGGATGATTTGAGATCTCGAAAGCGACGATCGTGCGCAGGCGTTTGACGAGCGGCGTGCGAGCTGGGGCAATTAGAGCGAAAATCCCAGCACGAACGGAGACGTGCCAAGCCGACAAGGGCATGCGCGACGCCGACAGCCACCCCCGACGCGAATCCACAAGTGGACCCGCGCCTTCTCGATCGAACACAATTTCCGAGAAGCACGACCTTAGACAGCGGCGTGCGGCACTAGCTGCCAATTTCCATCGTGTAGGCCACCTCCTGACTTGATCGGGGCAGGCGCCAAACATCCGTTCAGACCTGCTCGCGAACGTGTGCGACACTTTGATCCGTCCAGGTTGACAAGCCTATCGTCCACGTTTCTAGCCTCAAGCTGATTTGGACTATTGAACGATAGAGTCCGGTTATGATCGGTGATCGCGCGCGACGTCCACGCCAGAGTTCTTGCTTCAAATCGAGGTCGCGGGAGATGTCGCGATGCGCGCGAACGAGCGCCGTCGCCACAGACGCATCGCGGTGGCGAACATGGCCACCAGCAGCGGCCCCGCCAGCAGATTTAAGACGGCAAGCCACCAGCCGAGCCGCTCGACCTCCTCCCGCATCGTCTGGCGCAAGGCACGCAGCTCGCGCCGGTATGGCAGCAGGGCACGCCGCAGTTCGGCGACCTTCCCCTGGATCTCCTCGGGCAGTTCCGATACCGACCGGGCACCGGAAACCTCAAGAACCTTGCGCACATTTGTTTCGACCCGCGCAATCCGCGCCAGCAGATTTGCCTCCGTCTCACGGTAGCGTTCGCGTGCCGTATCGAGCAGCGCGGACACGCGCGTGAACGGCCGGTTGAGACGGCCGCGCGAGCGAATGCCGGTGAGACCTGCGCCACCTGTCGCCGCTTCGGCGAGATTGAGCAGCGCCGCGATGTTGTCGTTGAGTGGGCGCGCCACCTGACGACCCTCCATCGCAACGGACTGCACGGTCAGAGGATCGAACAGCCAGTCGACATCGGCGACCACGAAGACCCGCGCAGACTTCTGCGATTCAGTATGCGGTGCCGAAGGCTTTGCACCGGAGGGCAGCTCGGTGAATGCACTCTTATAAGGTCCCGTCAGCGCCGCCATCAGTACGCGCGAACCACCGCCGGGCGCGATCCTGGCTGCAAGTTCCTGCGGGTTGGCGTCCTTGAACTCAGACCGGCTCACCGCACCGGCACGCGCCGTCGTTTGGACGAGCGCCTCGGCACCGACTACGCCCGTGATGTCGAGGGCGCCCGGTTCAGCGAACGCCAGTTCGTTGAGGCCCGCCGTCGCCTGGTTCGCCGACGACAAGTTCTCACGACGCACCCGCAACCAGAACGGATATTGGAAACGCTGGTCGCCAGCACCGACGGTCGAGGCTAATGCTGGATCACCGATCACATCGGCACTGAGGAAACGTACGCCGTAGCGCGCGATCACATCCGACAGATCGTTGATCTCCTCGCCCGGCTCTTCCACCGCGACGTTCGATCCCGTGTTGAAGCGAACGAATGGATCCATCATGGCGATCAGGCCGCGGCCTGCCATGACATGCTGGTCGATCGCGTACAACATGGAGGGCTTGAGGATGGTGGCATCGAAGACGATCAGCGCATCGAGGCCATCGGGGAGCGCATCGGCGAAATGAGGAATGATGGCGACGTCGTACTGGCGCTTCAGTTCCTCGAGTATCGAAAGTCCCTCTCGCGGCACCGAGGTGTTGCGCGGGCTCAGCAGCGACGAGACGATCCCGATTTTCGCCGGCGCCTTGCGCGCCATCGCCGACACCGTCGAGGCTACATCGTATTCGAGAACGGACGCGCGATCGGGATTGAAATAGGGAATGACCACGCGACGATCGCCCGCTTCGAACACGGCACCGAGAACGAAGTTGCCACCTTCCGATAGTGCGATGCTCTGCACACCGAGGCTCGCGGCGCGGTCCTCCTCCTCCGTATCCGGCTCGACGGCGTGCTCGATGACCTTGACGCGTCCGGACGACTGGCTGGCAAACCGCCTCAGCAAGTTGCGCGCACGCTCGGCATGCGTACGTATGGCGACGGGAATATCCGGCCGAGGTCCGCTCCAGAACAGATCGATGCGAGTCCGCGGATCGGCACGCCGGGCAACATCGCGCGTCTCGGGATGCAGCGTGAACTCGCGTTCGGCTGTAAAATCGAGCCCGGCATCGAGACGCGTCGCGAGCGTGACCATGGCCAGCAGGGCAGCCGAGCCGACGACGACAACCGCGCCGCCGACGAGCCACGCCGCCGCCCCACGCTGCGCGCCCTGGTATCGGCGCCGCTCGATCATGATGGTTGCGGCCCAAAGTGCCGCACACGTCATCAGCACAAAATAGACGAGCCCAGCCATTTCGACGCGCCCCGTCGACATTGCCGACAGCCAATGACGCGGCGACACCAATGGCAGATAGGCAAGTAGGCTGGAGAACACCGTTCCGCGCAACAATCCGGTTGCCGCATCGGTGCCGAGCAACTGCAGAACGACGAGAAGCACGAGGCCGGAGACATAGCCGCCGATCGCATCGCGCGCCCATGCGGCTGCGAAAATGGCAACCGCGAAGCTGACGGCCATGAAGCCAGCGGCACCGATGTAGCCCGCGAGCGCCGCGCCCCAGTCGAGATCGCCGAGATAAGCGATTGTCAGGGCGAACGGCGCAGTCATCGCGAGTGTCAGCCACAAGACCAGCGTGCCGGCGAGCCACGTGCCGGCAACAATCGTCATGGATGGAAGTGGCAGAGAACTGGTGAGCTCGAGGCTTCGGTCGCCCGGCGTATCGGCAAAGGCCGTCATCGCGAATGCCGGCGCCAGAACGATCGCGACCCACGGCAGAAACGTCCATTGCATCGCCAGATTGGCGACGTCCGTTTGGTAGACGCGCCCGACGAGAAACGTTGCAATGGCCAGGGCGACGAGAAAGCCGGCCTGGAACAGCGCCGTCACACGACTGTAGGCGAGTTGGCGCCACTCGTTGCGCATGACTGCGAGACCGCGCGCGAGAACGCGGCGTGGCGCCACGCCGCGACTGCCTCCCTCGTCGCGAGCAGATTGCGGATCGACCCGACCGTCAATCATCCCCCGACACCCGCACGATCACGCGTCGGCTCAAGTCCCGTCAACCGCAGGAATGCGGGCGCCAGTCGGCCATGCTCGTCCAGCAGCCGTCGCGTCTCCTGATCCGCGACGATCCGGCCGTCCGCGATGATGATCACCCGGCTGCACAACGCTTCCGCCTCCTCGAAACTGTGGGTCGACATAACGATCGCCTTGTCGCGGGCAAGCGTCTGCAAGAGACCGCGCAGCGCCACCTTCTGGACGGGATCCAATCCATCCGTCGGCTCATCCAGGATCAGAACCGCAGGATCGTGCAGGATCGCCTGACCGAGCCAGGCGCGTTGCCGCCATCCCTTGGAAAGCGAAGCAAGCGGCCTGCTTGCGACGCTCGCCAATGCCAGCGTATCGACGACACGCCGCACGGCATCGTCCCGGGCTGCGCCCCACAGGCCATGCGCCTCGGCGGCGAAGACGAGAAACTCGGCGACGGCCAGTTCGCCGAAGCCATGCGCGGCCTCGGGGAGATAGCCGATGCGATCGCGCGCCTCGTCGGGCTGCTTCGCGGCATCGACGCCCGAAATCCGCACACATCCGCGATCCGGCACGAGCGTGCCGGCGAGCATCCGCAGCGTCGTCGATTTCCCGGCGCCATTCGGACCGAGCACGCCGATCAGCTCACCCCGTGTAGCCCTAATGCTGACGCCGCGGACAGCCGGAGTGGCGCCGTATGACTTTTCAAGATCGATGGCTTCGATCAGCATGTTGTGACGTGCGCGCTCCCCCGCCCGCGCGGGTGCTGGGCATCCGGACAACGAGTGTTCCGGCACAGACATTTG
>JAGRKS010000108.1 GCA_020442185.1 Hyphomicrobiaceae bacterium
TCGACACGAACACGTCGAACCACAACCACTTCTTCATCGAGACCGATGGAGAGCTGATGGATATTCCGAGCGATCTCATCCGGGTCGACGGGTTGCCCAAACCGCCGGAAGGCATGAAGATCAGCCACATCGATGTCGTCGTCCGGCTGGTCAAGGCCTGACCGGCGCATCAGCGCATACGTCCTCGGCGCGACGCCCCGAAATGCTCAAGACGCTTCGGCGCCCGCCAATGCATCGGGCGACTGTTCGCGAGCGGTGTCCTCTTTAGGCGTCGGAGATTATGCACCTTTGTTCCGCTCGTTCCCCCTGAGAGTCCCAGTTCCCGGCAGGGGATAGCCTTGAAGACACAGTGCCAGAGTAAGGCGCCTGCCTTATTCTCCTTGCGGCAGTTTGCGCTGATGCTCTTAGCGAGGCTCGTGTCATTCCATGCGGGCCCGGCATTCGCCTTCCAGTCGCTGCGGGCGATCACGCGTGACAGCGCTTTTTTGCCATGCCAGCCGTAGCCCCAGGTCATGCCTTTACAAACGATACCGGCTTGGCTCGTTGCCGGCGCGGCTGACCAACCAAACGCCACGAGGGAAAATAAGAGTATGCCGTGTCTCATATCGCGCATGGTGTCCTCCAGAATTGAAATCGACTGGAGGTTTGTCGCTATCGCGCACGGTAGAGTTCAATTGGCCGACCCGCGGGCGAGCCTACCTGACGACTTCACGGTCGTAGACGCCCCAGAGCTTTTTCTGCTGCACGTAACCGCGGAACCGATCGACCGCAACGAAACACCACAACCCGTCGCATGATTGCACGTCCGCGATCACACCTGCCTCGACCAGGGCCACCGGGGGCGAACGATCGCTGTCGCTCCGGCGAATCTCAACCTGCGGCCGCGTCTTGGCGCCTTTGATTTCCCACGGCAGAATGAGTGCCGTCCGGCGCCCCGACAGCAGGTTCTGTAGAATCCAGCCTGTGGTCCCCTCGGCGTCGCGCACCTTGCGCCAGACCTCGAACTCCTCGATCACCTCAAGGGGCAGCCCGGCGCGGCGGTAGACCCAGGCGGTCGGGTAATCGGTTCCCGGCCCCTGGCGCAGATTGACGCGGTCAGACTTCAGGCTGACGTAGCGCGGCAATGGTAGTCCACTGGCGCCGACGCCCGGAATGGCGGCATTTACGGCAGCCGCCTCGGCCGCCGCGGCGGCCGGGACAGCGAGCAACACGATAGCCGCAATCGACGCGTTGCGGAGCCATGCGTAGCATCGCCGACCGGCCAACCTCGGCGATCTTGCCGCCACCGCTGCCCGAGCTTGCGACAAACGCGCTTTCGCAATGCTGACCACGCCATCTCCCCATTTCGCCCAACCCGGCGGGCCGTCGGCGAATCTCTTTATGCCATGCCCTCTGCGGCATAAACTCTACTCGCCACTTTGTCTTCGCCAAGACCATCTGTTAGACACATCCAACCCACCGTTCGGATCGCTCCCGTCGTCGGCCACGACCGCGATCCCCTGCCAACGTCCGAGCCCCGGAAGGTTCCATGCCGAGCACAACCAAAAAGCCCGTTGTCATCGTCACGCGGAAATTGCCCGATGTCGTCGAAACGCGGATGCGCGAGCTGTTCGATGCCCGCCTGAACATCGATGACCATCCCTTGACGCAAACGGAACTGGTCGCGGCGGCCAAGGAAGCCGACGTGCTGGTACCGACCGTCACCGACCGCATCGACCGGGGAGTTGTCAGCCAGGCCGGCCCCAATCTGCGGCTGATCGCGAACTTCGGCACGGGCGTCGACAACATCGACCTCGACACCGCACGCAACCGCGGCATCACGGTCACCAATACGCCGGGCGTCCTGACGGAAGACACTGCGGATATGACCATGGCCTTGATGCTCGCCGTGCCGCGACGGCTCGCCGAGGCGACGAACTACCTGAAGGACCCCAAAACCCATTGGGCTGGCTGGTCGCCGACATGGATGCTGGGCCACCGCATCTACGGCAAGCGCCTCGGCATAATCGGCATGGGCCGCATCGGGCAGGCCGTTGCGCGTCGCGCCAAGGCATTCGGCTTGCAGATCCACTATCACAATCGCCGCCGCGTCGCGGAAGAGATCGAGCGCGAGCTGGATGCGACCTACTGGGACAGCCTCGACCAGATGCTCGCTCGCATGGACATCATATCCGTCAACTGTCCACACACGCCGGCGACCTATCACCTGCTTTCGGCGCGACGGCTCAAACTTCTGAAGCCGACGGCATACCTCGTGAATACCGCGCGTGGCGAGGTGATCGACGAGAACGAACTTGCCCGCCAGATCGAGGCTGGAGCCATCGCCGGCGCCGGCCTCGACGTGTTCGAGCATGAGCCCGCCATCAATCCGAAGCTGCTCGCTTCCGATCGCGTGGTCGCCCTGCCGCACATGGGATCGGCCACGATCGAGGGTCGCATCGACATGGGCGAAAAGGTCATCATCAACATCAAGACCTTCTTCGACGGGCACGCTCCGCCCGACAAAGTGCATCCCGCGATGTTCTGAACCACCACCAGCAGGGCAGGCGGCGGTTCACACCATTGCGAACCGCCGCGGTGCTTTCCGGACGAGCACATGTGCGACCAGGACGCCGGCGCACGGGAAACGGGCGCATGGGCGCATGGGCGCACCAACTTTTCGTGATTTCGCGCCGGCATGCGCGACAAGCTGTCGCAATCGGCGCTAGACTGGCTCGATAGGCATGGTCGCTGCGCGACGCAACCGACCGGGCCTCGATTGCCGCCAGCATCCGCCGGCCCCCGTGTCCAGGATCGTCAATTCACCTCGACATATGTGCCGGCAACGATGCTGGTTGCCACCTGGGCCACGCGCGATATCGCGTTCGTCCGCGATGTCTTCACGCGAAATGAAGTCTCGCCCGCCGCCGTGAGAGGCCGCGGACCCTACTTCGATACGTCATGCCGGCGAAGCATCCGGTCAGGCGTAGTTGAACGAAGCGAACTCGCATTTGTCGCGCCCCGTGACCACCGCCCGAAACAGCAACGTTCGGGAGCGCAGCCCATGGCACGCCAACACGTCATCCATCACGACATCATCACGCCAGTGGAAACCGCAACCACGACACCGCAAGTGCTGGAGATAACATTCAACGATCTGCGCGATGCGCTGGCAAAGGGCATCGACGATTTCCGCGAAATGCCGACCCACGCGTTGTTCCTGGTCGCTCTATATCCCATCGCGGGGATCATGATCGCGCGTTTCATCTTCGGCTACGACATGTTTCCTCTGCTCTACCCCTTGGCTGCCGGATTCGCACTACTTGGACCCTTCGCGGCCATCGGCCTCTACGAATTGAGCCGGCGGCGAGAACAGGGCCTCGACACCACATGGACGCACGCCTTCGACGTCCGCCACTCAGCCTCGTTCAAGTCCATCCTGATGCTGGGCGGACTGTTGCTGATGATGTTTGCCGTCTGGATTGCCATCGCACACGGGCTCTACCTCTCGAGCTTCGGGCCAGCGGGCCATGCCTCGCTCTCTGCACTACTGCACGACGTGCTGACGACGAGCGAGGGCCAGCAATTCCTGATTGTCGGCAATCTCATCGGCCTCGGCTTCGCCATCGTCGCCATGGCGATCAGCGCCGTCTCCTTCCCGCTGCTGCTCGACCGGAATATCGGCTTCGCAGCGGCCATCGCAACATCGTTCCGCGTCGTGCTGCGCAACCCGGTGGTGATGATGACTTGGGGCGTCATTGTCGCGGTCCTGCTTGCCCTCGGCTCACTGCCATTCTTCTTCGGCCTCGCCGTTGTCGTTCCAGTACTCGGACACGCCACGTGGCATCTTTACCGCAAGACGCTGGTGCCGGACGACGGCCCACGGCCGGCCCACCGGTCCAAGCCGCGCCGCCCGCGCTATGCCGCCGAGTTCCCCGCGTCCCTGTTCGTCGGCTCATCCGTCGACGTCGACGACGATCGATCGTCGGGCTAGTGTTGCGTCACGAACGCTTGGTCCCCGTTTGCTGCAA
>JAGRKS010000109.1 GCA_020442185.1 Hyphomicrobiaceae bacterium
GGCATGGCGACCAACATCCCGCCGCATAACGCCGACGAACTCGGCGCCGCCCTGCTGCACCTCATCAAGCATCCGAACGCGACGGTCGAGAAGCTCGTCGATCTCGTGCCGGGGCCCGATTTCCCGACCGGCGGCGTCATCGTCGATAATCGTGAGACGATCGTCGAGGCCTATCGCACGGGGCGTGGCAGTTTCCGCGTCAGGGCCAAGTGGGAGCGCGAGGAAACCGGGCGCGGGACATACCAGATCGTTGTCACCGAGATCCCCTATCAGGTCTACAAGGGCAAGCTGATCGAAAAGATCGCGGAACTGCTGGTCGAGCGAAAGCTGCCGCTGCTCGCCGATGTCCGTGACGAAAGCGCGGAAGAGCTGCGCATCGTACTCGAGCCGAAGAGCCGCACCGTCGATCCCGTGCTGCTGATGGAGAGCCTGTTTCGGCTGACCGAGCTCGAATCGCGTTTCAGCCTCAACATGAATGTCATTTCGGGCGGACAGATACCGAACGTCCTCTCTCTCGGTGAGGTGCTGCAGCAGTGGCTCGAGCACCGTATCGAGGTGCTGGTCAGGCGCTCGCAGCACCGGCTCGAGAAGATCGAGCATCGCCTCGAGGTGCTCGACGGCTACCTGATCGCCTATCTCAATATCGACGAAGTCATTCGGATCGTCCGCTTCGAGGACAACCCGAAGGCGAAATTGATTTCGACGTTCAAGTTGACCGAAGTGCAGGCCGACGCGATCCTCAACCTCCGCCTCAAGAGCCTGTCGCGTCTCGAGGAGATGGAAATTCGTGCCGAGCACGACAAGCTCTCCGGCGAACGCCGCGATCTGAAGGCACTGCTCGCCTCCGACGACCTGCAATGGGCGCGGGTTTCGGACGAGATCAAGGCGATGCGCGAACGCTATTCCAAGAAGACCGCACTCGGCCGGCGGCGGACGTCGTTCGCCGATGCGCCCGCGATCGACGTCGATCTCGATCAGGCCTTGATCGAGAAGGAGCCGGTGACGGTAATCCTTTCCGAGAAGGGTTGGATCCGCGCGCTCAAGGGCCACCAGGACGATCTGGCGCGCGTTGAATTCAAGCAGGGCGACAGCCTCAAGCGCGCGCTCAAGGCCTTCACCACCGACAAGCTGCTGCTGCTCGGCAGCAACGGCAAGTTCTATACGTTGGACGCGAGCGCATTGCCGGGCGGGCGCGGCCATGGCGAGCCGGTGCGGCTCATGGTCGATATCGAGCAGAACCACGATATCATCGAGGCGTTCGTGCATCAGCCGGGACGCAAGCTGCTCATCGCCTCGACGGCGGGATACGGTTTCGTCGTGCCCGAAGACGACGTCATCGCCTCGACGAGAAAGGGCCGGCAGGTGCTCAACATCACCGAGCCGGACGAGGCGCGCTGTTGCGTGCCCGTCGATGGCGACCAGGTGGCCGTGGTCGGCGAGAACCGGAAAATGCTGGTGTTCCCGCTTAGCGAAATGAATGAAATGACCCGCGGCAAGGGCATCATCTTGATGCGCATGCGCGACGGTGGTCTGGCTGACGTCCGCGTGTTCAAGAAATCGGCGGGTTTGACGTGGCTCGATCCCGCCGGCCGGACGTTCACGCTCGAATGGCGCGATCTCAAGGGCTGGGTCGGTCAGCGGGCCCAGGCTGGCCAGACCGTGCCGCGCGGCTTCCCTAAATCGAACAGGTTCGGACCGTCGTTCGCGTGAGGCAGGCCGATCGGCTCCGGCTTCTCGCGTGCCCGGGTGCCGTATCGTCGGTGTTCCAGCCTGCGCGGCGAAACAGTCACAGTGGACTGTGGCTTTCCGGTGCTTGCCAGCCGCGAGCGCATCGGCAAGGCTCGTCGTGTCCGCCCCGGCGCGGGCTTGAAAGGCTTGGAGACCATCGTGATCCCGGTTTGCCTCAGTCCCCTGCCAGGGCGTCTGATTTGGCTCGGCCGCGCTGGCCGCTCGTTGCGGCTGGTGGCGAGCGTGATCGCGTGCGCGATGGCCATGTCGCCGCTTTCCGCTGTCGCGTGCCAGCGTGCGGACTTCGAGGCGGTTGTCGACGACGCGGCGGCGGCCTTGCGCGAGCTCAATCTGAAAAACCGCCCGGCGTTCCAGGACAAGCTGCGGGCGCTCAAGGATAAGCGCTCCTGGACGCACGATCAGTTCATCAAGGAGGCGGCCCCGTTCGTGAAGGACGAGCAGATCGAGGTGTTCGACAGTACATCGAACGATATGCTGCTCGAGATCTCCAGCATGGGTCAGGAAGGAGCGACGGCGGCGACGCCTGATTGCGAACTGCTGGCCAAGCTCAGGGGGCACATGGCGACACTCGTCGAGACCCAAAGCAGCAAGTGGAGCTACATGTTCGGCAAGCTCGACGCCGAGCTGGCGCGGTGAAGCTGAGAGCGGGCGCGAGACTGGCCGGAGCGAGACTGGCCGGAGCGCAACCCAGCGCCGCGGGTCACGCCGACCCGCAGGGCTACTTGATGTAGGCGATCATTCGCCCCGCGGTCACCACGCCAACCCAGAGCAGCAGCGATACGACCGCGAAAACGCGCGTCGGATCGTTCAGCGAGGGCGCGACCGACGAGGCCCGCCGACGCGCCTCGAACCGCTGATAGAAAAACGCGTTGAGACCAGCGGCCGCAAGTAGCGCCAGCTTCACCCTTAGAGAGGTGTTGCTTGCAAACTCGACCGCGTCGGACGCAAACAAAAGAGATCCGCTGATGACGTTCAACCCGAAGCCGAACCAGACGAGCGGCAGAACATGGCGGGCGAGCCTGTCCGCCGGAAGGGCTGAGCCGAAGCCGAGCAGTCTGAGGTCCAGGATGACCATGCCACCGAAGACGATGGCCAGCCCGAAGATGTGCAAGGTTTCGAGGATCGGGTAGGCCCAGGCATTCTCGCGCACGAACACGGCAAGTCCGCTCGCTGCAATGTCGTGCCAGATCGAGTGCGCGGGCTCGTCCATCGCGGTCAACGTGCGGTATTGCGCATTGCGATCGTACGCCCGCCGATCGTGATGGATTTCAGTCCCATTTCGGCTGAGCCGCCACGGCCGGCCCATCCCGTTACCGTCGCCCGGGCCCCCTCCTTGAGAAGCGCCTCGGTCAGACCCTTGCCGCGCGCGGCCAGGATGCCTTCGGTCTCGATCGTCCACGTGGCTTCAGTGCCGGATTTCGTGGCGACGACCACGTCGAAATAGATGTGCGGGTTCGCATAGCGGACATTCGCGACGACGCCAGAGACCTTTACGAGGCGCTTGGCGTCGTATTTCGAGACATAGGAATGGTGCGCGCGCACGCTGTCGATGGCGGCTGCCGACACGATAGCGAGTGCGACGAGCGCGAGGCGTCCGAAGTTTGCCATGGGTCAACTCGAAGCGGATGAGGATCAGTTGTTCGCAAGGATCGCGCCGAGATTGATCAGATCTGGGCCGGCCGGGCAAGCGCCGGTACACGCCATTGCGCCGAGTTGTGCGGGGTGATGCCGGCAAGCCTCAGTGGCGGCGGCGCGCGGTTCCT
This sequence comes from Hyphomicrobiaceae bacterium, assembly GCA_020442185.1. Taxonomy (GTDB): domain Bacteria; phylum Pseudomonadota; class Alphaproteobacteria; order Rhizobiales; family Hyphomicrobiaceae; genus JAEUMD01. The sequence goes on from JAGRKS010000109.1 coordinate 3,513, forward strand.
GGGCAGCCCGAAGAAGCATGCTGCTCGAAGAACGAAACATGGATGAAGACATGCCGGACCTGCGCGTTGCCGGCGCTCGACCTGTTTCGAGCCCGGCCAACGCCATTGGTCAAATGCGGCGCCAACCGTTCGGAGTCAGATGTTCCTGGGGCGTGTAGCGCGTCTTGTAGGCCATCTTGCGCGAGCCCGAGATCCAGTATCCGAGATAGAGGTAGGGCAGCCCAAGGCGGCGCGCAAACTCGATGTGCTCGAGGATCATATAGGTGCCGAGGCTCTGCGACCGGTCGTCGGTATCATAGAAACTGTAGACCATCGATATGCCGTCGGAGAGGCGGTCGCAGAGGGCAACGCCGCGCAACGCGCCGGGCTTCGTCGCGGATGAGGCAAGCGGTTCGTCCGGCTTCTCGCGATACTCCGACAGGAACGTCTCGACGACGCTGTCCTCGATCATCATCGAATAGTCGAGAACCGACATGTCCGCCATGCCGCCGTCACCGTGGCGGGAATCGATATAGTCGCGGAACAGGCTGTATTGCTCGCTCGTCGCCTTCGCCGGGACACGGGTCGGTGTGAGATTGCGGTTGCGCTCGGTGATCCGGCGCATCGTCTTGCCGGGCTTGAACTCGTCCACCAGCACGCGCACCGAGACACAGGCATGGCACCCTTCGCAATAGGGCATGTACGCGATGTTCTGGCTGCGACGGAAGCCGCCCTTGAGCAGGTTGTCGACCAGCACGGGCGCCTTGTCGTGCGTCAGGTGCGTGAACAGCTTTCGTTCGAGCCGCCCAGGTAGATAAGGGCAAGGCTGTGGGGCCGTCACGTAGAACTCCGGAAAGTTCTTCTGCTGCTCGGACATCGCTCCAGGACCCTGCTGATTGGCCGGACATCGGTCATTTCGACGAACGGACCAAAATCGGTCCGACACGCGATGATAGTTCAGTGGCGGGCGCATTCAAGGCGCCCCGAGCGAAATCACGAGCGAGGGTGTCATGATTCCCCGATTTGCTTGAAAAATAAGACCTTCAACCAATCGTTCAGCACGCCGATTAGACAACGGCCGGTCCGTGTACACGGTCGTCGCTCTACGCCCATGCCGGCTGCCGCTCGGTGAGAAGTCGGCGAGCGGTATGCCCAGGGCGGGTTTCTGGAGCGGGAGCTCGAGGGCGGAATCTGCTGCCGCTCATGGGCCGGATTGGCCGGACGGACGGCCGCGGCGGCATCAAGACGGCGCCGCGTTAACCGCGTCCCCGCGTCACGGTATCGCCGTGGCGTGCATTCGCCTCGAGGAAAGCGATGATTTCCGTGGCGACGTCGACCCCAGTCGACGTCTCGACGCCTTCGAGGCCGGGAGAAGAGTTGACCTCCATCACCAGCGGCCCCCTATCGGTCCGCAGCATGTCGACGCCACACACGTTCAAGCCGATCGCGGCGGCGGCATCGACCGCCACCGCACCTTCATCGCCACTGATGTTGGTTGGCTCGGCACGCCCGCCGCGATGCAGGTTCGAACGAAACTCGCCTGGACGGCCGATCCGCCGCATGGCTGCCACGACGCGACCGCCGACGACAAAGGCGCGAACATCCGTCGCGCCACATTCGCGGACGAATTCCTGCACCATGATGTTGACGTTGGCGGCCGAGAACGCCTCGATGACGGATTTCGCGGACGCTTCCGTCTCGGCGAGGACAACGCCCATTCCCTGCGTGCCCTCGAGCAGCTTGATCACGACCGGCGCGCCACCCACTTCGCGGATGACGTCCTCTGCCTTGCGCGGGCCGTGCGCGAAGGCCGTGACCGGCATGCCGATGCCGGCGCGTGCCAGGATCTGGAGCGCGCGCAGCTTGTCGCGCGAGCGGCCGATCGCGACGCTCTCGTTCAGCGGATAGACACCCTGCATCTCGAATTGCCTGAGCACCGCGAGACCGTAGTGTGTGATCGAAGCGCCGATCCGGGGAATGACCGCGTCGAACAGCGGCAGGTCGCTGCCGCCATAGCGCAGCATCGGCCGGTTCGACGTGATGTTCATGTGCACTTGCAGCGTATTGATGACCTGGATCTGGTGTCCAGCCGCCTCGGCCGCCGCAACCAGACGGCGGTGCGAGTAGAGATCGGGGTTGCGGGCAAGCATCGCAAAGCGCATCGGTCAATCCGGATAAGCTGCAGCGGCGAAACGGACGGGTGGCGTCATTCTGAGGTGATACGGCTTTCGAGGCGACCACGCGACGAGGATATGGCCGACGTTGGTACGCCAGGCGCGCTCAATCGGTCCGGCGGCCTGCCGCGGCGGGAGGCGGCCGGGCACCCGTCCGCGACATGGATTTGGCCCCACCCGATGCCACCCCAGGCTCGGGCGAATAGCCAGGAACATGGCCTGCGAGCGCGGGTGGGGGACGGGCTGTGCGCGGCCTCGCGCTCCACGTTTCAGCCGGTCTATCGCGCACTCTGTCGATCGTGGCGGGCCGGCTTCCGGCTGATGCCGGGTGTGATGACGGTACCGATTGCGGCCTTGACTGCCGATCTCGGCTGCCACCCGCCGAAGCGGGCGGAGGAGCCCCAGTCGGCCGCACGTCTTCCGGCCGCACCTCTTCGCGTCGTGTGTTGGGGAATTCCGGCCGCGGCGCTGTTTCGATTTCGCCAGACGAGCGCCGCCGGTTGGCCAGCCAGAGCCGCCAGCTCAAGAAAATGACGACGGCCGCCAGAATGAAGACGAAGACCCAGAGCCACGTTGATGTCGAGAGTTGCATTCCGCATGCGCCCCATAGTTCGTCTCTGGGCCGCGGCCAGTCGGCCGGTGCCTGACAATCGCACCCGGAGGAGTCCGCTCGAAAACGCTCTCATTGTCAATCATCCACGCGTCCGTCGAGCGACGCGCGGGCCAACGTCGCCGTCCGGACGATGGCGTCGATTCGTGCGGGGAAACCGAAGAAAGACGGAACGCCTGACGCGAGAGGCGGGCTCAGGGTGAAGCCGTACGCCTCGGTGCGGGTGCGGTCAGCGCGGCCCCGGCCGTTCGCGCCAAGGGCTCGAGCGCTTCCGCGCGATCGACCTCGATGGAGGCATGCAGCAGCCAGGCGCCACCGCCGAACATGATGATAAGAATAGTCAGTCCGAGCAAAGCACGCTTCAGCGCCCAGCCAAGAGTCGGCAGTTCACCCTGACGCGAACGGTCTGTCGCGCCAGCATCTGTACCAGCAGTCATTGTGTCGTCACCCTCTTGGGAATTCCGCCTCCGAGCTTTCCCCCTCCGGACGCGGCGTCGTTGTTTTAGATGCCGGAGTGTCACGGTGGAATCAAGGCAAGGTGGGCGGCGAGACAGTTTCGTCCGACCGGTCGTGTTCGAGCGGCAACGCTCGAACGGCGGCGGCCCGGTCGAAGCCCCATGGATGCGGGTGGAAAAGCACTAAGCGTGCCAATTGCGGTGGGTCCGGAACAATTATTTTTTCTTGCCGCGCAACCCCGGCAATCTGCGGTCGAAAGCGTTCGGGTATCCTGGCGGCGGGTCTTTGGGGCAGAGGAGGCGCTGGGCAATGCGTCAGAGCAGCGGCCTGGTCTGGCGGACCATGGCGACGGTCGCCGGCAAATCGACCTTTCCCGAGCCCATCACGGGGATGGCGCTCACCACCATTACGGCGCGCGGCACCCAGAGCTCGGGCGTACCGTGCTGGCGTGCGTAGGCGAGAAGCGCGGCGCTGTCGGCATCCGGCTTGTCGGTGACGAGGACGAGCTGTTCTCCCTTGCGGTCGTCGGGGATAGCGACGACGACGTGCTGGGAATCGGGCCAGAGCCCGCTCGCCAGGGCCTCGACCGCCGCCAACGACACCATTTCGCCGCCGATCTTCGCGAACCGCTTGGCCCGGCCGCGGATCGTGACGACACGGTCGCTGTCGAGCGTGACGATATCGCCGGTGTCGTGCCAGCCGTCGCGCGGCGGATGGACGATGCCGGGGTTGCTCGCCAACATATAGCCCAGCATGACATTGGCGCCGCGGACGGACAGAAGCCCACCCTCGTCGATGCCTTCGACCGGCTCGAGCCGCGCTTCAATGCCGGGCAGCAGCGGCCCGACACTCCCCGGCCTGTTCGCCGTCGGCAGGTTGCAGGCGATTACGGGCGCACATTCCGTGGCGCCATATCCCTCGAGGATAGTGGCGCCGGTCTTTGCCCACATGGCGCGCGTCTGGTCCTTGACGCGCTCGGCTCCGGCGATGACATAGCGGATGCTGGCCAGGTCGCCCTCCTCGGCGGCTCTGACATATCCCTGGAGGAACGTATCGGTCGCGAACAGTACCGTCGCGCCACTGTCTCGGATCGAACGGGCAACTTGCCGGTAGTGCAGGGGGCTCGGATAGAGTGCGATCCGCATGCCGCCGACGAGGGGCATGATGGTCGCAGCTGTCAGGCCGAACGAATGGAACATAGGCAGCGGATTGAAGACGACGTCGCTAGACGTCAGCATCGAGCCGGCATGTGCCAGGATCTGATGGGCGTTGGCGATCAGATTGGCGTTGGACAGGACGACGCCCTTCGGCTGGCCTTCCGTGCCTGACGTGAACAGGATCACCGCCGGGTCGTGCGGCCGCATGCCGTGGCGGCGATGGATCCGGGCCGCCACCGAGGCCTTCAGCGCGCCCCCCAGCTTCGCGAACCAGCCGATTTCCGCGCGCACGTCCTCGAGGTAGACGATGCGCAATCGCTGACCGGGCACCGGCTCGACCCGCGCGAGTGCCTCGATCACATCGGCAAGTTTTGCCGTATCGATGAAACGCCGCGATGTCAGCAGAACGCGAATAGGCCCCGTCGCGACCGCCGACGAAAGGTTACGGCTGCCGGCGGTGAAATTCAGCATCGCGGCCGTTCGACCATACGCATTGAGCGCGAGCACCGTCGTCACGGTGCCGACGGTGTTGGGGAGCAGTACACCGACCGCCGACTTCGGGCTGGTGATGCGCTGGAGACGGTTGCCGAGGACCAGCGCTGCCAACACGAGCCGCTTGTAGGTGAGCGACTGCTTGTCGGCGTCGGTCAAGATCACCTTGCCCGCGCCATGCCGGCGAGCGGCTGCGAGAACGGCGCCGAACAGTGTTTGTTCAGAAGCTCGCGCATCGAAGGGCAAGGCCGGATGGATGGAGGTCAGGTCGATGAGGTCGGTCGTCATCTGCACGGCGCTTGTTCCGCTTGTGATCGCGATGAGCCGGCGCCTATGCGTCGGTGACTGAGAATGCGTCGCCACGGCCATGCGTTGCAACTGCCAAGAGCACGGGCGGCCCTGGTTGCGAAAAAGACTGCCAAGTCTCTCAAATTGCAAAGTCGCTCAAATTGCCAAATATCTCAAATTGCCAAATATCTCAAATTGGATGGATCCGCTTTACCCGGCGGCAGGGCTTTGACCGCTACAATTCGAGGTGGCGTGTTAATGGAGGGGTAAGGTGTCGAGACACCGTTTTGGCCAGCCGGCCGGCCAAGGAGCAGATCGGGCGATGGCAGGCGCCCTCCGTGCCAGCCTTCGTTGCTTCGCTGGCCACTGCCGCCGCTTCGAACGCGACGAGGAGGGCGTGGTCGCCATCGTGCTGGCTCTGACGATTTCAGCCGTCCTGTTTCTCGCGGCCATCGCCATCGACGACAGCCGCTTTACCAGCGAATGGATGAAGGACCAGTACGCACTCGACGCCGCATTGCTGGCTGCATCCGATACGATGGGCCTCCCCGAGGAGCAGGCCGAGGCCCGCGCGCGCGCCGAGGCCTATTACATTGCCAACCGTCCCGCCGGTTCACCGGTCGATCTCGTCGACGTCAAGCTCAACACCGACGAGGGATCGGTCGATGGGAGCACGCGCTTCGACTGGAAGTCGACGCTGTTGCGGGCTTTTGGCTACGAGCAGATGCGGCTCGGATCGAATTCCCGCGTCGTCCGCGGCGGCACCGCTGAAATCGCACTGGTGCTCGACAATTCGGGATCGATGCGCAACGACATCGGCGCCCTTCGCGCCGCGGCCGCCGATCTCGCCAACGTCGTTTTCGCGGGTGCCGAGACGAGTGACCAGGTCTCGCTCGCGGTCATACCTTTTGCTGCGTCGGTCAATGTCGGTTCGGGCCAGCGCGGCGCGGCCTGGATTGACAACGAGGGCGTCTCGCCGATCTCGCGCGAGAACGCGATCGACGACCGCAGCCGGTTCCAGTTGTTCGACGATGTCGGGGAGACGTGGAAGGGCTGTGTCGAGATGCGACCCGTTCCCTATGACGTCGACGATACGTTGCCCGACGACGGCAACCCGTCGACAATCTTCGTGCCGATGTTCGCGCCCGACGAGCCCGACAGCATCAATGCGGCTGGCAAGAGCTATTCCAACAGCTATCTGGTCGACGACGGCGGCAATTGTCCGAAGCAGGAGTGCAACTGCATCAAGTTCAAGTCGAACGGGAAATGTCGCGGCAGCGAATCCAAGTATTGGAAGTTGACGCCGATCCCGCCAACGGAAGCGCAGGCGCGCACCTGCAAGTATGCCGGCGAGCAGGTCGGTTATGGATCGCCGCCAGGCGATAATTGCGCCCGCCCCGCGCTCAACGGCGCCGGACCGAACGCCGCCTGCACGACCCTGCCGATGCTCCCACTTTCGTCGACGCGTGCCGATGTCATCGGAACCATCGACCAGATGCAGGCGAACGGCACCACGAACATTGGCGAGGCCGTTGGCTGGGGCCTGCGTGCGCTGTCGCCCAGCGTGCCGTTCACCGAAGGTCGCGCCTACGACGAGCCCGAGAACAAGAAGATCATGATCGTCATGACGGATGGCGCCAACCACTACACCGACGCGAACAACCACAACGAGTCGATCTATGCGGGCCTCGGATACGCCAAGCCCTATCGCACGCCGTCAAGTGGCAGGCTCGGCACGACGTATACGTTCAACGCCTATGTTGCGCGAATGACGGCGCGGACGCGTGTTGCCTGCAGCAATGCCAAGGCGCAGGGGATCAAGGTGTACACCATCGCATTCCGTCTCGAGGACGATCCGGCGACGATGTCTCTACTCCGCGACTGCGCCAGCGAGACCCGCGACGCCTATGCCGCCTCGGACGGCGCGACTCTGATCGAGACCTTCCGCAACATCGGCCGTGAAATCTCGAGCTTGCGCGTCGCGAACTGAACGCAATGCGCGGCCGGGTGAAGGGTGCCTGATGCCGGTCAGACCGGAGCAGGGTGCGCGGGGCCGCGATCGCGCCAGACGGGCGTACGAGACGACGGACTGGCCACGGCACCGGCACACGATGGTTATGCACAAACACGATTGCGGGCGAGCGTGTGATGGCACGTATGTCACTCGCCATGGTCGGCTGCGCGCGGACGCGGCGCGCATCTAGGATTATCGGCCGGTTTGATCCGCAGTCGTTGCGATGCCCTTGCCACGGATGCGGCGGTTGCAACATGTGGACAAGCTGTTGATGGCGATTGCGGCTGCAACACCTGCCTCTGCATCGAGCTGGAGCCAGGCTGTCGATTGGGCGAAACTCCCGTCAACTTCCGTCGCGTTTTTCGTCTTTTCGCGTGCGGCTTCGCCCGTCGGCTGTTCATGGTTCGACGCACGTTCCGCCTCGCATATCTCCAGTAGTGTTGAGTTCCAGCGCAGCGTTCGATCGCATTTCGATTGGCGTGGTGACGTCTGTGCGTCGCCGTTGTTCCGCCAAGCCTTCCTGATGGACGGGGTTCGAGTCACATGATGATGGTTTCAGGCCGCCGCGTGCGATTGCGCCCGGCGTTGCAATCTGGATTTTCCGGACTGGCGGCTTTGCTTTGCGCCATGGCAGCGGCATGCGGGCACGCGGACGCGCGAGACGGCGCCGCGCCCTACAAGGGTGTCCATGCGGTCAACCATCAATCGAGCATCAAGCTGCCGGCGGGAACACCGTTGCCGGTAACACGCCGCGTCACCATTGGCCTCAACAAGTCGGCTCTTGTGGAAGTGCCGGTAGACCTCCAGAACGTGCTGGTCTCCAATCCGGACGTGCTCGACGCGGTGGTGCAGACGACGCGCCAGGTCTACCTGCTCGCCAAGGACGTCGGCGAGGCGAATGCCTTCTTCATGGGGCACGATGGAACCAAGGTTATGCTGCTCGAAGTTTCGGTCGTGCGCGATCTCTCGGTGCTGCACGACATGCTCGAGCGGCTGCTGCCGGGCTCCAATATTCACGCGGAGATGATGGGCGACACGGTCGTTCTTTCGGGCAGTGTCAACAACCCGGTCGACGCAAACCGGGCGAGCGAACTGGCTGGCCGCTTCATCAAGAAGCCCGACGGCGTCGTGAACATGCTCGACACCCGCTCGAAGGAACAGGTTCTGCTCAAGGTCCAGGTCGCGGAGATGCAGCGCGATGCGCTGAAGCGTATCGGTGTCGATCTGCCGGGCGCAGTCCTGCAATCGGGCAACTTCACATTCGCCAAGGTCATCCAGAACGCATTTCCGATTACAAGTCCGCTTGTGCCGAAAGCAATACCTCTGGCTCCCGATATTTCGCCGCTTGCAAGTGGTGGCGTCGCCTTGCAGCCGACGTGGGCCACCAAGAACCAATCGGTGACGGCGATGATCGAGGCGCTGGAACGCGCGGGCGTCCTCAAAACTCTTGCTGAGCCGACGCTGACCGCCATGTCGGGTGAGAGCGCGAAATTCCTTGCAGGCGGCGAGTTCCCCGTGCCGATCGCGCAACAGAACAATTCGGTGACCGTCGAATGGAAGCAGTTCGGCATCAACGTCGCCTTCACACCCGTGGTGCTGAGTGAAGGGCGCATCAGCCTGAAGATTTCGGCCGAGGTGAGCGAGATTTCGCCCGACGGTTCGGTGAACCTGTCGAGCATCACGCTGCCGGGTCTCAAGGTGCGTCGGGCGGAGACGACGCTCGAGCTGCCATCAGGCGCGACGCTGGCGATGGCAGGGCTCCTTTCCGATGAAACGCGCCAGAGCGCCGAGGGTGTGCCGGCCTTGAAAGACCTGCCGGTGCTCGGCGCCCTGTTCCGCTCGACGGACTACCGTCGGCGCGAGACCGAGCTGGTCATCCTCGTGACGCCCTATTTGGCAACGCACGCCACGTCGCGGGAACTTGCCCGTCCGACCGACGGCTATGCGCCCGAGAACGCGCTGCGCGAGCTGTTCTTCGGCAATATCAACCGTGTCTACGGAAACCGCACCGTGCCGAGCGGGCATTACCGTGGCGAGTACGGTTTCATCATCGACTATCCGGGAGTTAAGGGATGAAGCGCCAGGGCATCCAGTGCGGGGCTGCGACACCCCCGAAACGCACCGCAGGGGCGGCGCATGCCGATGTTGCGACGGCAGCTCGGCGCGATAGCGTCTCAGGTTGCGTCCGCAGTCACGTCACAGCCGTGCGGGTTCCATCGACATTTGCCGCGCTGGCGGTGGCGATGGTCGCCGTTGCCGTCGCCGGCTGCCGTGATCACGCGCGGCTCGACGCGCCGTCAGCAGCCCTTCTCAACGACGCCGCTCACCGTCATCCGATTGCCTTCTCGGCACGCAGCGAGGCGCTTTATGTCGAGGTGCCGCGGGAACGGGACGGCCTGAGCGGCAACCAGGAGGTCGACGTCGCGAGGTTCCTCGCGCGCTACAAATCGGAAGCCCAGGGCCCGCTCAGTGTCGCGTTGCCTCTATCGGCGCGCGGGCACATGGCGGCATCCCGGTCGGTGCGCGAAATCGAGGATCTCGTCGAACGTGCGGGCATACCGCGCGACGCCATCCGTCACGATCGTTCGCGCCATCGCGATCCCACCGGACCGAGTGTGAAGCTCTCGTTCGTTCGCGCCGTGGCGATGCCGCCCGTATGCGGGGATTGGCCGGATGACCTCGGTCGGGTCGGTCGCGAGCGACTGCCCCATGACGGGTTTGGCTGCGCGACGCAGCGAAATCTCGCACTGACGGTCGCCAATGCCCGCGATCTGCAGGTGCCGCAGGACGAGACACCCCGTTCGAGTGAACGGCGCGCGCAAACCTGGTCCAAATATCTTGGGAGCTTGGCGCCTTCGGGCGGAGCCGCCGCATCACCTGCGCCGAGCAGCAGCGGGGCATCCGGCTCGTCGAAATAGCCGCAACGTAGAAGTCTTTTGCGGCCGCGCTTCAGGTCGTCGGCCGCCGAGCCTTGCCTTGTGCGCTGCTTTCGTGGCAATCGGAGCGTCCACAGATCGGCCGAGGGATGCACGCCGCGCGTAAAGCCGCACCACGTCGCCACGACGACATGAGCCGGTAGGACGAGGAGCGCGTAACCGTCGCGGCGAAAGGTTGCCCCCCTGGTTGGCGCGGCGTAGGTTCGCCGCCTTGTGGCGGTGGGGTGGCCCGGGCGCGGGCGTAACGGGCGCAATCCAATTGGGCGGATCACCTGCGGAATGGTCATGCAACCCGAGGCGGACCGGCGAGCCCAAAGATCCGCAATCCGCAGAACGGTGCTGCTGGTCGCTCTCCTCAACCTCTCCTATTTCGGCGTTGAAGCGGCGGTCGCGGCGCTGATCCGTTCGGTATCCCTGTTCGCCGATAGCATCGACTTCCTCGAGGATGCCGCGGTCAACATGCTCGTCCTGATGGCGATCGGCTGGAGCGCGATGCGCCGCCGCTTCGTCGGCATCGGGCTCGCGGTGTTGCTCGTCATGCCGGGGATCGCCGCCCTAGCAACCGCCGGTGCTAAGATCCTGTCGAGCGATGCCGTCGTGCCGGAACCATTGCTGTTGACCGCGACAGGCGCCGGCGCACTCGTCGTCAACGGCCTCTGCGCGCTGCTGCTGGTACGGGTTCGCCATCACGGTGGAAGTCTGACGCGCGCTGCCTACCTCTCTGCGCGCAACGACGTGGCGGCGAACATCGCGATCATCGTCGCCGGTGGCGCAACGGCCGTCACGAGCTCGGTGTGGCCCGACATCATCGTCGGGCTTGCGATTGCAGCAATCAATATGGATGCCGCGCGAGAGATCTACCAAGCAGCCATGGACGAGACGGACGATGATCGGAGTGAGCCCGGTGATGGAGCCGAAGGTGTGGGTGGAGCTCGGAGCGCGCCTGATATCGATCGCATGAGGCCGTGATAGTGGGCCGGGCAATCCTGCTCGGTCCCTGTTGCTTGACCGGCCCTCTCCCTTGCCTTCGGATCTGGCCGTGATCCCTCCACCTGGCCGATCGCGGCGGCGCCTCAACGGTTCGGATCGAGAGCGCCGAGGATCGCCGATCCGGCATCGGGTTCGCCGGCCTTCTTGCTTTCCGAGCGGGATACGCGCGCGCCCGACCGGAGCCGTTCGAGGTAGGAGATGTTGGCGCGCGCCACGTCCTTCGGCAGCGTCGCTTCGCTCACTTCGCGCGCTTCGTCGAGCTTACCGCCGAGGCCGAGAATGAGCGCGAGGTTCTGCTTTGTCTTCATCGCGGCAGTCTTCTGCGTCGCGGCACGACGGAGCAGCTTCTCCGCTTCGTCGTGGCGGCCGTCGAGCGCATAAGAAAGTGCCAGATTGTTGAGAACGGAAGGATGATCGGGTGCAAGTTCGAGTGCGGCGGCGAATGCCCGCTGGGCCGCGGTCTGGTCGCCGCTCGCGGCATGCGCCGACCCGAGTGCCGACTTGACGCGCCAGTCGGGTTCGCCGGACTTGTCAGCCTTGCGCAATAGGGTCTTGGCTTCGGCAATCCGGCCGCGCTCGAGCGCCAGGAACCCGCGTTCCTTGACGATGGCGAGTTCGGAGGCGCCCGAGCCCTTGGCGCGTTCCAGTTCGCCAGCAGCTCCTTCGAGATCACCGGCATCGCGTTTGGCGCGCGCGGCTGCGATCTCCGGCGGCATGGTGTCTGTTCCAGGCATGGCCTCACGTGACGTCGAACCGACCGTCGAGGGCGCCTGCAATGCCGACGTTTCAATCTCGCTCGCCGACGTAGATCGTTGCGCTGACGCCTCCATGCCGGGAAGCTCGAGTCCGCTGCCGGCGCAACCGCCGAGTATCACTGTCATCGCCACAGCAGCTGCGCTCGCGCGGAAACGGGAGGCAATGCTTTCGGGACGTTCTCCTTCAGCGCCGGGTGTGGTTGGGCCAATGATACGACGGGTGAAAATGCGCGACATGACGCCTCCTCGCCGCACCGCGTTCGCAATCAGCCATCCGCGAAGGAACGGCGCTCGACACGCGCTGGGCGTCTAGATCTCGTTTGAAATGGACAGGAACTCGACAACGGCAACGGACAACGCGTCACAAATCCTGAACGGGAGGACGGGTCTGAGCGCGACGGCGTCTAGGCAATCCAGTCCGGTAGAACTGAGGCCAGACGTTTCGTCCCGGACAAGACGTCTCGTCCTGCGGTGTGCGGCCGAACGTTCGCGTGGATCGGCGGAACCGTCGTTGCACTCCGACACGGCCGCGCCGAGGTCGGGACGAGTTGGACGCTCACCGGCCCTCGTGTTCGCGCACGACCGCGCGTCAATCTTGATAGTCGTTTATCGGTGCGCTGGCGAAGGCCCCATTCAACTCATCCCCGTTATCCCCAGACCGAACACTCGTGTGGCGCCGCGCTATCGTTGACCGACGGCGCGGCACGGCTCGCGTCGGCATTCATCCTCGAGAAAGTGCGGCCTGGGCCTGGGCCAGGGTCTCGGCAGCCCCGCCGCTCGCATCGATCCGCTGCCAGCCTATCCGGCCTGTTCCGCGTGCGATCTGTCGCTCCACGACATCGGGCGTGGCATCGGAGGCATCTCCGACCCGCTGCGCGACGCGCTGCTTCAAGGTTTCATCCGACGCATCGAGCCACAAGGCACGGAACCCGACCCCCAACCGCTGAGCGAGATCGCAAAGTGCCGAACGTTCCTCTTCGCGTGCCGAGACCGCATCGACGATGACGCTGTGGCCTGCCGTCAACGCTTCTCCGGCCCGCGCGAGAATGCGAGCGTAGACGGCCTCGGCCGATGCGGGGGTGTAGCTTTCGGCAGGCAGCCGGTCGGTGCTGGCGACGCCGAGCATGCGTTTGCGTTCGAGATCGCTTCTGAGGAGGACCGCACCTGGTGCCGCGCCGAATTCGGGGGCAAGTGCTGCAGCAAGCGTCGATTTGCCTGAGCCCGAAAGCCCGCCGACGGCGATGAGATCCGGCGGATGGGGCGCGAGATAGCGGCAGGCCATGGCGAGATATTCACGGGCGGCGCGACGATCCTGTTCTGCCGCTGCCGCATCCTCCGCCAGTGAGGCGCGCTCGCCAGCGACCATCGCGCGGATTGCGGCCCTGAGCGAAAGATAGAACGGCAGCAGTGCCAGAGCCCGCAGTGATTCCGCTTCCCCGACACGCCACAAATAGCGGTTGAAGAGTTGGTTGGCCGCTGCCCGGTTCATGGCGTGCTCGAGATCCATCAGCAGGAATGCCAGATCGTAGAGGGTATCGACGGTCGCGATCTGCTCGCTGAACTCGATGGCATCGAAGGGTGTCGGATGGCCGCGCCACATGACGATGTTGGCGAGGTGGAGATCGCCGTGGCAGCGGCGAACATGGCCTTCCGCGCCGCGCTGCAAGAGCAACTCGTGGTGGCGATCGATTGCGCCCCTCGCTGCCATGACAAATCGTGTGAGTTGCTCGGGGTCGGCACCAAGCGAAGTCGTCTCGCACGCGCGGACGACGTCGTCGACGATCTCCAGCATTTCGCCGGGATGGTCGATCGGTGTTTGGGGTGCGGCACATGCATGCATGCGGGCGACGACATCCGCCGTCTCGAGCAGAATTTCAGTGGTCAGTCGCCCGTCTCTCGCACGCTCCGACAGCAGATTCCCGGCAGCGAATGCCAACATCTCCACAGCCCATTCGATGGCGGTTCCGGCGCCGCCAACAGCGAGACGACCGTCCTCGCGCACCGTGATCGGCACGACGCCCAGATAGAGATCGGGTGCGGTCGGCTGATTGACCTCGATTTCGCGTAGACAGGCGGCGCGGCGCTGTTCCAGCGATGAGAAATCGAGGTAGGGCAGCTTCACCGCGCGCTTGATCTTGAGGGCTCGTTCGCGACCGACGAATACATGTGCGATGTGCGTTTCTATGTGCCGCGGCACGTCGTCGCCAACGATGCCCGGCGTGTTCAAGAATGCGACGACCGCATCCTGCGGATCACGTCCGAAATGGGCGGTCGTTGCCGTTCGCTTTGCCATGCTCACCATTTCCGTCGCTGGCAAGGGCCGCTGCACATTCGCCGGGCTTCGATGAGCGTCGGTTCTTTTCCCATGGGAGGGCTCCAGAACTTGGCTGGCTGTCCCGTGCGCGTGTGTGTGTCCAGGTCGCGGGTAGGTTGTTGGTCAGGCTGCCGAGCGCCGGGTGCAAACCGGCTGGCGGAAAGCCCATCCGTCGCTGCGGCGCCACCCATCGGTTCAGCAGACCGTGGGCTGGCAAAGCCGCAGCGTGAACTTTTCGTGTTCGCGGGCGCGCGTGAAATCGAACTCACGCGAATCGACGCAATGGACGCGACCCTCGAGGCCCACGTGTTCGCCCACCGGCACCTCGCGCACGAAAACGAGCTTTTCGAAATCGCAATTGAATGTGTTCTTGAGCTGCAGGCTGAGGATGGCTTGCCAATTGGGCACCGCCGTTGTCTTGACCTCGTCGGCGCGGACGCCCTGGATCATGGCGGCGATGGCTGCGACGACGACAATGAGCCCAGAAAGACCAGTCCACATGTCGCGGGCGTGCGTCGGGCAACGGTGCTTGATGGTGCTGCCGGCGTGCGCGTCGATCGCCACGTGCCGCATGGCCGCAATCCGCTGCGGGCGTCCGGCCGTGCCGGTGGAGATGTTTCGCGTCAGTTCCATTGAGCGGTCCTCATGCCTGGATTTCGAAGTGTATTTTTCGCGCCGGCTTTAGCGGATCGCCGGATCGCGGGGTCGGAGAAAGATGTTCGTTGCCTTTCGAGGCCCCATTTCCCAGGCCCCCATCTGCCAGTCCACCTTCCGCCAGTCCACCACGTGACCGTGCCCCGTCCGGCGACATTCGTTTCATTCGCCTCTGTCGTCTCGCCGTTCGGCGTCACTCGTGCCGGAGGCTCAGCCTATGCCGCGCGGGTGATGCTCTGCTGCCGCCCTGACGGTAACCGGTGCGACCTGCTCGCCTGTAGCCTCCCCTGAAGCCGGGGACACCCCACGCGGGAACGCTCCGCATCACCCTTTCGTTGCGCCGAGTGTGATGGTGACGGTACCGTTGGGCCTTGACGACTATCAAAGTGAGTGCTGCCTTGAGCGTGCAATGTCGCGGGAGTACTTGTGGATGGCACCGGCGTAGCGGTGCGATGTTCGGACCATGGCTGTGAAGACAATCCTCGTCCATCTGAACGATCGGCGACGCGCCGCGAGCCTGCTCGCGCCCGCGATCGGTCTTGCGGAGCGGTTCGAGGCCCATTTGATCGGGTTCAACGTATTTACGGGCGTGCCGGCGACAGCGGCACTTGCCGTCCCTTACGGTGCCGACGTCATCGATTCGGTACTCGCCGCCGAGCGTAGCGAGGCCGTGGCAATCCGCACGATCTTCGAGAAGGCGACGGCGGGTCGCTCCCTCGTCGCCGAATGGATCAGCGAGAAGGCGCCGCATTCGGATCTTGCGGCGTTCGTCATGCAGCGCGGGCGCAGCGCGGACCTGATCGTGGCGAGCCAAACGGATCCGGCCTGGGATCTCGCTGCCGTCTACGATTTTCCGGAGCGTCTGGCGCTCGAAAGCGGGCGTCCCGTGCTGGTCGTGCCGGTGCCGGCGGAGAAGAGTATCGAAGCGCCTTCGCGTGGCGCAGGCATTGCCCGACGTGTGTTGGTCGCCTGGAATGGCAAGCGCGAGGCCGCGCGCGCTGCATTCGACGCGTTGCCGATCCTGCTGATGGCAGAGCACGTGCATATTCTGACTGTGGCCGAGCACCCTTGGGACCAGAAGGCGAACCTCTCAGGCCATGCTATCGCAGCTGCTCTCGCGCGGCACGGAATAGCGGTCAGCCTCGACGAGCGTAAACGCGGCGGGGCGACGATTGGCGAGGTGATCCTCGATGCGACAAGCGACCATCGCGCGGAACTCGTCGTGATGGGAGCCTATGGCCACTCGCGCTTCCGGGAGCTGGTTTTTGGCGGGGCGACGCGAGAGGTCCTCCGCAACATGAGGATTGCGACTCTGCTGTCGCATTGACGGAAAGGTTCGAGAGTTGAACGGTTGCGACGAGAAGAGTTGCGCTTGACGCTGACATCTGAGGACTGAAGACGCATGGACATGAAACCGGTGACGACGATGAAGCGGGTTCGTCTCGAGCTTGCGCGCGACGCGGAACACCCGAGCGGCAGCCGCGCGCACGGCTATGATTTCATCGCGCCGATAGATGACAGCGGCCATATCGTTCCCGAGGATTGGAAGCTGGTGCGCGATCGTTGCCGCGTCAAACGGTTCTGGGCGGGCGAGCCGGACGAGGTGGGCCATATCATCCGCAAGCCCGGCGGGTCTTGGGCTTTCCACTACGACATCCATGGCCATGCCGAACATGACGAAGCGGGCTATCGTTTTGCCGATCATGTCTTCAAGACCGGTGAGTACGTCTCCATCAAGGAGCACGACGGCGTGTTGCGGACGTTCAAGGTGATGTCGGTAATGGATGTCGACTAGCGCGGTGATCAGTGGTTCTACCCGGGCATTGCGCGCACAGACGCCGCAGGGGCCGAGTGTCGACGACCAGATCGAGCGGTTGGCCGATCTGGTGCTGGTTGCGCGCAATCGCGCGTTTCGCGCAGTGTGCTCCTTCTTTATAGTCCGACGGCGGTTCTGTTCCAGGTCAGCGTGGTGCCGATAGACTGGATTTTATCAGGCTTTGCCGCCACAACGGCATTGGCAACCCGGGGGCACGACGCGGTTGCGATCTGCGCCGACGTGGTTTTGAGAATGTGGTTTCAGGTTCGACATGCGGCGGGCGACCGGACGTGGCCCGCGCCGACAGGATGGATGCGATGACGACAATGGTTGGTGGCCTGCCGGCGACGGGTGAGGAAGTGGTGCCCGGCATCTCGGTCAGGACCGTTCCGTTCGATCAGCCATGGGAATGGCTGGCCGCAGGCTGGCGCGATCTTTGGACCCATCCCGCAACCAGCCTGAGCTATGGCGCTGCCTTTGCCGTCATTGCCGCCTTGCTGGCTTGGGGCACGACAATGACCGGCGCGCAGTCGATCGTGCTTGCGCTGTTCGGCGGCTTCCTGTTGATCGGGCCGCTGATTGCGGCCGGGCTCTACGACATCAGCCGGCGGATCGAAGCGGATCAGCCCGTGTCGCTCGGCAGGGCACTCAAGTCGATCGTCAGGCCGAAGGGCCAACTGGGCTTCATGGGCATCGCGCTGTTCCTGATTTTCGTGGTCTGGATGCAGATCGCGTTCCTGCTTTTCATGTTGTTTGCTGGTGGCCGCGGGTTTCCGCCACCGGAGCAATTCGTCCATATGCTGTTCTTCACGAGCCATGGCTTGGGGCTGCTCGTGGTCGGCACGCTCGCTGGTGCCATACTCGCCTTCATAACGTTCGCGGTCTCGGCCGTCTCCGTCCCGTTGCTCATGGTGCGCGACATCGACGTCGTCACCGCGATGCGAACGTCGGTCCGGGCGGTCGTCGCGAACCCAAAAGCCATGGTTCTGTGGGCTGCGCTGATCTCGGGCTTCGTCGTTCTCGGAATTCTTACGATGTGCGCCGGGCTCGTGGTCATGTTCCCGCTGGTCGGCCATGCGACGTGGCATGCGTTCAAGGACCTCGTAATCCTCGACGACGAAGCTGTTGAAGGCTGATGCGACAGTCCTGGATTGAGGGTTGCCCGGATCGCTATTGCAGCTGCCGGAGCACGAGCCGCGCGTCGCAAACGGCCAAAGTGCCGGATTGAGCGCACCGGAGCCGTTGCTGCTCGAGGCCGTGCAAACCCGGCGAAGGGGATGCATGCGAGTCAAACCGCACTTGTGGTCTCTCGAGCTTGGGCGCGCTGTTCACGAGCAGGCTTGGCGGCGCCGATCCGCTGCAATTCGAACCGAGCCGGCGCCCTCGCGATGCTATTGCGCCGCGCTGTCGTCGCCGTCGCCGACGGCGTGTCTGCGGCGCTCGCTAGCGCCTGGCGGCGTGTCTTCCAGCGCCCGCCACGCGGCGCCTTCGAGATCGTCGAACTGACCGCTTCGGAGCGACCACAAGAAGGCCGCGAGTCCCAGGCCACCGAGTGCAAGCGCTGCCGGAATGAGCCAGGCGAGGGATGTCATCGGCGGAGCTCCAGTCGCTTCGATTTCAGTCTGATGGCATTGCCGGTCACCGCAATCGACGAGGCCGACATGGCGATTGCGGCAACCAGCGGTGTCACATGTCCGAGCATCGCAAGCGGCACGAAGACGAGATTATAGCCGAGCGCGATCGCGAAGTTCTGCAGGGCCATGCGCTGTGAGGCGCGCGCCACGCTCAGGGTCTCGACGATGGGCCGAAGTTTCTGCCCCTGGAAAATGGTATCGGCTGCCGTCTGGCTGATGTCGGCGGCATTCGCAGGCGACATCGAAGCGTGTCCCGCGGCGAGAGCCGGAGCGTCGTTCAAGCCATCGCCAATCATGAGAACCTTGGCGCCGGTCCGCGTCAATTCCTCGATCCGGCGCAGCTTTCCGGCGGGTCCGATCTCAGAGGCGAAATCGTCGATGCCGGCTTTGTCAGCGGCGGCAGCGACGGCGCTGGCACGATCGCCGGATAGCAAGTGGACCGCATAGCCGGCGTCCTTGAGAGTGGAAACGATCTCGCGCGCATCAGGCCTGAGCGTGTCGGCGAAACGGAACGTCACCACTTCACCATCCGGGCGGCGATACCCGAGTATCGACGTGTCGTCGTCCGCCGTCGTCGTGGCACGGCCGACGAAACTCGGCGCGCCCAGTCTCTCCGGAACGTGGCCAGCCAGCGTCGCGGAAACCGGCTTGCCCGCTCCGCTGCATTCGAGACCGAGACCCGGCACCTCGCGAACGCCGTCGGCGGCAACGACGTCGAAGCCCCGCGCCGTGGCCGCGCGGACGAGCGCGCGAGAATAAGGGTGGCGACTGTTGGCTGCGAGGGCCGCGGCACGGCTGAGCGCGTCCGGCGGGATTGTTTCGGTGTCGATCAATTCGGGCTCGCCGAGCGACAGCGTGCCCGTCTTGTCGAAGACGATGGTGTCGGCATCAGCGAGACGTTCGAGGCCGTCGGCGGTCTTGACGATAACGCCTTGCCGCATGAGCCGGCTGGTCGCGGCCACTTGCACGGCCGGAACGGCGAGGGCGAGGGCGCAGGGACACGTGATGATGAGGACGGCGATGGCTGCCGTCAGAGCGGCCTCCCAGCCATGACCGAGCACCATCCAGCCAGCGAACGTCGCGGCACTCAAAATGTGGACGGCCGGTGCATATAGCCGCGCCGCCCGATCGGCGAGCCGCACATAGCGTCCGCGCCCCTGCTCTGCGGCATCCATCAGGCGCGCGATCTCCGCCAGAAGCGTGCTCTGGTCCGCGGCGGTCGTGCGCACGATCACCGCCCCGGCGCCATTCAGCGTTCCGGCGTAGATTGTGGCGCCTCGCGAGATGCGGCGCGGCACGCTTTCTCCGGTTATCAGGCTCTCCTCGACTTCGCTCGTTCCGTCTTCCACGACGCCGTCGGCCGCAAAGCGTTCTCCGGCTGCCACGAGGATGCGGTCGCCGGCCTTTAGGCTGCGTGCCGAGAGGCGCTGAGTGGTGCCGTCGTCGTCAAGAACGGTGGCGGTCGTCGCCTTGAGGCCGAGCAGATTGGCGGCGGCACCGGCCGCTCGCGTGCGCATGCTCTGGTCGAGATAGCGGCCGATCAAGAGAAAGAACAGCAGCGTGATCGCGGCGTCGAAATAGACCTGGTCGCTGCCGCGCGTCGTCTGCAACACGCTCATCGTCGCGGCCAGGACGACGCCGAGCGAAATCGGCACGTCCATGTTGAGGCGGCGACCGCGCAAGGCCTGGAGCGCCGACCGGAAGAACGGCTGTCCGGAATAGGCGATCGCCGGCAGCGCGATCAGCGCGGAGAGCCAGTGGAACATGGACCGTACGCTTTCGGTCATGTCGCCGGCGACACCGGCCCAGACCGAGACCGAAAGCAACATGACGTTGGCCGCGGCAAAGCCTGCGACCCCGAGCCGCTTCAGGAAATCGCGGTCGCGGGCGTCGGCCTCTGCTGCCGAACTCTCGATGAGCTCGGCTGCGGGAAAGCCGATGCCGTCGAGGGTCTCGATCAGCCGCTCCGTACTCGTTCTGCTGGGATCGTAGGTGACGGAAACGCGCTTCGTCGTCAGGTTGACGCGTGCCCGCGTGACGCCCGGCACCTTCGCAAGCGCGTCCTCGATCGACACCATGCAGGTGCCGCAATACATCGTGTCGGCAACGAGCGTCGTGTTTTCGGTCAACGGGATATTGTCGTTGCTGGCGCCAGCTTCGCCAGCCCCGCCAGGTGTGATGGCGCGGGCGGCGGCCGGCCGCGGACCCGCGATCGCTCGGTTCACGGCTTCACCCAAACCCTCTGGCGCATCCGCCATACGATCTCCTCGCCCGACGACGTCAGGCTGGCGGCCTCGACGTCCGCGACCCAGTTGCCGGCCGCGAGCGGCTCCATGATGGCAACATAGCGTCCCGGCGCAATCTCCGCGAACGTCAGCACGACATCGCTATCGTTGGTCGATGGTCGCCCGACGTTGCCACGCAGAGTGAGGCCCACCACGGCATCTCCTGCCTGATCCGCCAACGCGACGACGATACCGCGGTTTTCGCCGGCAAGCGACAGGGACGCCGTCCAGCCGCGCTCGTGCTGCAGGGTGTCGGCCGCGATCCGCTCGTTGTAGGCGAGGCCCTTGCGGTAGGGTTCGTTCGAAACGACGCCGGTGTAGGTCGATAGCGCCGAATAGAGGAACCAGCCGTTCACGGCGAAAATGACGGCGAAGAAGGCGATCATCCCGAAGAGAACATGGCGGCCGGTGATGACCTTGGGCTGCAGCGAGGGTTCGACCATGCGCATCTCGATCATTGGGCGGGCTTTCTGAAGTTGGACGCCCGCGTGGTGCGATTTCCATCGGCCACGTCGGTTGCGATGAAGTCCAGGTGTGCCTTGTCGCCCGGAATCTTGGCGAGCGCGTCCTTTGGCACGGTGACGTAGGCCTTGATCTCACGCAAGTCATCGGGAACGACCTTGACGAGTGGCCGCTCGGACGTTTCGTCGCCGAGAATGGTCAGCCGCGCGCCTTCAATGCCCTCGATCGAGAGTGCGAATGTATGTTCCTGATACTGCTTGTTCAGGATCTTGACCGAGTAGGCGTTGCGGATGCTGCCGTCGGAGAGCTGAACGTAAAGCGGATTGCGCTCAGCGATGACGTTCAATTCGAGGACGGTCTTCGACAAGAGCGCATAGCCGACAATGGCACCGACGAACAGGATCAGGCCCGAGTAGAGCAGGGTGCGCGGCCGCAGGATGCGCATCTTCAGGCCGCCGCCCTTCTTCTCGGATTCGAGGCTGCGGAACGTGTCGTAGGCGATCAGATTCTGCGGACGGTTGATTTTCGTCATGATCTCGTTGCACGCGTCGATGCAGAGCGCGCACTGGATGCACTCGAGCTGCGCGCCATCGCGGATGTCGATGCCCATCGGGCAGACCGCGACGCAGGCGTTGCAGTCGATGCAGTCACCGCGTCCTTCCCAGCCCTGGCTCTTGCGATGGGGGCCGCGCGGTTCGCCGCGGAAGTCGCGATAGGTCACCAGCAGACTGTCGGCGTCGAACATCGCGCCTTGAATGCGCGGCCACGGGCACATGTAGATGCAGACCTGCTCGCGCGCGATGCCGCCAAGCAGATACGTGAAGCCCGTCAGCAGTGCGAAGAAGAGATAGGACGGCAGCGGCGCCTGGCCGGTCACGAATTCCTGCGCGAGCGTCGGAGCGTCGCGGAAATAGAGGATGAAAGCACCACCGGTGGCCGCCGCGATGACGAGCCAGGATGCGTGCGTCATCGACTTCTTCCAGATCTTGGATGCGGTCCAAGGCTGCTTGTCGAGCAGGATGCGGGCGTTGCGGTCGCCCTGCCAGAAGCGCTCGACGGCGATCATCAGATCGGTCCACACCGTCTGCCAGCACAGGTATCCACACCAAACGCGACCAGCGATCGCGGTGAACAGGAACAACGCGAGCGCGGAGAGCACGAGGAAGCCGGTGACGAGATACAACTCCTGCGGCCAGATCGCGAGATTGAAGAACAAAATGCGACCCTGGCCGATGTCCATCAGCACCGCCTGATCGGGAAGGCCCGGTCCACGGTCCCAGCGCAGCCAAGGTAGCAGATAGTAGACGGCCGTCGTCGCAACCATCACCAGCCATTTGATGTTGCGGAAGACGCCTCGCGCGCGCTTGGCGTAGATCTTCTTGCGGCCGGCATAGAGTTCACGTCCGTCCTTGCGGTTGACGGCTTCGACATCGATCTTGTCAATGCCGTGGGCCGCCTGCCGGTCGGGCTTTGCGTCACTCAGAAAGGGATTTTCGGCTTCGAGCGTCGACATGGAATTTTCGTGCCGCCTTGGATCTGTGACAGGAACCCTGGTTGCCGGGCCACCCGCTGGGCTTCGGCTTCGAGCATGCTGCATGGAGCGATGCGCATGTGCCGGAACTGGGCCTCGTAAAAAGCGAAACTGATCGCGTGAGCCCGAATTGTGAGAGCCGTTGCTCCGCGCTTCTGCCGGAGAGGGCCTCGTGAGTGCGATCAGCCTGCGCGGCCGGGCGCCATCGTTCGTGGGATGACCGGCCTCGGTAACGCGAAGCCGGTCATCCCATAATTGTAGCAAGTCTACTTGCCGCCGCCCAGCGAGTGGACGTAGACCGCGAGGGACTTGATCGTCACGGGATCGAGACGACCGGCCCACGCCGGCATGGCGCCGCCGCGACCCGTGCGGATACTCTCCATGACGGTTGCCCGGTCCGAGCCGTAGAGCCAGATGGCATCCGTAAGGTTCGGCGCGCCAAGCTCTGCATTGCCCTTGCCGTCTTCGCCATGGCAGGCGGAGCACTGCTCGGCGTAGGTTGCCTTGCCGCGCTCGACCGCCGCCGCATCCGCCTTGCCGCCAGACAACGACAGCACATAGTCGGCGACGTCACCGATTTGTGCCGGCTCGAGGATCTCGTCGAGACCGAACCGCGGCATCGCGCTCTCACGGGTGTCGGCGGCGCCTTGCCAGCGGATGCCGTGCTGGATCGTCTGCTGGATGGCATCGACCTGGCCGCCCCAGATCCAATCGTCGTCGTTGAGGTTCGGATAGCCGTTGCCACCCTGCGCGCCGCGGCCATGGCACGGCGCACAGTTGTCGGCGAACGCTGCCTTGCCGCCAGCGACCGCGAACTGCAACAGTTCGGGGTTCTTGCGGACGTCGGCGAGTGCGGTCTTCTGCAGGCGGTCCCGGAGGCCCGACTGCGCTGCCTTTCCGGCCTTGACTTCCTCGGTCACGGTTGCACGCTGGCTATAGCCGAGCATGCCTTTCGTGTAGCCGTTGGCGGTCGGCCAAGTGGGATAGAGAACCCAATAGCCGATGGCCCAGACGATGCAGACGTAGAACGTATACAGCCACCATTTCGGGAGCGGCTTGTTCAACTCCCTCAGATCGCCATCCCAGACGTGACCAGTGGTCTCGACGCCGGTTGCCTCATCGATTTCCTTGTGTCCAGCCATCAGCGGCCCCCACTCTTTCTGTTCGCGTCGATCTCGCGATCCGGATGATCGAGCCCGAGCGCCTGTCGCTGCGCCGCTTCGAACTTTCCGCGGTTGCCCGGCCAGAAAGCGTAGACGACGACGCCGACGAAGAGCGCGATGAAGAAGAGCAGCGACGCCACTTGACTGAACGTCGCAACTGTTTCGTAGGTCATCTGATTTCCTCCCCTATCTGAGGTTCGGACCGGATGCGTCGAAGCTGGCGAAGTCGACCAGTGTTCCGAGCATCTGGAGGTAGGCGATCACCGCGTCGAGTTCGGTCACGTCGGCGGCGTTGCCGTCGAAGTTGCCGACCTTGGCCTTCGGATAGCGGGCAAGCAACGCCTTCACACCCTTGCTGTCCGGATTGACCTGGGCCTCGATGTCGGCCTTGGCCGCGGCAATCATCTCATCGGAATACGGAACGCCGACGAGACGCAGCGTCGAGAGGTTCTTGGTGACCTTGGAGTAGTCGAGCTTCGACTTGGCCAGCCACGGGTAGCCCGGCATGATGCTTTCCGGAACGACCGAGCGCGGATTGATCAGATGCTCGCGCTGCCACGCATCGGAGTACTTGCCGCCGACGCGCGCGAGATCGGGACCGGTCCGTTTGGAGCCCCACTGGAACGGATGATCGTACATGGATTCAGCCGCCAGCGAGTAATGCCCGTACCGCTCGACCTCGTCGCGAAGGGTTCTGATCATCTGCGAATGGCAGGTGTAGCAGCCTTCACGGACATAGATGTCGCGGCCAGCCTGTTCGAGAGGCGTATAGGGACGCATCCCCTTCACCTTCTCGATGGTGCTGTCGACCCAGAACAAGGGCGCGATTTGGACCAGTCCGCCGATCGACACCATGATGAGGATGCCGATCAGGAGGATGATCGAGTTTTTCTCGAAGGGTTCGTGAGTCATGTTGATCCCCCTTATTCAGCAGCCTGCGGACGCAGCTCGGGAGCTGCCGCCACACGCGGTTGATCCTTGGCGTCGACCGGCTCGTCGCCGCGGATCGTTCGCCACACGTTGTAGGCCATGATCAGCGAGCCGATGACGAACAGGCCACCGCCAATGGCGCGGATGATGTAGAAGGGATGCATGGCCTCGACCGTCTCGACGAACGAGTAGGTGAGGAAGCCAAGCTTGTCGTAGGCCCGCCACATCAGACCCTGAAGGATGCCCGATACCCACATCGCGGTGATGTAGAGCAGGATGCCGAGCGTCGAGATCCAGAAGTGCCACTCGACGAGCTTCAGTGAGTAGAGCGCCTTGCGCTGCCACAGCCACGGAACGAGGCAGTAGATCGCGCCGAACGACACCATCGCCACCCAGCCCAGCGCACCGGAATGCACGTGGCCGATGGTCCAGTCGGTGTAATGCGACAGCGAGTTGACGGCCTTGATGCTCATGAGCGGCCCTTCGAACGTCGACATGCCGTAGAACGCGACCGACACCACCAGCAGGCGAACGACGGGATCGGTTCTGAGCTTGTCCCAGGCGCCCGAAAGCGTCATGAGGCCGTTGATCATTCCGCCCCAGGACGGCATCCACAACATGATCGAGAAGGTCATGCCGAGTGTCTGCGCCCAGTCGGGAAGCGCGGTGTAGTGGAGGTGATGCGGACCCGCCCAGATATAGAGGAAGATCAGCGTCCAGAAGTGGACGATCGACAACCTGTACGAATAGACCGGACGCTCGACGCGCTTCGGAATGAAGTAGTACATGATGCCGAGGAAGCCGGCGGTGAGGAAGA
>JAGRKS010000110.1:0-238 GCA_020442185.1 Hyphomicrobiaceae bacterium
GCCCGGCCAGCCGGGCGCTTCTTCCATTAGGTGAGTTCGAAAGACATGAACGGCCAAAATATACGAATCCGACTCAAGGCGTTCGATCATCGAATCCTCGATGCATCGACCCGCGAGATCGTGAATACGGCGAAACGCACCGGCGCCGAGGTTCGCGGGCCCATCCCGCTGCCGACGCGTATCGAGCGCTTCACCGTGAACCGTTCGCCGCACGTCGACAAGAAGAGCCGCGAGCAGT
>JAGRKS010000110.1:412-718 GCA_020442185.1 Hyphomicrobiaceae bacterium
GCGTTCCGGTGTGATTGCACAGAAGATCGGGATGACACGCATCTTCACGGAGGCCGGCGAGCATATCCCGGTGACCGTGCTGAAGCTCGACAATCTCCAGGTCCTCTCTCATTTGACCAACGACAAGAACGGGTACACGGCGCTGCAGCTCGGCGCGGGTTCGCGCAAGCCTTCGCGCGTGACCAAGGCCGAGCGGCAGAACTTCGCCAAGGCCGAGGTGGCGCCCAAGCGCAAGGTCGTGGAATTCCGTGTCAGCCCCGAAA
Source organism: Hyphomicrobiaceae bacterium (assembly GCA_020442185.1). Classification (GTDB taxonomy): domain Bacteria; phylum Pseudomonadota; class Alphaproteobacteria; order Rhizobiales; family Hyphomicrobiaceae; genus JAEUMD01. Next base: position 676 of record JAGRKS010000110.1, read on the forward strand.
ACCTGATCGAAGTGGGAGCGGAAATCACCGCCGACCATTTCGT
>JAGRKS010000110.1:876-3855 GCA_020442185.1 Hyphomicrobiaceae bacterium
GTGTTCAAGGGCAAGAAGATGGCCGGACACATGGGCGATGAGCGCGTCACGACGCAGAATCTCATCGTCGTCAAGACCGACGTCGAGCGCGGCCTTCTGATGGTTCGCGGTGCGGTGCCCGGTTCGAAGGGTGGCTGGGTCGTCGTACGCGATGCCGTGAAGAAGAGCCCCCACAAGGATGCTCCGCGTCCCGGCGGCTTCCGCGCAAAGGCGGCCGGCAGCGGCGCAGCAGAGAGCAAGGAGCAGGCGTGATGAAAGTCAACGTCACAACGCTCGAGTCCAATTCGGCCGGCGAGCTCGAACTCGCCGATGCGATCTTCGGTCTCGAGCCCCGTCCCGACCTCCTGCATCGCATGGTGCGCTATCAGCTGTTGAAGCGGATGGCCGGCACGCATCATGCCCAGGACCGGTCGGAAGTGACCGTCACGGGCAAGAAGATGTACCGTCAGAAGGGCACCGGCGGCGCTCGCCACGGTGACAAGTCGGTTCCGCAATGGCGCGGCGGCGGCAAGGCGTTCGGCCCGAAGCCGCGCAGCCATGCCATCGACATGCCGAAAAAGGTGCGCGCTCTGGCGCTGCGCCATGCGCTCTCCGCGAAGGCCAAGGCGGGCGAGATCGTGGTGCTTGACAAGGCGACGCTCGACGACGGCAAGACGCGCGTTCTGCGCGGCCAGTTCGAGAAGCTGTCGCTCGACAACGCACTGATCATCGACGGTGCCGAGATCGAGATCGGTTTCGCGCGGGCTGCTCGCAACCTGCCGAACATCGACGTCCTGCCGGTGCAGGGCATCAACGTCTACGACATTCTCAGGCGCAAGAAGCTGGTGTTGACCAAGGCCGCCATCGCGGCGCTGGAAGCGCGCTTCGCCGGCGCCAAGACAGGCCAGGGCGCGGAGGCTCGGTCATGAACAAGATCAAGGTCTACGATGTCATTCTATCGCCGGTGATCTCGGAAAAGTCGACGCTTGTCTCCGAGGCCAACCAGGTGATCTTCAATGTCGCTCCGACAGCGAACAAGGCTGAGATCAAGTTTGCGATCGAGAGCCTGTTCAACGTCAAGGTCAAGGCCGTCAACACGCTCGTCCGCAAGGGCAAGCTCAAGACGTTCCGCGGCCGCCGCGCGCTGCAGAGCGATTCCAAGAAAGCAGTCGTCACGCTCGAGGATGGTCACACCATCGACGTGACGACGGGCCTGTGAGGAGTTAGGGCGCATGGCACTCAAGACATACCGTCCGACATCGCCGGGCCTTCGCCATCTGGTGATCGTCGACCGCAGCGCGCTCTGGAAGGGCGCGCCGGTCAAGTCGCTGACCGAGGGCAAGTCGAAGTCGGGTGGACGCAACAACGATGGCCGCATTACGACGCGGCACATCGGTGGCGGCCACAAGCAGACCTATCGCTTTGTCGATTTCCGCCGTCGCAAGTTCGACGTTCCGGGGACCGTCGAGCGGCTGGAATATGATCCCAATCGCACGGCCTTCATCGCGCTGATCAAGTACGAGGACGGCACGGTTGCCTACATTCTGGCGCCGCAGCGTCTTTCGGTGGGCGACAGCGTCGTTGCTGGCGAGAAGGTCGACGTCAAGCCCGGTAACGCGATGCCGCTGGCGTCGATGCCGGTCGGCACGATCATCCACAACGTCGAGCTGAAGCCGGGTCGCGGCGGTCAGATCGCACGTTCCGCGGGCGCTTTCGTGCAACTCGTCGGACGTGACGGCGGCTGGGCCGTTCTCAAGCTCTCCTCTGGCGAGACGCGCCGCGTGCGCCAGGAGTGCATGGGCTCGATCGGCGCCGTCTCGAACCCCGACCATTCGAATGCCGTGACCGGCAAGGCTGGGCGCACCCGCTGGGTGGGCAAGCGCCCGACGGTCCGCGGCATCACGATGAACCCGATCGATCACCCGAACGGCGGCCGCACCAACGGCGGCAAGCACTGGGTGACCCCGTGGGGCAAGCCGACCAAGGGTGCCAAGACCCGCAAGAACAAGGCGACGGACAAGTTCATCGTCCGCAGCCGTCATGTGAAGAAGAAGTCTTAAAGCGCACCGGCGAAGGAGATAATTCCGTGTCACGCTCAGTCTGGAAAGGTCCGTTCATCGACGGCTACCTTCTCAAGAAGGCGGAGAAGGTGCGTCAGTCCGGACGCAACGAGATCATCAGGATCTGGAGCCGCCGGTCGACCATCCTGCCGCAATTCGTCGGCCTTACGTTCGGCGTCTATAACGGCCACAAGCACGTCCCCGTCAGTGTGAACGAGGACATGGTCGGCCACAAGTTCGGTGAATTCTCGCCGACGCGCTCGTTCCCCGGGCACGGTGGCGACAAGAAAGCCTCGAGGAAGTGATGAGCAAGCCGAGCCGAGGACGCAGCCTCGCCGATACAGAGGCCATGGCGGTTGCGCGCAACCTGCGCGTCAGCCCGCAGAAGCTCAATCTTGTCGCGGGTCTGATCCGTGGCAAAAAGGTCGAGCAGGCGCTCGCCGATCTCGAGTTCTCGAGGAAGCGCATCGCCCAGGACGTCCGCAAGTGCGTGATGAGCGCCGTTGCGAACGCTGAGAACAACCACGGCCTCGATGTCAACGATCTGGTGGTGGCCGAGGCCTACGTCGGCAAGAACCTGATCATGAAGCGGTTCCACGCCCGTGGTCGTGGTCGCGCCTCGTCGATCATCAAGCCGTTCGCGCAGATCACCGTGGTCGTGCGCGAGAAGCCCGAGGACGCCGTTGCGAAGACGGCGAAGGGCAAAGGCAAGGGCAAGCCGGTAGCGGCTGCCGCGGCTAAGGAGGCCGAGTGATGGGTCAGAAAGTCAATCCCGTCGGCCTGCGCGTCGGTATCAACCGGACGTGGGACAGCCGCTGGTTCGCCGATGGCGGTGAGTACGGCAAGCTGCTGCTCGAGGACATGGCGATCCGCGAGCACATCATGAAGCAGCAGCGCCAGGCCGGCATATCGAAGGTCGTGATCGAGCGTCCGCACAAGA
>JAGRKS010000111.1 GCA_020442185.1 Hyphomicrobiaceae bacterium
TCATCATGACGGACGCCGATGTCGACGGTGCCCACATCCGCACGCTGCTGTTGACGTTCTTCTACCGGCAGATGCCCGAGCTCGTGGAGCGCGGCCACCTCTATATCGCGCAGCCGCCGCTCTACAAGGTGGCGCGCGGCAAGTCCGAAATCTACCTGAAGGACCAGAAGGCGCTCGAGGACTATCTCGTGCAGACCGGCATCGAGGATGCTGTGCTGGTGGCTGGTGACGGCGCTGGCCGGGCCGGCAAGGATCTTCGCGAGGTGGTTGATTCCGCGCGTGGCATCGTTCGCGTGATCGACGACCTGCACTCGCGCTACAACCGTGGCGTCGTCGAGCAGGCGGCGATCGCGGGGGCCTTCGATCCCGAGGTGCTGGCCGACCGGGTGCGTTCCGCCGAGGTTGCCGAAATCGTCGCGCGTCGTCTCGACGTCGTTGCCGAGGAAACCGAAAAGGGCTGGACGGGCGAAGTTTCGGATGACGGCTACCTGTTCCGCCGCGAAGTGCGTGGCGTAACCGAGGCGCACGCCCTCGACCGCGGCCTCGTCACGTCGCTCGAAGCGCGCCGTCTCAACGAGCGCCACGCGATCCTGGCGGAGAACTTCGGGTCATCCGCCGTCCTGAAGCGCAAGGAGCAGAGCGTGCCGATCCACGGTCCGCGCGATCTCGTCGACGCCATCTACGAGACCGGCCGCAAGGGTCTGTCGCTGCAGCGCTACAAAGGTCTCGGCGAGATGAACCCCGAGCAGCTCTGGGAGACGACGCTCGACAAGGAGAGCCGCACGCTGCTGCAGGTGAAGATCGGCGACCTTGGCGAAGCCGACGAAATCTTCTCGAAGCTGATGGGCGACGTCGTCGAACCGCGCCGCGAGTTCATCCAGGACAACGCCCTCAACGTGGTGAACCTGGACGTGTGAGATCGTTCGTTCGGTCGCGCGCATCGGCGATGGGACACGGTTGGCGCGGCGCAGGCTCTTCTCCGGCTTCCTCAGGCGCGGACCTTTCCTTCTCCTCAGGGAGAGGGTGCCCGAAGTGCGGATCAGGGGGGCAGAGTGCGTCAATGCCGCGGGCGGAGACGCTGCACCAGCAAGCACGTTGGCGGCGAGACCCTCGCCAGTCCCTCGCCTGTCGCTTCGCGACATCCTCTCCCGTCCCGGGAGAGGAGATTGAGCAGCCGGCGCGGCGCACCGGATGAGAGCCGCCAAGACAGCGACAAACAAGGCAAGAGCAGCCACGACAACAACCATGACCGCGCCAACAATCACAAACACCACCATCTATGTCGATGCCGATGCGTGTCCGGTGAAGGACGAGGCGGCGCGGGTGGCGGCGCGCCACGATCTCGCGATCCACTACGTTTCCAATTCGCACATGCGATTGCCTGACGGCGACAAAGTGCAGCGTGTCGTTGTCGCCGAGGGGCCAGATGCGGCGGATGATTGGATCGCCGAGCGTGCCGGGCCGCGCGACATCGTCGTCACCGCCGATATTCCGCTCGCCTCGCGCTGCCTGAAGGCTGGCGCGCGCGCCATCGGCCCGACCGGCAAGCCGTTCACCGACGCCAACATCGGCACCGCGCTCGCCATGCGCGAACTTTCGCAGCATCTGCGCGAGACGGGCGAATCGAAGGGCTACAACGCGAGCTTCACCAGGGCTGACCGTTCGAACTTTCTGCAAGCACTCGAGCAAGCCGTACAAGACATCCGCCGCGGACGATGATCCCTGTCGAATAGGGGCAAGGTCAAAAGCGCGCGGTCGCCTCCGCGATGGCCGTCCGCAAGGCGGCCATCACGCCCGGCTCGGTGATCGAATGGCCTGCCCGGTCGATGATCTCGAGCCGGCAGCCGGGCCAGCGGGCGGCGAGCGCATGTGCCGCCGACGGCGGGCACAACAGGTCGTAGCGTCCCTGGACGATCACGCCCGGAATATTGCGCAGCCTGTCGCTCTCGCGCAGCAACTGGTCGTCTTCGAGAAAGAAGCCGGAGGCAATGTAGTGCGCTTCCATGAGGGCGGTCGGCGGAATTCGGGCCCCGGGTTCGAGCCCCTCGGGCAAAGATGCCGCGCCAGGATCGAGCGTCGAGAGTGCGCGCTCGTAGGCCGCCCATCGCGCCGCAGCCGGAGCGTGGATCAGTGGGTCGGGGTCGTTGAGGCGACGCAGGTATGCATCGAGTGGTGCGCTTTGCTCGTTGCGCGGAAGCCAGCCGACGAATGCCTCGTAGAGTTCGGGCCGGAACGCCCGCGGCCCCGCGACGAAGGCCCATTCGACCTCGCGCGCGGTGCCGAGGAAGATGGCCCGCAGCACGAGGGCGGCGACGCGTTCGGGATGCTGCTCGGCGTAGGCCAACGCGAGCGTGGAACCCCACGAGCCGCCCGTGACGATCCAGCGTTCGATGCCGAGATGCGTGCGGATGCGTTCGATGTCGGCGATCTGGTGCACGGTGGTGTTGTCGGCGCGGCAGAGGTAGGGGTGCGAACGCCCGCAGCCACGCTGGTCGAACAGGATGGCGCGGTTCCGCGACGTGTCGAACAGCTTGCGATGGAAATGCTGCGCGCCGCTGCCTGGCCCGCCATGCAGGAAGAGCGCCGGCACGCCGTCGTGGCGGCCGACCTGTTCGACATAGAGCCAGTGGCCGTCGCCGACATCGAGCATGATGGCGTCGTAGGGCCGTGGCGTGACGTCGGGTGTTTCGGCGGCATTCATGCGCGAACGTATAGTGCGGCCGTGCGGCCGGCGCCAGGATCGGATCGCGGTGAGTGGAGTCGCGTTACGCGACAAAAACGGCGGCCTGCCGATGGCGCGAGGCTTCAGAAGCGGTAGCCGTAGCGAACGCCGATGCGATCCATGCCCTCGTTGAAGTTCGCGAGGTTGGCGTTCGAGGTGTGCTCGAAGTAGATCGACAGGCTGTTGTGTTGGTCGAGCCGGAGACCGACCTCGAACGGAATATGGAACAGCACGCGCGAGCCGAGCGCCTTCTTGTCGATCGCGACCGGACCGAGTTCGCCGTCGTGGATCGCGGCGCCGAGGCCTGCAGAGAAGAACAAGCCGGATGGCCCCTCGATCTGCCAGCGCGCGTCGATATAGGCGTGGCTGGTGTCGCCCTGGGTATTGATGCTGGCACCGATCGCCGGCTGGATGGTGCCCCCGAGGAAGGCCAGGGACGGCGCCAGAATCACCTCGACGTTGATGTCGGCGGAGTTGCTTTCGAGGCGGAATCCGCTCCACAGGTCCGGAACGTCGTGGGCAAGCACGCCGGTCTTGATTTCGCTGACAAGGCCGCCTGCGGTTGCGGGCAGGGCCAGGGTGGCCATGGCCAGAGTAGACAGGGCCAGAGTAGACAGGGCCAGAGTAGACAGGGCGAAGAGGGCAGACTTCGTGGTGCGGGCGGCGCGCGCGGCAAGGTTGCCGGTGGCCGGGGCCGGTCGGTCGAGGGCGCGTGGCGCCGTGCGGGTTTGCGTCATCTCGATACCGGAGGCGTCCCAAAAGCTACTCGAACCGCCAAAATCAATGCGATTTGCGGCTAGCACCACGACCTTGCGTCTCCGGCGCTCCGCTTGCAACGGGGCGACGGCGAAAATCAGGCGGCGTGTTCCGCTGGCAACGCAATGTCCGGTGGCGTCGCAACGGGATGCCTTGTTGGGCCGGGAGTTGGGCCGGGAACGGAATAAGCCCGCCGGATGGGGCATCCGGCGGGCTTCGATATCGAGACGGCAGCCGCTGTTTCGATCGGGGGCTTGAGCCGGATTACTCGACGCAGGGAACCGAGATCGTCAGGCCGGCCGAGGGGATGAAGCGCTTGCAGCCGATTTCACGAGCGACCTCGGCAACTCGAGTGACTGCCTTGTTCACGGTCGCGGTCGCGGCCTCTGCAATCTTCGTGGTCTCGGGCTTCTGGGTCGGCAGCGCAACGGCGATCTTCTGGGGCTTCGAAACGTTTACGGTCGAGGCGGCGGCCACCTGCTCGCGCTTCTCGGCGCGGCGCTGTGCGATCTCGCGGCGGCGCTCGGAAGCCTTGGCGGCGCGGAGGCTTGCCTTCCGGCGGTTGTAGGAAGAGCGCTCATAGCTCTGCGAGCTGTAGGAGCTGTAGGAGCTGTACGACCGGCCGTAGCCGCCGCAGCCGCCGGCTTGGGCCGACGTCGTGAAGGAAACCGTGGCGATGGTGAGCGCGGCGGCGATGGTGAGGATGATCTTGTTCATTTTCCGTCTCCTGGTTCGGGGACGCCGTCGCGGCGCCGTCAGTTCATGACCCGAATATGCCGCGCAGGCCGTGCGACGGCAGTTCCCTGTGTGACAGGTGATGAAAATCCACATTTTTTGCCGTGAGCGGTCGTCGCCCCTCGCCGCCGGCCGTCACCGCGGCCTGCCGTGCTGGTTCCTGTCGGCGCGCCGGACTTCCTCTTTCGCCCGACGATCGCTGTTCCAGAAGCTCGGGACGCAGAACTTGGCGGCGCAAGCGGTCTTCTGCGCTCCCCACCAGAGTGCTAGGGTCTAGGGCGGGCGTGCTGGATGCCAAGGCTACCAGCAAGCGCATCAGAACCGGGGGCACGACGTGACACGCATTCTGCTTTCGACGGGCAATATTTTCGTATCGCTCATTCTCGGCGCGCTGCTGTTTGGTTTCGTGTTCCTGAAGTATCCCGAGACCATGTCGGGCATCCTGGATTGGGCGGCGAGCCTCAAAGCATGGCTGATCGGGCTCGGCATCTCGACCGAGTACAACAATTGGATCCGCGTCCTCCTGGAGGAGCGTCAGCTGGTCTTCATGGGGTTCACGGTGCTGGCCCGCATCGCATTGTCGATCATCACCTATCCGATCGTGATGATGCGCGAACGGGCCTGACGACAACCGGGTGGCTGTGCTCGAATCGAGCAGTCCATGCAACCGCGAATGATCGTGGTTAACCTCGCCTTAGCAACTGTCCGCGTACTGTAGGCACAATGAGCCCGGCGATGAGCGCCGGCCACTGATTTTCCGTGCGTACTGGAGTGCGAGAGAGATGGGTCTCTTCAGCCGACGCGAGGCCATGAGGCCCACAGTCGAGCCGGAGCTGCCATTCCCGGCACCGCCGCCGGCGGCCGAACCGGCGGCTGGGGCGTCCGACGGCACGGTGTCCAAATCCAAGGCGGGGGCTCGTTTTCTTCTCAGCAGTTTCGGCTGGAAAGTGCGGCTTGCCGTCTATGCGGTGTCGGCCGTCTCCGCTGGCGCCGCGTGCTGGCTCGCCGCCATGCTGGTCTACTACACCGTCGCCTTTCCCGATCCGCAATCCGTCCGCACCAAGGATCGCGGCACGGTCATTCGCGTCCTCGCGCGTGATGGCACGACGCTCTCCGAACGGGGCGCTGCAAACGCGTTCATCCCGATCGACATGCTGCCGGCGCACGTCGTTGGCGCAATCGTTGCGACCGAAGATCGCCGCTTCTTCTCGCACCTCGGCGTGGACCCGGGTGGGCTCATACGCGCGGCCTTCGCGAACTTGCGCGCCGGCCGGTTCGTGCAGGGTGGCTCGACCATCACGCAGCAGCTCGCGAAGAACCTGTTCCTCTCCTCCGAGCGTACGATGTCGCGAAAGCTCGACGAGCTCGCAATCGCATTCTGGCTCGAAGTACGCCTGTCCAAGCGGGAAATCCTGGAGCTCTATGTCAATCGGGTCTATTTCGGTGGCGGCGCCTATGGCATCGAAGCGGCAGCACAGCGCTATTTCGACAAATCGGCGCGCGCTCTATCGATACCCGAGTCGGCATTGCTTGCCGGCCTCCTGAAAGCTCCATCGAAGTACGCTCCGACGTCGAGCCCCAGCACGGCGCTGGCACGACAGAAGGTCGTTCTGGCGAAGATGCGCGAGGCCGGCGCGATCTCCGATACCGACTATCGTGTCGCGATGAAGACGACACTGCGATTTGCAAATCTCGGTCATGCCCGAACGGCTGCGACCGGGTTCGAGTACGCCGTCGATCTCGTCCTCGAGAATTTGCCATCGGTGCTTGGTGACGACCACGACGAACTGATCGTCGAGACGACGATCGACGCCCATCTTCAGCGTCATGCCAACCAGCAGGTCGAGGCGTATCTCGCTGGACGCGGCAAGACGATGAAAGCGAGCCAGGCGGCATTGATTTCGATCGACGTCGACGGCGGCGTTCGCGCGCTGGTCGGCGGTCGCTCCTACGCGAAGAGCCAGTTCAACCGCGCGACGAAGGCGCGGCGCCAGCCTGGTTCGGTGTTCAAGCCGTTCGTCTATCTGTCGGCACTCGAGGCTGGCATGACTCCGGACACGATCACCTACGATCTTCCCCTCACCATCGACGGTTGGTCGCCACGCAACGACAACGGTAGCAATCTTGGCGCCTTGACATTGCGACAGGCGATTGCCCAGTCGATCAATACTGTCGCCGTTCGGCTTGGCATGGATGTCGGGCTATCGACGGTCGCCGCGACGGCCCGCCGACTCGGTATCCAGTCGACGCTGCGCGAGGACCCCTCGCTGGCGCTCGGCACGTCGGAAGTTTCGCTGATAGATCTTGTTGGCGCGTATGGCGTGCTCGCCAGCGGCGGAACCGCGGTGCAGCCGCATATCATCAATCGCGTGCGGCTGAGTTCCGGCCGCGTCCTGTTCGCGCGGGCTCCCGAGCCGGCAGAACGCGTTGTCGATCTGCAGCACGTCGGCGCCATGAACGACATGCTGAACGCCGCACTCGTCGCGGGAACGGGCCGCCGCGCCGCGTTGCCACGCCACCCGGCGGCCGGCAAGACGGGCACCACTCAGGATTTTCGCGACGCCTGGTTCATCGGCTACACAGGGCACTTCACCACGGGCATCTGGGTCGGCAACGACGACGGTCGGCCGATGGCGCGTGTGATGGGCGGAAATCTGCCGGCCGAGATCTGGCATGCGGTGATGCTCGAATCGCACCGCGGCCGGAATGCCGTCGCGTTGCCGGGTACGTCCTCGACGATGCCGGCGTCGAATCGTGAAGCCGAGGTTCCCTTGGCGCGAACTGAAAAGCCGGAAATCCTGCCGTGGCATGCGCGCAAGGCACCGTCATTCAGTTCGCACATGGTGCGCCACAACAGGTCCGGCACGCAAATCCGCTCCACGGGTCAGGCCGTGGCACGGGGGCGGGCGACCGTTGCCTCATCGATACCGCGGCCCGCGAAGCCCGTCGCAGCCGTTGTTGCAGCGCCGCTTCCGACCCGTCCGGGCGCCATGATCCGCATTCGCCGCGACATCGGGGCGAGGCGAGCCCGGCCGATCGGCCAGCGCATCGTCGTCGAACCGCCGGCAGATCATTCGCCATCGCCCGCTCGTGCTGAACCTGCGACGAGATCGCCGCCGGCCGCTGCGCGGATCGCATCGCCCACTGCTCCGGCGTTTCCGCGTCGATCCATCGATGCCGAATTCATCGACCGCGTGCTCGCGGCCGATACACCACCTGCTTCGCCATCGGCGGTCGCCGCGCGACCGAGCGGTTTCGACGTCGACGAGATCCGCCGGCAGCTCGACGGACTGGCAGAGGATCAGACCGCGGTACGTGCGGCGCCACGCGGACTGATGTCGCTTGGAGCCGCGCGCCGCTGACGCATCAACGCGGCGCCGGGACCAGCTCGATCTGATGGACGTTGGTGCGGCCGACCTCGAAGGCGGCGGCGCACATTGCGAGATAGAGCCGCCACCCGCGCATGAAGCCTTCATCGTAGCCGAGGGAGTGGATCGGCTCCTTCGCGGCCTCGAAGCGCTCGAGCCATGCGCGCAACGTCTTGGCGTAGTCCTTGCCGAAGGAATAGACCTCGCGGATCTGCAGCCCGGCCTTCTCCGCCTCGCCCGCAAGTCGCGAAACCGACGGCAGCATGCCGCCCGGAAAGATGAAGTGGCGGATGTAGTCGCTGCAGGCCCGATACGACTGGAACATGTCGTCTCGGATCGAGATCGTCTGCACCACGGCGATACCGTCGTCCGTCATACGCTCGCGCAGGGTCCGGAAGTAGCGCGGCCAATACCTCTCGCCAACGGCCTCCAGCATTTCGATCGACACGATGGCCGGATAGCGGCCGCTGCTCTGGCGGTAGTCCTGCAGCTTGACGTCGACGTTTGCACCCGAGCGTTCGCGCACGAACGAATACTGTTCCGATGAAATTGTCAGCGCGGTCACGTGGCGCTTCTGCCGTTCGGCCTCGGCGATGAAGCCGCCCCACCCGCAACCGATCTCGAGCACGCGGTCGCGGTCGCCGATGCGCTCGAGAATGCGGTTATACTTGCGACTCTGGGCGCCTTCGAGCTCGTCGTCGGCATTGTCGAAGATCGCGCTCGAATAGCTCATGCTCTTGTCGAGCCAGAGCGCGTAGAACGCGTTTCCGAGATCGTAATGGGCCATGATGTTGCGGCGAGATCCCGACAGCGAGTTCCGGCGAAGCAGACGGTTGGTGACGATGCTCGCCAGCCGGTGAAGTGGCGACCCCCAGGCGAGGCGTCCGAGACTGTCGACATTGGCGATCGAGAAGGCGATGAACGCCTCGAGGTCGGGACTGTCCCACCACCCCTTCATGTACGCCTCGCCGAGGCCGATATCGCCGCGCGCGAGCACGGCTTCCAGAACGCGCCAGTCGTGGACGACGAGGTGAGCGGTTGGGCCAGGTTTTGCCGCCGTAAACGTGCGCTCGCGTCCGCTTGGCGTGACGAGTGTCAGCGTGCCGGCAGAAATGGATCGCTCGAGCCGAGACACGGTGACGGATTCGATGAGCCCGGGTTTGGTCATGCTTGCTCCGGTAGGGACTTTTGCCCGGTTGTCGCGGGCGCGAGGGATACGAGCGTGTCGGGTTTCTCCGGCTTCGGGTGGTAGCGGAGCCCGCGGAGATACAACCGTGCAGCGTGAAAGTGGATGAGGGCGAGGACGCGGAGCGCCGGCATCGGCTGGCGGATGACCCTCCAGGCGAGCGCGGCCGTAGTGAGCGGAGACAAGGTGCCGGTGATGGACGTGTACAGGATGCGCTCGCCGCCCCGGAAAAGTGAAATGAAGATGCCGAGACGCTGGTCGTTCTCATGGAAGCGGAAGCGGTATTCGCCATCGACGGCAAGGAATGGCGAGACGTGGAACACCTTGCGTGCGGCCATCGACTGGCCGGCAGCGATCGGTGCGCCGTCGACGTGGCGGCAGAGATAGCAATGGCGTTCTCCGAACGTGTTGTTGACCTCGGCCAACACCGCGCGAAGCCGGCCGTGAGTATCGTGGCAGAACCAGAAACTCACCGGATTGAAGGCGAAGCCCGCAACGCGCGGCATCGTCACGAGCCGGATGCGGTGGTCGGCTGCAAGCTCGGCGCCCACTGATGCGAAGGCACGTTCGATCCAGGCACGCGGAGCCTCGCCCGACTGCCCGTAGTCGGTATCGTGTAGTGACACGAGCGCGCGGCGGTTGTGGCCGCTGATCCCGCGCGGCAGGCGGTGCATCGCGTCGATCGGGACGTTGAGATACCAGACGCCATGATCGAGGCGGTAGTGTCGAGGCGCATGGCGGACGTGTGTTACGCGGGCATCGAAGAGCCCGTCGGAGATTACGCCACTATCCTCCCCGCCAGCTTCGCCGCGTGTCTCGCCTCCATCCTCCCCGCGAGACGTATCACGGAGCGCTCCGTCGAGACCGCGGCCGCTGTTGGCACTGCACGATGCCGCGGATGCTTCGGCCGGTTGGCGGTGTTTCCCGTTTGGCATCGGCTCGATCCGCTCGCTGCCCGGAGCGGTGGCGCATGAGTGCTCGTCCGCGTCCCTGCGTCGGCTGATCGGATCGTCGTCGCGCGGAGCTGCGATCATGCCCACGGCAGTCGCCTCCCCTTCGCCTCGGCGACGCGTACCGCGCTCCATAGCCCGTCCTCGTGAAAGCCCCAGCGTTGCCATGCGCCGCAGAACCACAGGCCGCGCTTGCCCTGTATGTCGGGTATGCGTCGCTGCGCCGCGATGGCGTCCGGCGACATCACCGGGTGGCGGAATGTGTGACGGTCGATCACGAGTTTCTCGGCGATGTGTCGGTGCGGATTGACGCTGACGAAGATGTCGGGTGCGGGCAGGTTCTGCAACGCATTCATCCAGTACGTCACGGACATGCGCTGGTTCGTTTCGGCCCCGCCCGCCGCGTAGCACCAACTCGCCCATGCGTTGCGTCGCCTCGGCATCAAGGCCGCATCCAGATGCAGCACCACCTCGTTGTCGCGAAACGAGAAGGCGCCGAGGACGTCGCGTTCGTCGGGTGTCGGCGCGGCAAGAAGGGCCAGCGCGGTATCGGCGTGGCAGGCGAGAACGACCTCGTCGAACGCCTCGCGCGCCAGATCGGCCGTCACGACCTCGAAACCGCCTCCGGCTGCTTCGACGATGCGGGTCACAGGAGCCGCCAACCGCACGCGCGCCTTGCTGGCCGCCGCGATGCGCGCCACGTAGCTGCGGCTACCGCGCGTCACGGTGCGCCACTGGTGATGGCCGGAAACGGATAGCAGGCCGTGGTTCTGGAAGAAGCGGACGAACGACTTCGCCGGCATGGCGCGGATCTGCCCCGGGGGCGTGCTCCAGATTGCGGCACCCATCGGCAGGAAGAAGCGATCGCGAGCCCAGGCGCCCGTACCGAGGCTGTCGAGCATCTCACCGAGCGAGGGGTCGCCAGGTGCGTCGAGGATGCGTGGAGCGCCGCGGAACACGGCGAGGATATCGCGCAACATCCGCCAATACTTGGGAGAGACGATATTCGACGGCTGCGCGAATAGGCCCTTGAGTGAACTGCCACTGAATTCGAGCTTTCCATCGTCGTAGGAAACGGCGAACGACATGTCGCTTGTCTCGGTTGCTACGTCGAGATGACGGAAGAGGTTGGTCAACAGAGGATAATTGACGGAATTGAATACGATGAAGCCGGTATCGACCGGCCGCGTCGCGCCGTCGAGCTCTGCGTCGAGCGTGCGCGCGTGCCCCCCGATACGCGCATCGCGTTCGAAGAGTACGACATCGTCGTCCTCGGCCAGCAGGTATGCACACGCAAGGCCCGAGATTCCCGAGCCGACAACCGCAATTCGCCTCCTCACCGCGTCACGTTCCCTGCCCCCTGGATGATGGCCAAACTCCGTAGCCCTTCCACGCGCCTTTCATCGTCACCCTCCCCCACTCGCGTCGTGGAGGAGCGCCCGGCCGACCCATGAACATCTCGCGTAGAACGCGAGACCGGGCCGGCGTGTCGACAGGCTCAACCCGTTGCTGGCTCTTTATTGAGCCCCAACTGCCTTCAACGTGGGCGAGGTGCAACTGGTTCATCGCTTGGCAGTCTCATTTCTGGCCTCGTGATCTGAGGCGGCGGTGGCAGCGTAACGCACGGACCGACAATTGCTCGGCGATCGATACCAAACGGAACGGGACTTTCTCCGTGATGAGCGCTGGACTGTGGTTTGGCTTGCTGTCGCCTGCGTTGGTCCTGGCGGGTGTCATGGCGTCAGCCTGGCTTGCAGCAGTTCGCTATCGCAACGGTGGCTTGGCGGATATATTCTGGACGTTCGGTGTCGGGGCCGCTGGCGTGCTGGCCGCCCTCTGGCCTTGGCACGAGGCGCTGACGGGCCGGCAGATACTCGTGGCGTTTCTCGTTTCGCTCTGGTCGTTGCGGCTCGGCACCCACATCCTGAAACGCAGCCGTGGTGCGCCCGAGGACGCGCGGTACGCAGACCTGCGCCGCCAGTGGGGAGACCGGTACGCTCAGCACCTGTTCGCCTTCCTGCAAATCCAGGCCGTTGCCGCCTGGCCGCTTGTCGCGGGCATTGCGATTGCCGCGGCGCGTCCGGGATCGTTTCCCGATGCGGCCGATGCGGTCGGGATCGCGATCTTCGCCGCAGGCCTCGCCGGTGGCACCGTCGCCGATCGCCAGCTCGCGGCTTGCAAGAGGGACCCGGCGATGAAGGGGCGGGTTTGCGACACCGGGCTCTGGGCTTGGTCGCGCCATCCCAACTACTTTTTCGAGTGGGTCGTTTGGTGCTCCTGGCCGGCGATAGCGATCGGCCCCGCTCTCGCCTTCTGGCCAGGGGCGCTCGCACTGCTGGCGCCGCTCACGATGTACTGGCTGCTCGTCCACGTTTCTGGAATTCCACCGCTCGAGGAGCACATGGAGCGATCGCGCGGTGAGGCCTTCCGCGCCTATCAGCGTCGGACGCCCGCCTTCTTCCCAAGGCCGCCGTGATGGTTTGCTGTGGCCACGGTCCGGCGGAGGGCTCGGCAGTTCCGGCCGTGCCGGAGGTTGGTTTTGATCCGGTCAACGCGTGTAAACAAGGAGAACCAGTGTGAGCGACCTGTCGAATGCCGTTATCGCTGGAGCCATTCGGGCGGTGGAACGTGTTCCACTGCCTGACGGCGTCCTTAGAATTGCGATCTCGCGGCTCGTCGGCACCAGGCGATCGATGCTGCAAGCCTCACCCGATCAGGAACTGGCGTTCGCGCGCGAAATGCAGGCCCGTCCGATCGCTGTCCACACCGACAAGGCGAACGACCAGCACTACGAGTTGCCACCCGAGTTCTTCGCGCTGTCGCTTGGCCCGCACCGCAAATATTCGTGCTGCCATTACGATCGTCCAGACGCGACGCTCGCCGAGGCAGAGGCGAGCGCGCTTGAAATCACCGCTCAGCGTGCAGGGCTGGCGGACGGCCAGTCGATTCTCGAGCTCGGATGCGGTTGGGGGTCGATGACGTTGTGGATGGCGGCCGCCTATCCGAATGCGCGCATCACCGCCGTCAGCAATTCGCATGGCCAGCGCCGGTTCATCGAAGGCGAAGCGCGTCGCCGCGGCTTGGCAAACGTTCGCATCGTTACGGCAGACGTCAAGGATCTGCAACTCGACGGCCAGTTCGATCGCGTGCTGTCGATCGAGATGTTCGAGCATATGTCGAACTGGGCGGCGCTGCTCCGGCGCGTCCACGAGGTGCTTGAGCCGGACGGCCGGCTGTTCGTTCACGTCTTCGCGCACCGGGCGGAATCCTATGCCTTCGATCATCACGACCAGACGGACTGGATCGGCCAGCATTTCTTCACCGGCGGCATCATGCCGGGCGAGGGCTTGATGCGGCAGTTCCCGGACCTGTTCGAGGTGGCTGACGAATGGCGCTGGAGTGGTCGGCATTATGCGCGGACGGCGCGCCACTGGCTCGAAAACTACGACCGGAACGCCAAGAAGATCGCCCCGATCCTCAAGCAAGTCTACGGCGAGGACTGGGCGCTATGGCAGCGGCGTTGGCGGCTGTTCTTCCTGGCGGTCGAAGGGTTGTTCGGCTTCGAGGATGGCGAGCGGTGGGGTGTGAAGCATTACCTCATGCGACCGGTTGAGACGCAGAAGTCGGCAGCTTGATGCCGCACCGTGTTCGCGACTTCAGATAGAGGCCGCGTCGCATGCGCGACAGCCTGCAATCGCGCTTCACCCGGTGCAAAGCGGAGCGACCCGGTCGCTAGTGTTCCGTCTCCGACACT
>JAGRKS010000112.1 GCA_020442185.1 Hyphomicrobiaceae bacterium
ATGCTGGCGATCGCCCGCGCCCTGATGAGCCGGCCGCGTCTGCTGCTTCTCGACGAGCCGTCTCTCGGTCTGGCGCCTCTCGTCGTCAAGCAGATCTTCGACGTCATCCGCGCCATCAATGCCGACGAGGGCATGACGATCTTCCTCGTCGAGCAGAACGCCTATCATGCCTTGAAGCTCGCCCATCGCGCCTATGTCATGGTCAATGGCTCGATCACGATGTCGGGCGGCGGGCTCGAACTTCTGGCGCGGCCCGAGATCCGCGCGGCCTACCTCGAGGGTGGCCGCCACTGAGGCGGCGCAATTATCCATGCGGGCCTTGTGGTGCGCCCGGCGACAAGGGAGAGCGCTTTGTCAGCACTCTACGAAAGTGGTCCGAACGGTCTCATGGTGTTCCTCGTATTGACCGTGCTGCTCGGAGGCGCTGCCGCTTGGAGCACGGGCCGGGCAATTGCCGAAACCTGGAAGCCCTACTGGCAACTCGTCTGGTACGTGCTGCTTCTTGCGGCTGCCGTGCGCTTCATCCATTTCGGACTGTTCGAGGAACCGCTGCTCGCTCCGGGCAACTACCTCGTATCGCTTTCAGTGCTCGCCGTTTGTGCAGCGGTCGGGCACCGGGTGACGCGCATGCGCCAACTTGCCTACCAGTACGGGTGGGAGAAGCAGAATGGATGAGAGAAATCCGGGCGTCATGGAACTGTGCCGCAGAAATGACTAATAACAATCAGGCGCGCTCGTCTCTCGGGGCGTGACATTTGCATCGTTTCAGGGAAACATGCCGCACTGCGATACGCGGGCCGTCGGGTCCGCGGCAGCATCCCGGCGCGGCCCCTCGGGTCGTCAACACGCCACATGGAGAAATTTCATGCGTCAACTTTGGTATGCAGGCCTAGCGCTCGCCCTCGGCCTCGGCGTTGCAGCCTGCGACAACAGCCCGTCGTCGACAAAGGAACCGGACAAAAAGGAAGCCGCAGCGCCCGAGAAGCCGGCCATGACCGCGCCAGCGAAACCAGCTGAAGCGCCGGCCGCCGCACCCGCCAAGGAAACGGCGGCGGCACCGGCCGCAGCACCTGCTGCTGCACCGGCGACCGCACCATCCGCTCCCGCGGCGGCCGCACCGAGCAAGATACTGAAGATCGCCGTCGGTGGTCCGCTGACCGGACCCAACGCCGCATTCGGCGCCCAGCTCAAGAACGGTGCCGATCAGGCCGCCGTGGACATCAACGCCGCTGGCGGCATCCTCGGCCACAAGATCGAGATGATTTTCGGGGACGACGTCTCCGATCCCAAGCAGGGCGTGTCGATTGCCAACAACTTCGCAGGCGAAGGCGCCAAGTTCGTTGTCGGCAACTTCAATTCGGGCGTCTCGATTCCATCGTCCGACGTCTATGCCGAGAACGGCATGCTGCAGATAACGCCGGCGTCGACGAACCCGCAGTTCACCGAGCGTGGCATGTGGAACGTCTTCCGGACCTGTGGACGCGATGATCAGCAGGGCACGGTTGCCGGCAACTACATCGCCGAAAAGCTGGGCGGCAAGAAGATCGCCGTCGTTCACGACAAGACCACGTACGGCAAGGGTCTCGCCGACGAAACGAAAAAGGCGATGAATGCCAAGGGCGTCACCGAGGTGCTCTACGAAGGCATCAACACCGGTGAAAAGGACTTCTCGGCGCTGGTCTCGAAGATCAAGGAGTCGGGCGCCGATGTCGTCTACTGGGGCGGCCTGCACACCGAAGGTGGCCTCATCCTGCGCCAGATGCGCGACGCCGGCGTGATGGCGACAATGATGGGAGCCGATGGCATCGCAACCGACGAGTTCGCAGCTGTTGCCGGACCGACCGCCGAAGGCACGCTCATGACCTTCGCGCCCGATCCGCAGAAGCGTCCGGAAGCGCAGGCGGTGATCGCAAAATTCGCCGCACGCAACTTCAAGCCCGAGGCCTACACGCTCTACAGCTACGCTGCCATGCAGATCATCAAGCAGGCCATCGAAAAGGCCGGCGCTCCCGACCCGAAGAAGGTCGCGGAAGTGATGCATTCCGGCCAGAGCTTCAATACCGTGATCGGTGACATCTCCTACGACAAGAAGGGTGATATTACGCGGCTCGATTACACGATGTATACGTGGACGAAGCAGCCCGATGGGCGGATCACCTACGTTGAGAACCCGTAAGCGGGCCTCTGCGAATTCCCAGAACAGTAGGGCGGGAGGTGCGCGATGCGTGCCTCCCGTCCGCGTTTGCAATTTCATCCGCCTTGGGGTTTGAGATGCCGTCCGCGCGTGACAGAAGTGCAGTCCGCGCGCGCAACTCCCGAGCAATTCGTTTGTTCGCCGCTTCGGCGCGCGCGGCAGCCGTCGTGGCCGCCGCGATACTCACGACGTCGGCGCTTGCCGCGCAATCCGCTACCCGATCAACCGACGCTGAGACAATTCGCGTGGTCATAGCGGCGCCGCTCACCGGATGGGCCGAAGCGGCCGGCACCGAGATTGCGGCGCGTGCCGAGACGCTCGTCGCTCGCGCCAGAGCGAGCAGCAATGCGAAACCTGCACCGCTTCGCCTGTTCACGGTCGATGTCATCGACGACCAATGCACGCGCGCCGGTGCCGCTGCGGCCGCAACCGACGTCATCGCCCGGCGGCCCGCTGTCGTGATAGGACACCCATGCTCGGCGGCGGCTGCCACCGCGGCACCGCTCTATCGGGCAGCCGGTGTCCTCTTTCTCGCAGCAGGCGCTCGCCATCCCGATATCACCAAGACGACGGGGAGTGCCGTGCAATTTCGCATTGCCGGCCGCGACGACCGTCAAGGCGAGGACGCGGGGCTAAGGCTCGCCAGCTTTGCTCGCGCTGGCGCCGCTGGTGGCATCGTGATCGTCCACGATCGCACGATCCTTGCGCGCTCGATTGCAGACGGCGCCCAGCGCGTTCTCAAGGCGCGGACCGGCCGCGGCGCGGAAATCGTGACGATCGTGGCGAGTGAGACGGACTATTCCGCCGCCGTCGCCAAGATCGTCGCCAGCCAACCTCGTGCCATCCTGTTTGCCGGCTTTCCAGCCGAAGGTGTCATCGTCCTGCGCCAGCTGCGCGAGCGCGGCGCGACGGCCCGTTTCCTCGCCATCGATACGCATGCCAGTGCGAGTTTCATCGCCGAGGCCGGTCGCCTTGCCGACGCCGATGTCGAAGTGATGTTGCCGGTGCCGGTTGCCGGTCAAGTGGCACCCATCGAGGCACCGACGTTCGAGGGCATCGCGGTGGCGGACGTGATAGCGGCGCTCGAAGCCTGGATGGGCGCCGTTCGCCTTGCGGGTACGCCAATCGCGAGCGCCGTCGTCCACCAGTTGCGCCACGGCGGCGTAGCAGACCTCGGCACCACGTTCGACGCTTCCGGCGATGCACGCGCCGTTTCGTTCGCGCCGTTCACGTGGCGAAACGGCCGCTGGCACCCGGCCGGCCGGTGAACGTCTCGCTTGGCGCCCCCCCGCCGGGGAGCCGGTGCATTCCTGCCTGCGCCATCCGACTCCCCTCCCGGGAGCCGGCCGGATGGGCTATTCTTTCTGGCGCCATCCGACTCCTCTTGCGGGGAGCCGGCCGGATGGCGCT
>JAGRKS010000113.1 GCA_020442185.1 Hyphomicrobiaceae bacterium
CGAGGATCAGCCGTGAGCGAAAAAATCCAGCCACATAGCCGCCAGCGACGATCCGCACTACAGCGCCGCCCCCGCGGAGGCCCGAGCGCAGCTCGGAACAGCCGTGAGCGAAAAAAATCCCTAATCAAAAACTTCTTTCACCGCGCAACGGCCGCGCCTTTGACCTCGACGGCATATCCGGCCCGCTCGAGGCTTTCGAGCACGCGCCGCAAGTGATCGCGATCGCGCGTTTCGATCACCACATGAAGTTCCGCGCCTTTGGCCGGCAGCACCGTGAAGACACGCTGGTGATAGACCTCGACGATGTTGGCGCCCTCGCCGCCGACTACCGACGAGACGCGCGCCAACTGTCCCGGGCGGTCCGGAATATCGATCGACAGTTGCGAGAGGCGGCCATCGCGGGCGAGGCCTCGCGTCAGCACGCTTGCGAGCAACCGCGTGTCGATGTTGCCGCCGCAGAGCGTGAGCGCCACGCGTTGGCCCGCGAACCGCTGCGGATCGGCCATGACGGCTGCAAGTGCTGCCGCACCGGCTCCCTCGACAACCGTCTTCTCGATGGCGAGCAGAAGCGAGAGCGCCCGCTCGATATCGCTTTCTGCAACCAGCACGATGTCGTCGACCAGCTCGCGGACGTGACGGCTGGTGATCTCACCCGGCGATTTCACGGCGATGCCTTCCGCAAGACTATCGCCACGCATCGGCAGCGAGGCTTCCTTTATGCGGTTGTACATCGAGGGATAGAGCGCGGCCTGCACGCCGATGATGCGGATCGACGGCTTCAACGCCTTGGCGGCAACGGCGATGCCCGATATCAAACCGCCGCCACCGATCGGCACGACGATGACATCGATATCCGGCTCCGCCTTCAGCATCTCGAGCGCCATCGTCCCCTGGCCGGCAATCACCAGTGCGTCGTCGTAGGGATGTACGAACGTCAGCTTCTGCTCTGCGGCAAGCCGATGGGCATGCGCTGCCGCTTCCTCGAGCGTCGGCCCCTCGAGCACGACCCGTGCACCGAGCTGGCGAGTGTTCTCGACCTTGATTGTCGGTGTCGGTTCCGGCATCACGATGGTGGCGGGAATGGCGAGGCGGGCCGCGTGGTAGGCAACGCCCTGCGCATGATTTCCGGCGGACATCGTTATGACACCGCGGCGGCGCTCGGCAGCCGACAGGGCATTGAGGCGATTGAGCGCGCCCCGTTCCTTGAACGATCCCGTGAACTGCAGGTTTTCGAACTTGAGCCAGATGCCAGCGCCGATCATGTC
Source organism: Hyphomicrobiaceae bacterium (assembly GCA_020442185.1). Lineage (GTDB taxonomy): Bacteria > Pseudomonadota > Alphaproteobacteria > Rhizobiales > Hyphomicrobiaceae > JAEUMD01. The sequence continues at coordinate 1,266 of JAGRKS010000113.1, forward strand.
CGAGAGCGTGCGGCTGTACTCGAACTTGGTATCGATGATGTGATCGGCGAGAACATCGCGTGCGCGCTCGATGTCGGCGAGCGTGACCAGCGCCGGAACGCGGGCAGTCCCCCGCTCGGCGGCCGGTGCCTTCGACTTGACGCGCGCTTTGCGTTGCATCCCGACGCTCCCGAATGTCCCTGATCCGCACTACAGGTCGGAGCGCTCGTTGCCGACGAGGCAAATGGACGCCGGGTCCCGTGCCCGAGCGCTTGGCGGCCTGCCAAGCAACCTGCCCGTTCACCTGTTCGGTCACACGGATGCGGCACCGAGACCGATTTTCATGGCATGCCACGGCCCCATTCGATAATAGAACGGGCAATCCCGGATTGCGAACCGGCCACTTGCAGCAACAAAACCCGAAGGAGCAATGAAATGGCGAAAGTCGCTTGGATCGGGCTCGGCGTGATGGGCTATCCGATGGCCGGGCACATCCTCAAGAAGGGTGGTCACGACCTGACCGTCTATAACAGATCCTCCGCCAAGGCTGAAAAGTGGGTCGGCGAGCACGGTGCGGGCCGCGCCGCGCCGACGCCCGCTGCCGCCGCGGACGGCGCCGACTTCGTGTTCTGCTGCGTTGGCAACGACGACGACCTGAGGGCGGTGACAACCGGCCCGGACGGCGCCTTCTCCAGCATGGCGAAGGGCTCGGTCTTCATCGACAACACGACGGCGTCGGCCAATGTCGCGCGAGAACTCTACGGCGCAGCGACGTCGGCCGGCTTCGGCTTCCTCGATGCGCCCGTATCCGGCGGTCAGGCAGGGGCCGAGAATGGCGTGCTGACCGTGATGGTCGGCGGCGACAACGATGTCTTCGAGAAGGCAAGACCCGTCATCGACCACTATGCGCGCATGGTCAACCTGATCGGCCCCGCGGGCGCTGGACAGCTGACGAAGATGGTCAACCAGATCTGCATCGCAGGCCTCGTACAGGGCCTCGCCGAGGGTCTCCACATGGCCGCAAAGGCCGGGCTCGATGTTCCCGCGGTGATGGATACGATCTCGAAGGGCGCGGCCCAGTCCTGGCAGATGGAAAATCGCTGGAAGACCATGAATGACGGCAAGTTCGATTTCGGATTCGCCGTCGACTGGATGCGCAAGGA
>JAGRKS010000016.1 GCA_020442185.1 Hyphomicrobiaceae bacterium
TCGTTCTTCTGGGCGATCGGCATGAACTTCTACATGGAAATCGCCAAGATGCGGGCGGCGCGGCTGCTCTGGGCATCGCTCGTGAAGCGCGAGTTCGCACCCAACGACGAGCGGTCGCTCTCGCTCAGGACGCACTCGCAGACATCGGGCTGGTCGCTTACGGCACAGGACGTCTTCAACAACGTCACGCGCACCGCGATCGAGGCGATGGCGGCGACGCAGGGTCACACCCAGTCGCTGCACACCAATTCACTCGACGAAGCCATCGCACTGCCGACGGACTTCTCCGCCCGCATCGCGCGCAACACCCAGCTCTTCCTGCAGCAGGAAACCGGCACCTGCCGCGTCGCCGATCCGTGGGGCGGCAGCTACTTCATCGAGCGGCTGACGTATGATCTGGCGGTGAAGGCACTCGCCCACATCGACGAGGTCGAGAAGCTCGGCGGCATGGCCAAGGCGATCGCGGCCGGCGTTCCCAAGATGCGCATCGAGGAAGCCGCCGCCCGCACGCAGGCACGCATCGACAGTGGCCGCCAGACGATCGTCGGCGTCAACAAGTTCCGCGTCGACGACGACGCGACGATCGAGGTGTTGAAGGTCGACAACAAGAGCGTGCGCGAGCAGCAGATCGCCAAGCTCGAACGGCTGCGCGCCGAGCGAAACGAGGCCGATGTCACAGCCGCGCTCGACGCACTCACCGAAGGCGCCAAGGGCAGCGCCAATCTACTCGATCTGGCGGTGAAGGCGGCGCGGGCGAAAGCAACGGTCGGCGAAATCACGCTTGCGCTCGAGAAGGTCTACACGCGGCATCAGGCCGAGATCCGCGCGATCTCCGGCGTCTACAGATCGGAGGCGGGCGCCATGAACAAGAACGTCGGCGAGGTCGTCCGGCTGGTCGAGCGATTCGAGAAGGACGACGGCCGCCGGCCGCGCATTCTCATCGCCAAGATGGGCCAGGACGGGCACGACCGCGGCCAGAAGGTGATTGCGTCGGCGTTCGCCGATCTCGGCTTCGACGTCGACATCGGGCCGTTGTTCGCGACACCCGAGGAAGCCGCCCGCCAAGCTGTCGAGAACGACGTGCACATCATCGGCGTCTCGTCGCTCGCGGCGAGCCATCTGACGCTGGTGCCGGAGCTGCATGCCGCCCTCGAGAAAGAGGGGCGCGGCGACATCATGATCGTCGTCGGCGGCGTCATTCCCCCGGCGGACTACGACGAGTTGTTCGCAACCGGCGCCAAGGCCGTTTTCGGCCCGGGCACCAACATCCCGGAAGCCGCCGCCGACCTCATCCACAAGCTCAACGCGATGCTCGGCTACGAGGCCAAGAGCGCGGCGGAGTAGATAGTGTACGCACACCCGTTCCACCACTGTCGTCACGCTGCCGAAGGAGAGCACGTCCCGCGTTCCACCGTCACCGTCACGCCGCCGGCCAATTATCCCTGATCCAGCGCGTCAGCCCCTCCTCGACGATGTCACCGGAGGCAAGGCCAAGGATGGCCGCTGTCGCCATCGCCTCGGGCGGCGCGAACGCGATGCCGTTCTTGCGCAGGAACACCATCATCACCATGAAGGCAGCGCGTTTGTTGCCGTCGACGAACGGATGGTTCTTCGCGAGCCCAAAGGCATAGGCGGCTGCGAGTGAGGCCATGTCGCGCTCGCCGTAGCTCCATTTGTTGAGTGGCCGCGCCATTGCGCTTTCCAGCATGCCGGAATCGCGAATGCCCTCAGGCCCGCCGAACCGCGCCAGCTGCTCGGCATGGACGCGGATCGCTTGATCGACGGTGACCCAGCGTAGTTCGCTCACTTGGCGAGTGCCGTCAGCGTGTTGTGATAGGCTTTCATGACCTCGCGCGCGAGACGCATGGTCTCTTCGTCATCGTCGGTGTGGCGCGTGATGGAAAGCGAACCCTGAGGCCCCTCACTCACCACCAGTTCGTCGCCCTCCTGCAGCCCCAGCCGCGCCAGAAGCTCCTTGGGGAAAATGAGCCCGGTCGAATTGCCGATTTTCTTGAGTTGCAGCTTCATGTCGGCGGCTCCAGCGGCGCGTTGTACGAAATGTATAACATGGGCCAGGCAGCGTTGTACAGGATGTAGAACGATGCTCCACCCACTTCCGTCATTCCCGCGAAGGCGGGAACCCAGTCTTGCCACGGCTCGCACGTCCTCAGCGATCAACACCCACATCTCTAGACCCGAAGGCAATCTCACCGGTCTCGGAGTTGAAAAGGTTTTCCCACTCCGGATTCATCTGTTCGATCAACCGCAGCTTCCAGGCTCTGTTCCATTTCTTGAGCTGCTTTTCACGGCGTATGGCATCGTCCATCGTGGCATGCATCTCGTAATAGACGAGCATCTTGATGCCGTATCGTTTGGTGAAGCCGTCGAACAGGCCCTGGTCATGCTCCGCCATGCGGTGGTGCAGGTCACTCGTAACGCCGACGTAGACCGTGCCATTGCGCTTTGACGCGAGAATGTAGACGGCGGCTCGCTTCATCTCGACGCCACTCTTGTTGCCTCGTGTCTGGGTCCCGGCCCAAGGCCGGGATGACGGCGGTGATTGTGCACGCGATCTGGCCACCCCCAGCGTCATTCCCGCGAAGGCGGAAACCCAGTCATGCTGCGGCTCGCCGCCATTCAGCTAGCGCGGCTCAGCATAGTCTTTGTCCTGCCCAAAATAGACGTCCCACCAGATCGCAATACCCATCTCAGCCAGAACACGCATTTTGTCAGGCTCAAGAATGGGACCACCCTGACCTGACGAAACCCAATAGTTCGAAATGTCGATCCGGCATCCCATCACTGCCAATCGGTGCAGCGCCTGTTGCTTGCCGGCAAGCTTCTCGATGATGGCGCGGACATGTTCGGCGTTGTCAGTCGAAATGACTTTACTCTCGGTCGACCAGAACCAGCCGTGCATTTTGCGACGGTTGCGACCGCGATTGTACGGATCATCCCTCGCGAAGCTATCAGTCGGCTCGATGTCGAGCGTCTTCATGATAACATGCGGGGTGACATCGTCCGAGAAGATGCGGAGCGTTGCACATGTTTCGAGGCAAGACATAAATGTTCCTCAGGGGGGAGCAGATAAGGCGCCACTCACCCCACCATCTCCATCCGCTCCAACTCGTCGATCATGCCTTCGAGCACCTTGAGCCCCTTGTTCCAGAACTCGGGGTCGCGCGCATCCAACCCGAACGGAGCCAGAAGCTCCGAGTGGTGCTTCGAGCCGCCCGCTTTGAGCATGTCGAAATACTTCGCGACGAAGCCCGGATGTGCCTCGCGATAGAGCCCGTAGAGCGAGTTGACGAGGCAATCGCCGAACGCATAGGCGTAGACGTAGAAGGGTGAATGGATGAAGTGCGGGATATAGGTCCAGAATACCTCGTAGCCCGGCTTGAAATCGATCGCCGGTCCGAGGCTCTCGGCCTGCACCTCGAGCCAGATCTCGCCGAGCCGCTCCGATGTCAACTCGCCACCGCGCCGCTCCTCGTGCACACGCCGCTCGAACGTGTAGAACGCGATCTGGCGCACCACCGTGTTGATCATGTCCTCGACCTTGCCGGCGAGCATCGCCTTCTTCTCGCGTGCATCCTTGGCTTCCGACAGCAGTTTCTGGAACGTCAGCATTTCGCCGAACACGCTCGCGGTCTCGGCGAGCGTCAGCGGCGTCGGCGCCAGCAGCGGGCCCTGCTTGGCGGCGAGCACCTGATGCACGCCATGGCCGAGTTCGTGCGCGAGCGTCATCACATCGCGCGGCTTGCCGAGATAATTCATCATCACGTAGGGGTGCACCGACGGCACCGTCGAAGCCGAGAACGCGCCCGGCGCCTTGCCCGGCCTCACGGGAGCGTCGATCCAGTTGCGCTCGAAGAACGGCCTGGCGATGGAGGCCATCTCGGGGGCGAACCCGGCGTAGGCCGAGAGCACCATCTCCTGCGCTTCCGGCCAGCTGATGGTGCGATCCGGCTTCTCGGGCAGCGGCGCGTTGCGGTCCCAGTGATTGAGCTTGTCCATGCCGAGCCACTTCGCCTTCATCGCATAATAGCGATGGGAGAGGCGCGGGTAGGCCTTGCGCACGGATGCGACGAGCGCATCGACGACGGGCGCCTCGACGCGGTTCGCCAGATGGCGGCTGTCGGCGACGTCCTTGAAGCCGCGCCAGCGGTCGGAGATCTCCTTGTCCTTGGCGAGCGTGTTGGTGATCAGCGTGAACAGCCGCACGTTGTCCTTGAATACCTTCGCCAGCGCTTCCGAGCCTGCCTGCCGCTTCTTGGGGTCCGTATCCGACATCAGGTTCAACGTCGGCTCGAGCGTCAGCGGCTCGTCATGGCCTTCGACGTCGAACCGCAAGCCGCTCATCGTCTCGTTGAACAGCCGGTTCCAGGACCCGCGCGCCGTCTGGCCCTTCTCGTGGAACAACTGCTCGATCTTCTCGTCGAGCTGATAGGGCTTCTCCTTGCGGAGGTCGTCGAACCACGGCTTGTAGCGCGCAAGCGCTCGATGCTCGAGGGCAGCGTCGAGCACGCCGTCGTCGATCTTGTTCAACTCGAGTTCGAAGAAAAGCAGGTCTGTCGATATCGACGTCAGTTTCTCCGAGATGTCGCCGTAGAACTTGGCGCGCACCGGATCGGTCTGGTTCGCCGCATAGAGCAGGCCCGCATAGGAGCCGAGCTTGCCGAGCAGGTCGGACAACGCCTCATACGCCACCACCGCTTCGGCGAGCTTTCCGCCGTCGGCCGCGATTTCAGCGAGCTTGCCCTGGTATGTCGACTTGAGCGCCTGGGCAGCGGCCGCGCCCTTCGCGATGTCGCTCGCGACTTCCGGCGCATCGGGTGCGCTGTAGAGATCGGACAGATCCCACTCCGGCATGCGGCCGAGATCGGGCTTGCCGGCGGGCGCCGGTTGCGCGGCACCGTCGGTGGCTGTTGATGCGGCAGGTTGAAGGGCGTGGCGCGCGATCGGCGTCATATCGAACTCCGGTTTGCATTGGGGGCTTGGCGTGCAATGTGACCGCATGAGGCAACGAATTCAAGGCGTCGCATATTGCGGGCGCCGCAGCGCCGCGATCGCCTGCAATTCCGCCTCGGCGCGATGCAATCGGCGCGCACTGTCATAAAAAGCGCCAACTCGGCAAATCGGGAAACCTCCTGTTTACCGAACTCGGGCACTCTCGGCGTGTAAGCGTTTGCCGATCATCGATGCGTGTCCAAATACGGGGCATCGCGACGAGTGGCGACAGTAGTGTGGCGTTAGAGTCGAGTGACACATGGCCAAAAGAGTTCTCATCGTCGACGACGATCCGGCCCAGCGCCGCATTCTCGAAGAAACCATCAAGCGCATGGGCTTCGAGACGAAGACCAGCGGTTCGGGTGAAAGCGCCATCGAATTCCTCGAAGGCCCCGAGCGCGCCACCATATCCCTCGTCCTTCTCGATCTCGTCATGCCCGGCATCGACGGCATGGCGGTGCTCGACCGTCTCGTCGGCAAGCCCGGCCTGCCGCCAATCATCGTGCAGACCGCGCACGGCTCGATCGAGTACGCGATCAATGCGATGCGCGCCGGCGCCGTCGATTTCGTCGTGAAGCCGGCAAGCCCAGAGCGGCTCGAAGTCTCGATCAAGAGCGCGCTCAAGATCGAAGCGCTGGCGGACGAGATCACCCGCATCAAGAAGCGCAACGAAGGCACGCTCACCTTCGACGACCTCATCATTCGCGGCGAAGCCATGCAGCGCGTCATCACGCTCGGCAAGCGGGCGGCCGCCTCCAACATACCGGTGCTGATCGAAGGCGAGTCGGGCGTCGGCAAGGAACTCATCGCGCGCGCCATCCAGGGCGAAAGCGAACGCGCCGGCAAGCCGTTCGTCACGGTCAACTGCGGCGCGATCCCCGAAAACCTCGTGGAATCGATCCTGTTCGGCCACGAGAAGGGCTCGTTCACCGGTGCCACCGACAAGCGGATCGGCAAGTTCCAGGAAGCCGACGGCGGCACGCTGTTCCTCGACGAGGTCGGCGAACTTCCCCTCGATGCCCAGGTGAAACTTCTCAGGGCGCTTCAGGAGGGCGAGATCGACCCGGTCGGCTCGCGCAAGCCGGTGAAAGTCAACTTCCGCCTGATCTCGGCCACGAACCGCGACATGATCCAGCAGGTGAAGGACGGCAAGTTCCGCGAGGATCTCTATTACCGCCTCAACGTCTTCCCGATCTGGGTGCCGCCGCTCAAGGAGCGCATCGACGACGTCACCGAGCTCGCCAATCACTTCCTGGCACGTTTCGCGGCGGAAGAAGGCAAGCGGATCATCTCGATTGCGCCGCAGGCCCGGCAGATGCTCGAGGCTTATGCGTGGCCCGGCAACGTCCGACAGCTCGAGAACGCGGTGTTCCGCGCCGTCGTGCTCGCCGATGGCGCCGAACTCACCATCAACGAATTCCCGCAGATCGCCGCCCATTGCGAAGGCTTCGACGTAGCGATCCCGCCTGCGCCGGCGCCGACCGTCAAGGAGCCGTCGTACAAGGGGCCCGCCCTGCTCGGCGCCGAAGCCTACGTTCCGCAGACGATGGAAGTCCGTCCTGTCGACGGCAGCGCAACCTCCCTCGGCATCCCCGCGATCACCGCCGATGGCGACATCCGGCCGCTCGACGAAATCGAGGCGGACATGATCCGCTTGGCGCTCGGTCGTTATCGTGGACATATGACAGAAGTCGCCAAGCGCCTTAAAATTGGCCGCTCGACGCTCTACCGCAAAATGCAGGAGTATGGGCTCGAGCCGCGCGCCGGCTGACGCCTCGACAAACGCCTATTGCTGGTCGGACTAGCCATTCACCTTGCACGGGCGTCGGACCCGCCACTCTCAACGGGTGGCGGGTCTTCGTCGTTTTGTGGGCAGTCCCCGCGAAATCCCAGGCTGGGTGAACAGGGGCTGGGTGAACAAATGTCTGCCCGACGACCCTCGCCCGAGCCACCGACTGCTCCCTGGCGGTGGGTATGTAAACCGGCCACACTCCCGGCGCCCGAAATGACGCCACACTCGTTCGTGATGCTCGTTTGCTGGAAATCAAAGCGAACGTCGATTAGCGTTCCGGCGATCGAGGGAGATTCTGATGCTTCGCAGACACGTCGCCGCTTTCGCCCTGGGCCTGACGCTCGGTGTCGCCGGTCCGTCCCTGGCTGCCGCTCAGGAGGCCCCGGCCCCTGGCAGCGCCTCGACCACGCCTGAACAGAAGCCGGATCAGGCGGCGCCGCAGGCCGCGACGGGCAACGCGGCGGAGGCGGGCCCCGTACAGGCCACCGCGGCTGGAGAACAGCCGACCGAGGCCATGATGGTGCCGACCGCAGCCGCGCCTGAGAGTGCAGGCGCCGCGCCGGCTGGCGCACCGTCGGCGCCCGTCCAGGCAATACCGGTTCAAGAGACAACGGAACCGGCGATCGCCAACGCACCGGAGGCCGTTGCACCCGACGTTGCAAAGCCGGCCGCCGCCGCCGCGCCCGCTCTGGTCGAGCCGGCTGCCGCCGAGAGCCCGCCGCCGACCGCGACACCACCCGTCCAGACCGCGATGCCTGAAAAACCGCTGACGGAGCCGTCGGCGAACGCGAAGCCTGAGGCTCCGGGCGAGGCAAATCCGGCTGTTGCGGCCCCCGCCGTGCCGCCGCCTGCCGCCAACCAGCCTGCCGCCGCGGCACCAGCCGCCGATCGGCCGGTCGATGCGCCCGCAACGCCGGCTACAGCCGCGAAGGACGCGGCGAAGGACGCGAACAAAGACGCAGCAGAGGCGGCTCCCAATCCTGCCACCCCTGCAGAAGCAGCTCCGGCGCTCGCCGAGACACCGGCCCCCAACGACGCCCAGAATGCCGCGACACTGGCGCGGTTGGTGGACATGCTGGCCGTACCGGTCAAGGGTGCGAGTGACGGTGACAAGGCCGATCGTGCCGCGCTGGCCAAATTTTACGCCGAACGCCAAGCACCTCTCTGGCTCTCGGGTGACGCTCCGACCGCCGCCGCCGCTGCGGTGATCGCCGAAATCGGCCAGGCCGGTGAGTGGGGTCTCGATGCCTCGGCGTTCGACCTTCCGGCCGGTTCGTTCGGCGCCACGCCCGCGACCGACGATCTCGCGGCGTTCGAACAGAAGCTCTCGGTCGCGGCCCTCAAATATGCGCGCTTCGCTCGCGGCGGGCGGATCCCCAACCCGCGCGAGATGAGTTCGTACCTCGACCGCGACCCTCCGCTTGCCTCGCCCGAGGCCGTGCTCGTCGCGCTCGCGGCAGCCAGTGAGCCCGCACGCGTCCTGACGAGCTACCATCCGCGCCACGAGGGTTTCGTGCGGCTGAAGGCCAAGCTTGCCGAAATGCGCCAGTCGGTTGCAGCGGAAGAAAAGCAGATCGTGATGCCGGCACGCGGCCCCCTGCTTTCGCCCGGCAAAACGCATGCCGACGTCGCGGTGCTGCGTCAGCGGCTCAAGGCGGGTGACCCGCCGGCGGCGGCCGACGGCAGCGCCGGCAATCCCGAGTTCTACGACGACGAGCTCGCACAGGCGGTCAAGGCCTACCAGCGCGACAATGGCATGACGGTCGACGGGCTTGTCGGCACGCGCACCCGCGCATCGCTCAACGGCGGCAAGCGCCGCGTCGATGAGGGGCTGTTGATTGCCAACATGGAAGCCTGGCGCTGGATGCCGGAAGACCTCGGCAGCACCTACGTCGCGGTCAATCTGCCGGAATACGCGGTTCGCGTCGTCAAGGAAGGCCGTGTCATCCACGAGGAGCGGATCATCGTCGGCGAACTCGACAAGCAGACGCCGGTATTTTCGCACGAAATGGAAACTGTCGTCATGCACCCGTTCTGGGGCGTGCCGAATTCGATCAAGGTCAACGAGCTGCTGCCAAGCCTCGCACGCGGATCGTCGCTCGATCGCCGCGGTCTACGCCTCCAGTACAACGGCCGCGACATCGATCCCCAGTCGGTCGACTGGAGCCGCGCCGACATCCGCAACTACCACGTCTATCAACCCCCCGGCGGCGGCAACGTGCTGGGCGTCGTCAAGTTCATGTTCCCGAACAAGCATCAGGTCTACATGCACGACACGCCGTCCAAATCGCTGTTCAACCAAAGCCAGCGGACGTTCAGCCACGGCTGCATGCGCGTCCGCAATCCGATGAAGCTCGCGGAGGTCGTGCTGCGCGAGGACAAGGGTTGGAGCGCCGAGAAGGTTGCGCATACGCTGCGTACCGGACCGCAGAACAACAATATTCAGCTCGAGAGCAAGATCCCCGTCCACGTCACGTACTTCACGGCCTGGGTGGACGACGACGGACAGTTGCAGTCTCGCCCGGACGTGTATCGGCACGAACAGCGCATCCGCCTGGCTCTCGCCGACCGCTGGGACGAGATCCCGCGCCACCGTGATCACCTGCTGCCCGTCCAGTACGTTCGTCCGAAGGTGTTCGAGCAGCCGAACAACGCACTCGATAACTTTTTCCAAACCTTGTTTGGAGGTTTCTGATCAGCCGGCGCGGCGGGTGGCCGCGCCGTATCGTCGCTCGCGGCGGCGATAGCATGGCCCATCACACCTGCGGCCGCACATCAGAAGGCGAGGCCAGAGCATTGAACTCTGGCCTTTTTTCATTTCCGCAGTGCGCAGCCCTGAGCCAAGACCTGATCGCGGCGACGCACTTTTGCGGCCCGCCTCCCCATTTCAGCCCCGATTGGGGGTCTTACTGTCGCTTAAGGGGTTGGGGTTAACGTTAGAAAAGTCTTTCGCGCCAATGCGCCCGCAGCGGTCAAGCCGCTGCCACCGGGTCGACAGGCCCCGGCTGGGAAGCACATTGGTCACCACGGGACGGGGAAATCACCGTGACGTCACGCGCTCGAGTTCTGCTCGCGGGCTTAACCGCGGCCGTTGTCCTATTGGCCAGCGGCGCTTCGGCCCTTTTCGCTCGCGGCGATGGCGACCGCACGATCGCCTTCTACAACATCCACACCAAAGAGACGCTGAGCGTCACCTACATGCGCAACGGCCGGCGCGATCCTGAGGCCCTCAAGAAGATCAACTGGATGATGCGGGACTGGCGGCGCAACGAAGCGACCGAGATGGACCCGGAACTCATCGATCTCGTCTGGGAAGTCCACGCCGAACTCGGATCGCGCGAGCCGATCCACCTCATTTCCGCCTACCGGTCACCGAAAACGAACAACGCACTGCGCAGCAAGGGCGGGGGCCAAGCCAAGAACAGCCGCCACATGCTCGGCAAGGCCGCAGACATTCACTTCCCCGATGTGCCGATCAAGCAGCTTCGCTACTCCGGCCTCATCCGCGAGCGCGGAGGCGTCGGCTACTATCCGACATCTGGCGTTCCATTCGTCCACCTCGATACGGGCCGCGTGCGCCACTGGCCGCGGATGCCGCGCTACGAACTCTCGCTGTTGTTCCCGAACGGAAAATCCCGGCACGTGCCGTCCGACGGCCGGCCGCTGACGAGCCGAGACTATTCGGTCGCCAAGTCGCGTCATAGCGAGCTTGCCCAGCAGGTCGCCGCGTTCTTCGACATCCGCAACGGCACGAAGCGGCCGACGCTGGTTGCCGATGCCACGCCCGCTGCCAAGGCTTCCGAGGCGTCTGGCGACACCAACCGGGCGGCTGCGAAGCGCCCAGTCGAACGCCAAGTTGCCTCGCTCGGCGATACGCTGATGCCCCGCCTCGTCAGAGCGCCGAAACCGGTCGAACGGCCGCGCCGCGAAACAGCGGCCGACATCGCGGCTCGGAATGGATGGCGGGCGACGCCACGTGTCGCGGTCCGGGGTGACGACAGGCCTGCCGTTCCGACACCCGCCGTCAGTTCCGGTGATCGCCAGCGGCTCGCATCGATGTTCAGGCTCGCATCGTTTTCTCCGCCCCGCCTCGTGCGCGCACCCGAGCCGGTGGCGCGTCGCGCCGCCGCGGCTTATCCCGATCTGACCGGCGGCAGCCTGCCGGCTCCGGACCTCGCGCATCGCAGCGCATCTGCGGGCGATACCGAGGGCCGCCGCGTCGCCGCGATCGATCCGGCAGCAGTCGCAGCTCTCGGCGAGACAGGCGCGCGACCGCCACGCAGCATCACCGATATCGTCGAACAGGGCTGGTCGTCGGGCTGGGCCGCCGCGCCAGAATTCGACGAGGAGCATCCCGATGAGATGTCTTACCGGCCGTTCCCGGTCGCACCGCTGCTGACCGACACCGATTCACCCGACGATCCGGTGCTGACGCGGATGGTTCACCCCGATGTCCGGCAGACGCTGGAGTTGCTCGGCGAAGACCGCGACGCGCTGCCGATGCGCTTGAGGCAAGGCCAGCAGGTCGTCGAGTTGATGTGGGCGCAGCAGTTCAAGGGCAATGCCGTCGATCTGTCGGCTCTGCGCTCGTCGACTGTTGCCGGCGACGACGCGGGCGATCCGATCGGCCAGCTCGCACGCCGATCTGTCCGGACAAGCGGGCGTTGACCCATCTCAACTGTGACAGCGAAACACTGCGCTGATTTCGGTGCCGCAGAAGAGCGTTGGGCTGGTTATTCCTCGCTCCCGGCAAGTCTTTCGCTGGTCGCCCGGGCTGTCTCGCGCCCCGCGATCCATGCGGCTTTGAACAGCCGGCCCAATTCCTGGAAATCGCGTGTCCTCGGGCTGGTCCGCCGCCAGCCGAGCCCGACGAGCCGTTTCGGCTGCGGTTCGGCGAACGGCATCAGCGTCAACGCGCGCCCGCGGCCTTCCATGCCGATGCACATCTCGGGAAGCAACGTGATGCCATAGCCGGCCGCGACCATTTCGACGATCGTCGACAGGCTCGAAGCGCCGAAGGTATCGACCTGCTCGACCTGCGTCAGCGAACAATAGGTCAGCGCCTGGTCGCGCAGGCAATGGCCCTCCTCGAGCAGCAGAAGGTGCTCGTTGGCGATCATCTCCGGAGTGGCCCTGACGCGACCGGACAACTTCTTCTGCGCCGGCAGAGCGAGGAGGAAGCGATCTTCGAACAGCGCTTCCGTCGCGATGTCTTGATGATCGATGGGCAATGCCAGCAGCATGCAGTCGATCTTGCCGTTGATCAGCTCATCGATCAGCGTCGCGGTCTGCGTCTCGCGCACGTGCAGCTCGAGATCGGGAAATTGCGTACGCACGAGCGGCAGCAGCGGCGGCAAGAGATAAGGCGCGATCGATGGGATGACCCCGAGCTTCAACGAGCCGGCCAGAACCTGGTCGGCATGGTGGGCGAATTCGACCAGTGATCGCACGTCTCCGAGAATGCGTGCCGCCCGATCAGCCAGTTCGCGCCCCTTGGCCGTCAACCGCGCCCCGGTGCGCGCTCGCTCGATCAGCTCGAGGCCGAGGCTTTGCTCGAGTTCGCGGATCTGCATCGACAGCGCCGGCTGTGTCACGGAACACATCTCGGCGGCGCGACCGAAGTGCTGGGTGCGTGCCAGCGCATCGAAATAGCGCAACTGCTTGAGCGTGATCTGATAGGCCGCCGACATCGTCTCTCCGATTTGGCCCGACGTGCGCACGTCGTTCGCCACGCATGCGCGGAGGTTGCACGCAGGGCGTCACATGCCGCGACACCCGCTGAGCCGCCGCATGGCTATGTGCACGCGGTTGAGGTGTTTGCCGGGCAGCCACCCGTCGCGTCCCACCGTGCCGATAGCGGCGGCCGGCTGTCGGAATTAGTCTCGCGGCGACATCCGGACGTTCGCCCGCATCAATCCAAGCCTTGCTATCACTTTCACTGATCGCGATGAAGCAGAGATTCGATTGGACCTTATGCACTCGAGGCAGTAGTCACGAGGTATGGGATAATTCGGGCGGCCGCGGCGCCCGCCGGCAGCCGGCAGCCGGCGTTGGTAGCCGGCGTTGCTAATCGCGAACAAGACGACGAGGCCGGCGTTCGCGCCGTCAGGGCCGCAACGAGTTGCGGCTGAGCCTCCCCTCATGCGGCGGCGTAAGGCGTCAGCCCTACACCACCGCAGGGCGTCCCGGCCTAGCGCCGAATGGGACCGGGGCGCCCGCCACGACTGTAAGCGCGAAAAAAGAACCGCGGCAATCGACGATTGCCGCGGTTCTTTTCCGTTCGTCCCGCTCCTGCGGTCGCGCGCGATGCGACCCGGGCGAGCGGTGGCATCCGGCAAGCGCCCGCATTGGCGGTCGCGCGCCGGCTATTCCGCCGCCATGAAGGCATCGACGGCGGCATCCGATGGTGCGCCACCGAGCATGCCCAGGGCGTGCATATAAACCTCGAGGATCGATTCCTCTTCCTGCCGCTCGGTCTGCGACTTCTTGCGCAGCCGCACGATTTGACGCAGCGCCTTGATGTCGAAACCGAGCGCCTTGGCCTCGGCGTACTTCTCGCGGATGTCGGCGGCAATCGCCTTCTTCTCTTCCTCGAGCCGTTCGATCTGCTCGACGAACTGGCGCAGCTGGTTCTGCGCCGAAGCCTGTAGCGTGGACATGAATCACCCCGCGAACTGTGTGTTTTGACGAACTGTCTGCTATTCGTTTGCTGTTAGAACCAGCCGACGCCGTGCCACCCTGCGTGACGTCGCCCATCGACGGCCGCGGCCATTCACTGCGGCGTCCTGATGGCGCCATGGCGCGATGTTTCTGCCGACACCTGATGGTGGACGTTAGGCGTCGGATGCGGGCGAAACAAGGCTTGCGCCCTCGTCATCCCCAGCGCTTTTCAGCAGCTCGGCCGGGTCGCGGACCGTGTGTCACACGTTTGCGACGTCTGGTACGGAATGCCCTGAAGAAAATGGCGATTCGCCAATCCGGCGGCACGCGGCACGACGCTCGCAAGCGTCGTCGCGCAGCACGCCGGACGGGCGGTCGCGCAACCGATGAGAGCGGCGCGCGCCTGTCGAACCCAAAAAGCAAATCAGTTGCGTCGGAGCCGTGTCGCGGGCGCAAACTTCTTGATGCCACCACCGCCGGGGGCGGCCAGAGACGTCGGCCCACCGTGGTCGATCATACAGACCGAGTTTCCTTGGATGGTCACGCGCTTGTAGCCGTTGGGACAGGCGGAGGCCGTTGTCGCGGATGCGGCGATCAAGACCGTGGCTGTGAGAACGCCGAAAACGGTGGTTGCGATCTTCTGTGAGCGAGTTGTTGTCATGGCGCTTGCTTTCCGAAGTTGAAGAATGAGCCCGATTGCTCGTCCTACCCTCCGTCGCGCCACGCCGGCATCCGGTTCACCACCACGCCAGATTAACACGAAGCGCTACCGGAGCCAGACGCGACCGCCCATGAAACGCCCGGAACCGGTGCGCGCCATCAATGGTCCTTCGGCCGATTGATCTCGAACGCCGCGAGCTTGTCGGCGCCCGCCTCCTTTTGATACTTCGCCTGCCAATCCGCGTAGGGCTCGCCGTAGATGATCTCGCGAGCGCCCGGCTTGTCGAGTGCGATGCCCTTCTCCTTGGCCGCGTCCATGTACCAGTTCGCAAGGCAGTTCCGGCAGAAGCCTGCAAGGTTCATCATGTCGATGTTCTGGACGTCCGTACGATTTCTCAGATGTGAGACGAGGCGGCGAAACGCGGCCGCTTCGAGTTCGGTTTGCGTCTTCTGATCGATATCGCTCATGGCGGCTCACTCCTTGTGATTGCCCGTCGTCGTCTCGCCTCGCCGGGCGAAATCTGCCGTGTTTTGGCACCGTCGCGAGGACCGGTGCAAGGCATGCCGGCGACGCGCATCGCGCGACGGCAGCTGAGACCCGCCTACAATGTAGACGCGCGCGATCCCGTCGCTGTTCCCCGCGACGGCCCGCAGCTTGGACAGTCGTCATATAGGTCCGAAGGCGCCCGCTGCAAAGCCAGGCGAGACCGTCGTCGCCTTTGGCTCGAGGGCGAGCGCGAGGCCGCGACGCTTGGCGATGGCGCGCATGACGCGAGCGATGCGGTCGGCCCAATCCGCCTGCCCCTGCGGCGTGCCGATCAAGTCCTGGCGCACTTCGATTATGGCGTGCGGCAGACCCCGCTGCGTGCCGTGCTGCCACATGCAATCGCCCTTGAGGCGTCCGGTATAGGGCTCGTTATCGCCGACGAGCAGATCGCCCTCGGCCACGAACGTATCGATGAGCGGCATCGCCAGCCTGTCGTCGCTGTCCCACAGGATGCCGATCTGCCAAGGCCGGATGTCGCCGCGCCAGAGTTCGGTGAAACTATGGATCGAGAGGAGCGCGGGATGAGGATGATGGCCGCGTGCTTCGTCGATCAGCGCATCGATGGCCGCGTGATAGGGTGCGTAGTAGGTGCGGATGCGCTTCGAGCGTTCAGCGTCGTCGAGATGACGATTGCCCGGGACGACGGCGCCATCCGAAATGCGCATGATGAGTGTAGGGTCGTCCGTGCCGCGATTGGGATCGATCAGGAGCCGCGAGAAGCGCGTCAGGATCGCCGGAACGTCGAGGACGGCCGCGAGGCGCTCGGTAACGCCTGCCGCGCCGATATCGTAGGCGATGTGGCGCTCGAGCTCGGCCGGCGGCAGGCCAAGCGTGCCGTATTCAGCTGGAAATGTATTCTCGGCATGGTCGCAAAGCAGGATCAAGCCGGCATCGGCGCGACCTGGAAGGATGCGGTGGGTCGCGGCTTCAAACGCGCTGATCCGTGGCGGGGAGGGTGCGGGTGCGATGTGCTGCATGAGACCGGACTATAATCCGCAGCCCCCGACACTGCCACTGCAACAGCGCCGCATCCCGCCCTCTCGCCACCTTAATCCACTCAGAATCCGCTCCCATCGTCCAGCCTCGCCGCTTCCCCCATCGCCTTTTCGCCGCGGCCGTGGAACGGCCGGACATGGAGCGGCCGGACGTGACTGGGCTCGCCTCCCGCTCTCTCCCGGCTTGCTCTTGGCCCACCCCCGCCACGCCCCAAGCCGCGACCGCCGCCTTGACGCGGGACATTCGATCTCGCAAACACTTCTGCGACGCGATATCGCCCGCTCCAACGACAAGGACTGCATCCAATGTCCGCGCCCACTGCTGAGACCCGCGCTTTCCTGATGCAACTGTTCGAGACGGCCGTTGCGACCGCGCACCCCGCGACGTGCGTGCCCCCGCACCTCCCGCCCATTCCCGAAGGGGGTCGCATCATCGTCGTCGGTGCCGGCAAGGCTGCCGCCGCAATGGCGCAAGCCACCGAGCGGCACTACATCGCAGCCGGCCTTGCGGATCGCATCTCGGGCTTCGTCACCACGCGGCATGGCTACGGGTTGGCGACCGAAATCATCGAGGTGATCGAGGCCGGCCACCCGGTTCCTGACCAGAACAGCATCGACACGGCCCAGCGCGCCTTGAAACTCGCGGCAACCGCTGGCCCGAATGACCTCGTGCTCGCGCTGATGTCGGGAGGCGCGTCGGCGCTCTGGTCGGCGCCAGCCGCCGGTATCACCTTCGAAGCCAAGCAGGCGCTGACCCGCCAACTCCTCCGGTCCGGCGCACGCATCACGGAGATGAACTGCGTCCGCAAACATCTCTCCGCCATCAAGGGCGGCAAGCTCGCCGCCGCGACCCACCCGGCCCGCCTGCTGACGCTCGCGATCTCAGACGTTCCGGGCGACGATCCGGCCGCCATCGGCTCCGGCCCGACAGTTGGCGACCCGACGACACTCGCCGAAGCCCGTGACGTGATAGAGCGATACAAGATCACGCCTCCGGCAGAGATCGCGGCCGCCCTCGCGGACCCGGATAACGAGACGCTGAAGCCTGGCGACGCCAAGCTCGCAAGCGCAACGTTCGTTATGGTTGCAGCCCCAAAAGCGTCGATCACTGCCGCGGCCGCGATTGCGACGGCACATGGCTACCGCGTCGAGGTGCTCGGCGACGCGCTCGAAGGCGAGGCGCGCGACGTCGGCGCCGCCCAGGCCCGGCTTGCTCTCGCCGCCAAGGCCCGAGGTGAGCGCGTGGCGATCATGTCGGGCGGCGAATTGACCGTCACCGTGACGGGCAACGGCCAGGGTGGCCCCAACCAGGAGTACGCCCTCGGGCTCGCGCTGGCGCTCGATGGTGCGGCGGGCATCGCCGGCCTCGCAGGCGACACGGACGGCACGGATGGCGGCGCCGGCAGCGCGTCCGATCCCGCCGGAGCGATCGTCATGCCAGATACGATCGCAAGGGCGGCAGCGCGCAATCTCAATGCCGCCAACTTCCTCGCCAACAACGATTCGACCGGTTTCTTCCGCGCCATCGGCGATCTCGTCGAATGCGGCCCGACACAAACCAACGTCAACGACTTCCGCGTGGTCCTCGTCGATCCTTGACGAAAGGTATCGGGAGGCCAGCGCGGCGGCGCGACGGCGGGGCCGATCCGGCCCGTAGCACCCTTGGTTGCCAGAGGATCGGGCGGCGCGAACTTTCCCCGCTTCAGGCGCGCGATCAGGCACCAGACGGCATGAAGGACGAGATACGACGGTGAGTGTTGAGACGAACGACGCGAGACATGAGACCAGGGGCGGGCTTGGCGGCCACGCCGCACCGCTACGCGAAGCCGTCGGCTTCGCTTGCCTCGTGCTCGCCGTGCTGATGGCCGGCACCGCTCCCGCCTATGCGGACCTCAAGCTCTGCAATTCGACCGAGAGCCGCGTCGGTGTCTCGATCGGCTATCAGAACCAGGAGGGTTGGTCGACGGAGGGCTGGTGGAACATTGCATCGCGCACCTGCGAGACGCTGCTCAAGGGCGCGGTGCCAAGCCGCTTCATCTACGTCCATGCCGTCGATTACGATCGCGGCGGCGAGTGGGTCGGACAGAATTTCATGTGCACGCACGACAAATCGTTCGCCATCAAAGGCGTTCAGGATTGCGGCGATCGGGGCTATAAGCGGACCGGCTTCTTCGAGGTCGATACCGGAGACGCCAAGGACTGGACGATCCGCCTTACGGATCCTGACGACGGGGGAACTACCAAGGATGCGCCGCAACAGACGCGTTAAGTTGATCGCCACGCTCGGACCCGCGTCCTCGCCACCCGAAATGATGGAACGCCTGTTCCTCGCGGGTGTCGACGTGTTCCGCGTCAACATGAGCCATTCCTCCCACGAGCTCGCGCGCGAACTCGTCTTCAATGTCCGTTCCGTCAGCAAGAAGTACGCTTGCCCGATCGGCATCCTCGCAGATCTTCAAGGCCCCAAGTTCCGGCTCGGCGCTTTTGCCGGCGAGCGCGTGCCGATCTCGCCGGGTGCCATCTTCCATTTCGATCGCGATGAAGCCGCCGGCTCGGCGGAGCGCGTATTCCTTCCCCATCCCCAGATCTTCGAAGCGGTCGAGCCGGGCCACATGCTGCTGCTCGACGACGGCAAGATCCGCATGCAGGTGATCGAGGCGCGCGACGACCGCATCACGGCGGAAGTTCGCGTCGGCGGGCCGCTGGCGAGCCGCAAAGGCATCAGCCTTCCCGACACGCTCCTGCCGATCGGACCGCTGACCGAGAAGGATTACGCTGACCTCAATTGCGTGCTCGACCTCGGCGCCGACTGGATCGCGCTGAGTTTCGTGCAGCGCGGCGAGGATGTCGTCGAGGCGCGCAAGCTCATCACCAATGGCGCGGCGATCATGGTCAAGATCGAGAAGCCGTCGGCCATCGACGATCTCGACGCCATCATCCAGGCCGCCGATGGGTTCATGGTCGCGCGCGGCGACCTCGGCGTCGAGATGCCGGTCGAGCACGTGCCCGGCCTGCAGAAGCGCATCACCCGCGAGGCACGCGCGGCCGGCAAGCCGGTCGTCGTCGCGACCCAGATGCTCGAGAGCATGATCACGTCGCCGGTGCCGACGCGCGCCGAAGTTTCCGACGTCGCAACCGCCGTTTTCGACGGCGCCGATGCAGTGATGCTGTCGGCAGAATCGGCTGTCGGCCAATATCCGGTCGAGGCGATCCAGATGATGGACCGCATCGCCATCAAGGTCGAAAGTGACCCGAGCTACTCATCGCTCGTCCACGCGACGCACGTCCTGCCGCAACCGACCGCGCACGACGCGATCGCCGCCGCCGCGCATGCCGTTGCCGATACCGTAAAGCTGGCGGCCATCGTCTGTTTTACCGCGACGGGGTCGACGGCGCTGCGTGTCGCACGCGAGCGACCGGGCCTGCCGGTCATCGGCCTGACGCCGGTGCACGCGACGGCACAGCGGTTGACGCTCGTCTGGGGCATCCACTCGATCCTGACGAGCGACCCGGACAAGCTCTCCGACATGGTACGCAAGGCGTGCAAGCTCGCCTTCGACAACGGTTTCGTCGCGGCGGGCGAAGGGCTGCTGATCACCGCGGGCGTTCCTCTAGGCTCCCCCGGCACCACCAACATGATCCGCATTGCCTACGTCGACGACCAGGGCAATGCCATCGGCGGCGGATAGCGCGGACGCGATGCTCCCGTTCTGGAGCAGCTAGGCGGTCCTCTCATCGTCACCCTATCCGCCACACCTCCCGGGAGCCGGTGCTCACTTGGCTGTGCCATCCGACTCCCCTCCGGGGAGCCGGCCGGATGGCGCCGGTCATGCAGCTGTCGTTAGTGGTTCCGGCACCGCAGCCCTGCATGTGCCGTTGGCCGGGCGGGCACTCCAGCGGCGAAGCCGCTCAGGCGCCAAGGGCGCCCGGCGCAAGCGCCGCCCTCGCGGAGGCCCGCGCGGAGCGCGGAATAGCCGTGAGCGAAAACAACCCGCAGGCGCCGCCCCCGCGGAGGCCCGCGCGAAGCGCGGAATGGCCGTGAGCGAAAACAACCCGCAAGCGCCGCCCCCGCGGAGGCCCGAGCGGACGGAGGATCAGCCGTGAGCGAAAAGTCCCGACCCAAGAGATCACTCAACGCTGCAGCGAGCGGCGCACCAGATCGCCCGGCGTTTGTCGCCGCGCGTTTGATGCCGG
>JAGRKS010000114.1:0-27910 GCA_020442185.1 Hyphomicrobiaceae bacterium
TTGGACCGGCGCTCGGCTTCCGCCAACTCACGGGCACGCTTCTCAGCTGCCGCCCGGCGCTCGGCCTCTTCCTTGGACCGGCGCTCGGCTTCCGCCAACTCACGGGCACGCTTTTCGGCTTCCGCCTTGCGTTCGGCCTCTTCCTTGGCCTGGCGCTCCGCCGCCGCAACTTCACGGGCACGCTTCTCGGCTTCCGCCTTGCGTTCGGCCTCTTCCTTCGCCCGGCGATCCGCCGCTGCAATTTCACGGGCGCGCTTCTCGGCCGCTGCTTTGCGCTCAGCCTCCGCCGCCGCGGCCAGTCGTTCGGCTTCCGCAGTCTCGCGGGCTATCCGGTCGCTTTCCGCCTTTTTCTCGGCCTGCTCCTTGGCGCGCTGCTCGGCGGCGGCCACGCGTTGGGCTTCCGCCTCCGCGGCGCGCTTTTCCGCCTCCGCATTGGCGAGTGCGACACGATCTGCTTCGGCTTTACGCCGCTCGACCTCGGCCAGGCGTGCGGCCTCCGCGGCTGCACGCTCCGCAGCCTCGCGCTGCCGCTTGGTCTCGTCGGGCGGCGAGGACACGGCGCCACCGGCGTTGCGAGCCGTTTCCGGCGCGGGAGCGGCAATCTCGATCGCTGGCTGGCTTGGCTTGCGGGTGATGAGCCATTGGCCGGCCAAGGCAGCGGTGCCCGCGAGAAGGAAAACGATACCGATGACGAAAGTCCGGTTGCTGACTGGTTCGGACGACCGGCTGACGATCCCCGACGAACGCGACCGCCTCGGTTCCGGCGTCGGCGCGGCGGATCGGCCACCGGAGGTGCGTCCGTCGACAATATCATCGTCGGCGCGGTCCATCAGTCGCGTGGTGCCGGCGCCCGTCAAGCCGGCTGTTGCCCCGGCGCCTGCCATGTCGCTCTGCGAACGTGACGGACCGCCGGAACCCGACTTCGGCATCTGCACGCGGCTGTGACCGACGACCGCCCCGCGCGACGGGCTGGAGCCACCGCTCTGCTTTGCGCCCGACGACGGTGCCGCCCCACCCGACGAACCGCGCGAGCCAGACCATGGCCGGTCCATTGTCGGCGCATCGGACTGCAGATCGGAAATGGGACGCCATTCCTGAATGGTCGTCGGATCGCCGTTCGCGTCCAGAACCCGAGGGTTCGTTGACGAATCGGGCATAAGCCGCTGCCGCCATTCACCAATCGACTGTGGCCGGTCGCGCGGCATAACGCGCAGGCCATCGTCGATGGCGCGCAGGAAGTCTTCGCGGTACTCGCCCGTGATGCCCGGGATCGACACCGCGGGAATGCAGTTGTCCTCGAGGACGCGGGTGGTCGATTCGAGCGGGGCGGACCCGGTCAGCGCGCGGTAAACGGTGGCGGCGAGACCATAGATGTCGGTCCACGGCCCCTGCAGGCGGCTGTCGGTTGCATAGGCCTCGTGCGGTGAGTAGCCCTTCGAGACGATGGCGGCCGTGGTGCCGGCATAATCGCCTGACGCATATCGCGCGGCGCCGAAATCTAGCAGCACCGGCGTCTGATCCGCCGCGCGGATGTAGATATTCGCAGGCTTGATATCGCGATGCAGAATGCCGGCGCTGTGGACAACCTCGAGCGCGTCGAGCAGAGACGACAGCAGCACGTCGAGCTCATCCTGGGTCGGGCGCCGGCCGAGGCCCTTCAACCACGTCTCCATGTTGGAGCCGCGCACGAACTCTAGGACGATGTAGGCGGTGTCGTTGGCGTTGAAGACGCGGAAAACGCGCACGACGCTCGGGTGGCGGAATTTGGCGAGTGTCTTCGCCTCGCGCACGAAGCGGCGCAGAGCCCACTGGAACTGGGCTTCCTGAGCCTTGCTCTTGACCTCGACCTTTTCGGTGTTGGCGCGGATTGCCAGCTCCGAGGGGAAGTATTCCTTGATCGCGACTTCGCGGCCGAGGGTCAGGTCGAGCGCCAGATAGGTGTTGGCGAACCCACCACTGCCAAGATGACCGAGGATACGGAAATCCTCGATCAAGACAGTTCCAAGGGTCAGAGTATGCTGATACGCCATCAATGGTTCTCAGTTTTCGCCGTGCATCTGAGGATTTTACCCTAGCACACTTCCATTCCAAGTGCCGCCCCCACCCAAATTGGGTGAATGCCAGCCTCCGTCAACTTAGCGCCACTGCCTGACGCGGCGCTGTTCCCGGAGAAACATCCGATACTTGCAATCGAAAATCGCACCCGGGTGGGCGCACGCACTCGAAATCGCTGCTTGGTCGCGCACACCCCCCTCGGTACGTTCGATCGAGCCATGCCGATCGGCACTCCCAGGCGTGCACCATTCTGGCCTCGGCGCCGCCCGGCATGCCATCCACAGCCCCCTCCGCGCCGACACCTTCCGGTCTTCGTCCACATCCTTTAACAAAATCACGTTGCGGCTTGGTTACCCTCTCGATTCGTCCGGCAACCTTATTCAGTCTCATTATCCTGAAATTTCGAAGGAGTCATAGTATGGTGCATCGCCGAGCACGCTCTCTTGCCATAATTAACGGGGATTTCGAATGAGCCGTCCGCAACTCGCGTTGGTTGCGTCCCTTGCCGCATTTTTGGGTCTCGGCGTGACCGTTCTATCGGCCGCCCCCCTCGTCTCGACGTGTGATCCCGTCGAGGAAGGCGGTGCCGAGAAAATCGTCTGTCAGGCGCGAACCATGACCGGCGAGGCGATGACGACGATCAAGGCCGTCGACGGCGATGGCCAGTCCGTCAGCTTCACGTCCGAGCCCTACACCTGGACCGCGAACACGACAGCACTCTATTTCGTGGTTCAGACATCGGAACTCGGCTCCGATCAGCTTCGTCGCGTCGCGACATTTCTGGGTCGCGCCGCCTTTCCCGTCGGCAAGCGCAAGATCGGCATCGGCACGGTCGATACCGGCTTCAAGGAACGAGCCGCCCTCGGAGCCTACAGGCTGCAGGTGACCAGCGTCGCACGGGACGTGGGCGACGCCTCGCCCGTGCGTGCCAACCCCGAGCTGGTCGATTATCTGCGCGACCCGATCCTCAAGCTCGGCAACGAAGCCGCGGACCGCAAGGCGCTGGTGATCGTGTCCGACGGTGCCTCGAGTGCTGCGATCGGCAAGGAGCAGGACATCGTCAAGCTCGCTCGCGATCGCAACGTCGCCATCTATAACCTGATCCTCACGCGGACGGACCGTCAGCAGTCCTCCGTCATGTCGCGGCTCGCCGATGCCACCGGCGGCGCGACGCGTGACGTCTCGAGTAGCTCCAGCGACGACGTGCTCGAGCTGGCGTCGTCATTCTTCGGGCTGATCGAGAACGGCCAGGTATTGCGCCTCGATGCACGCGGCCTGCCGGAAACAACTGACATCACGCTTCGCGCGACTTTGACGGATGGTCGCACGATCGCGTCAGACCCGATGAAGATCAGCCGCCTGACCGAGGATCCGTTTCATATCCGGATCTTCGACCAGCTGAAGAACAACACGATCGCGTTGGTGGCGATCAGCGGCCTCGGCATTGGCTTCGCGATGATCCTGCTGTCGCTGCTGGTGCCGCGCCTGCGCCGCAAGTCTGCGACCGTCGATGCAGATGTCGACCTGCCGGAATTCGACGACAGCGCGCCGTCCGAGCCGCACAACACGCAGCATGGGGGCGAAACCCAGATTCTGTTCAAGAGCTGGTCGAAGGCGGTCGAGGAGGCCCCGCGCGGGTGGTTGCAGCTTGTCGATTCCGATCAGCCGCCCGTTCCCTTGCGTGTCGGCAGTGCGCGTGTCGGGCGCCATCGCGAGAACGAGATATGCCTGATGAACATGTCGGTCCACCGCCGCCACGCCGTCGTCCATGTTTCGCAGGACGGTGTTTTCTCGATACACGACCTGGGCACCAAGAACGGCGTCGTCGTCAATGGCGTCAGGTACAATCAGCGAGACTTGGCGGATGGCGACCTGATCGAACTCGGCGAGGTGAAGCTGCGGTTCGTGGCTGATGAGGATAATCTACCTCCGTCAGCAGCCGCGTGACGAGGAAGCCCTCTTGAACGGAAGCGGGCCGCAATCGGTGCCTGAAATGCGCGCCGCCGGAGACGAGGAGGCCGAATGATGAACCAGTCGAACCACGGCGACGACCCGAACAAGGGGTCCGAGGACGCGACGCACATCGTACAGCCGGGATCGAGCGACGACGAGGCGACACGCATCCTGCCGATGCGCTCGAGCCGACCCGGTGGCCAGGGCACGGTGATCGGCGTCGCGGCTCAGCAAGCCCGCAACTCAGGTGAGCCTTCGCGGCCCGGCCAAGGCGCCGCCGACGGGGACACACCAAAAGCGACGCCCGCAGAAACAGCTCCCTCGTCGACATCGCAATCGCCGGCGTCGGTTTCCGTTCCGCCCGAAGATACCGACGCTGAAAGCAAGACCGTTTTTCTGCCGTCCGGATTCGATCCGCCGGCCGAGACAAACGCCGAGGACTTCGATCCGGCTGTCGGCTGGCTGGTGGTGATGGAAGGGCCCGGGCGTGGCAAGAATTGCGCTATATACTATGGCCAGAACGCGATCGGTCGCGGCCCCGAGCAGCGCATTCGCCTGAACTTCGGCGACAACCGGATTGCCCGCGACACACACGCTTTCGTCATCTACGACGATGTCGCCCGCACATTCTATATCCGCGACAACGGCAAGACGAACCTCGTTCGCCTGAACGGTGCGCCGGTGTTGACGCCGATGAAACTCAACGACCGGGACAAGATCACGATCGGCAGCACCGTGATGATGTTCGTCGCCTTGTGCGGCGAGAGTTTCGATTGGCTCGCCGCGTCCGATGGACCGGCGACAGCGCCCGGCGCCTGACGCAATGCCTGTGACGCCGAGCGAAACCAGCCTCGAGATCGCCTACGCCTGGCGCGCCAGTCAGGGCCGCAGGGCACGGCAGGAGGACCATTGCGCCATCTGGCGGGACGACGAGAACGAGGCATCGAATGCCCCGACCGTCGATCCCCGACAGGTCTCGCTACAGGCGTCCGAGGATGGCTCCCGGCTTGCCGTCGAAGGCAATAACTATCAGGCGGCATCGAGCACACTCGTCGTGCTGGCCGATGGCATGGGTGGGCATACGTCCGGGCAGATCGCGAGCCGCGCTGTCTGCGACGGCTATATCCGCGCGTTCGCGACGCTCGAAGGTGACGTCGGCCCGCGCATGGCCCGCGCGCTTGCCGATGCCAACGCCTCGCTCACCGAATTGATTGCCGCCGATCCGATGCTCGCCGGCATGGGATCCACGCTCGTCGCGGCACACGTCGGCAGCGACGGTCTTCGCTGGGTCAGCGTCGGCGACTCGACGCTCCTGCTTTATCGCGACGGCGTCCTGCAGCGGCTCAACGCCGACCATTCCCACGGCGCGATCCTCGACCAGCAGGCCGCGGCCGGCATCATCAGCGAGGAGATCGCGCGCACAGATACGCGGCGGCGCGCTCTTCATTCGGCAATCACCGGCGATCCCATTCCGCTCCAGGATCTCGAGCTTCAGGGCTTCGAACTCATGGCAGGCGACTGGGTCGTCATCGCCTCCGATGGTCTGCTGACGCTCGACGGTGACGAGATCGCAACGCTCATCCACGATCATGCGACGAGTACACCGCCCGAACTGGTTTCAGCGCTACTTGCAGCCGTTGAGGCCAAGCGCGAGCCGAACCAGGACAACTCCACGATCGCCGCGCTGCGAATTACGAACCGTGCACGTGACGTCGACACGACGGAAGCTCCGACTGCCCGTCCAGGTGAACCCTTGGCGGCTGCGGCGGCAGGCGTCGACCTCGACGGGCGCACCATAACGCATGCCGTCAAGTCGCCGCGCAGCGAGCCGCCGCGCTCGCAACCGCCATCACAGCCGCGTTCGCAGCCGAGGTCCGAGCCCCAGGCAAGGCCATCGCGAGCGGATCATCAAACGTCGGGGCCGGCGACTTCCGCCACGACATCGCCGACCGAAGACAACGATCGCTCCACGCTCGGTATCGTGCTCGGTCTGCTCGTCGTCGCGGCGATCGCCGTCATCGGCTGGTTGTTTCTGGCACCGCTCGTCACCGGCTGACCGACGAAACAGTGGGGGCGAGTTGGCGTCGGCGCGACCCTGAGTTGGCTGTCGTCCTTGGTTCGGCGCGCTCAGCCCTTGGGGCCAGAGGCGACCACGCAATTCTCAACTCGAGTGCGCGAAGAACGGCCGTGGCCTTGGATCGATGAAGCCCGGCACCTCGTGCTCGCCTGCCGCGACCAAGGGCACGCGGTCGCCCAGGCGCTCGCGCGCCGCGTCACTGAGCAGAAACCGATGGCCGAGCGAGGCCGCCAGCTTCTCCATCCGGAACAGGAAGATCAGCTCGACACCCGACAGGTTGTCTTCGCCGAGCGTGCGCCCACCGCCCGACGACACGCCGCCGGCATGCAGCACGAGGCGAAATGGAAGCGAGGACGCCCGCTGGAGTTCCGCGAAGCGCTCGATCGAGCCGATGACATGCTCGAGCGGCTCGTCTCCTCCCGGCCAGATCGCGAGGAAGCCGTCCCCCAGGTATTTGTTGATCGTGCCGCCATAGAGTTCGACGATCTCGCGACATTCGGCGGCCCACGAGCCGACCAGCCGCGCCCACGTCTCTGGTGAGTGATCGGTGGCGAGCCGCGTCGATCCGATGATATCGGCGAGCAGCATCCAGCAATCGAGCGACTTGACCTCGATGAGCGTCATCGACGCCACCTTGGTTGCCGTGCGCGATGCGCCGCGCGCGCCGCGATGGAATCGCAACGAGACGTCACCGACGGAAATCACGTCGCTGGCGCCGAGACGAACCGGCAGCGATACACGACGGCCGTTCACATAGGACCCGTTGCCGCTACCGAGATCGACGAGCAGATATTCGTCCTTGTCCTGGCGGTGGATGACAGCGTGGCGGCGCGACACCTTGCGATCCGTCAGAACGACCATGTTCGACGGTGACCGGCCGATGGGGCAGTTCGTATCCAGAGGCCACTTGCGGCCGTCTTCGGCCTCGAGCCAAGCACCCGCCGCCTCAAGATCTTCCATTCGACGCGTCGCCCTGCCTCGAAAATCCACCAATGAGAATACTACACAGGAGAATAGCGTCTGATTGGCCGCGGACACAACCGCCGCTGAACCGCGAAATCGCCCTATGGTGCATGATATGGCATCGGGCAATGGTTGGGACGCTGGCCGCGTCCGCTCGAAGCCTTCCGCGCGCGGTCGTTCTCGGCACTGGCCGGCATTATTTCGAGCGCGCGCTGCCGGCAGGGTCGATTGCCACGGGCAAAGCCCCTTGACCGCGCGGCTGCGGCCGCTACGGTCGCCCGCGTCTTCGCAATCCCGGTCGCCACACCGGCCTCAGTCCATCACATGAACCGGCAACCATGACACAGACCGTGATGCGCCAGCGCGCACTTTCCAGCCCCCCGATCATCGCCCACGGCGCGCCGCTGTTCGCCAGCTATGACGTCATCTTCTCGGACGTATGGGGCGTCGTGCACGACGGTATCACCGCCCATCCGACGGCAGCCGATGCCCTCGTGCGATTCCGCCAGGCCGGCGGCACGGTCATCCTCGTCTCCAATGCACCGGTCCCCAATTTCCGGGTAGCCGAAATGCTCGACGACAAGCAGCTACCGCGCGAGGCATGGGACGCCATCGTTTCGTCCGGAGACATCGCGCTGGCGCATGTCGATGCGTCCGGCTACCAGTCGCTGCATTTCATCGGCCCGATCGATCGCGATGCGGCGCTTTTCGACCGGGTACCGGGCGTATCCCAGAGCCTCGAAACAGCAGATGCCATTCTCTGCAGCGGCCTCGACGACGACCGCTCCGAGACCGCCGAAAGCTATCGGGCACGGCTCGAAGTGGCGCTGGCGCGCAATCTGCCGTTCGTGTGCGCCAATCCCGATCTCGTCGTCGATGTCGGCGGCCAGCACTACCTTTGTGCTGGCGCCATCGCCGATCTCTACGAGGACATGGGCGGACCGGTGTTCTGGGCTGGCAAGCCGCACGCCGTTGCCTATAGGACGGCGCACGAGACCGCGGAGCGCCTGCGTGGCGCCTCCGTCGATCATCATCGCATCCTGGTGATCGGCGATGCGTTGCGCACCGACCTCGAAGGCGCGCATGGCTTCGGTGTCGATGCACTGTTCATCGCGTCCGGCATCCACCGGCCCGAACTGATGGTCGGAGACGAGATTTCGCCGGCAAGCCTCGAACGCTTGTTCGAAGCGGCCAAGTCCGCGCCCCCCGCCGTCGCCGCGATGTCATTTCTGCGCTGGTGAGGCCGCCGCGCCCGCTGCCCCACGCGGCGCCACCGGCCCGCGCCACTCAGGCGGCGATTTCGATCCGTCAGAAAATGCGCTGAACACCATGTCGGGTGAGGACGTGTTGTGCCGCGACGGCGCGACACGCCCGGCCCAGACCTCGGTTGCGCGTTCAGCTCCCGAGAAGCTCATGATCGGCTCTTCGCGCCACGACTTCGCGCCCTTCTCGAGCACCGCGATATCCGCCACGTCGTTGTTGAAGCGGGTGATGTACATCGAGCGCATGACCGCGAACGGCGCGCCAGAGATGGCCTTGTCGAACGTGACGTCGAGAACCTGGCGGTCGCGATCGGCTTTCGACATCGCAACTGTCGCCTTGCCGCCAGCCTTGAAGGCAAGCGTGAACATCCGGCTTTTCGGGTCGAACGAGATTTCGGAGATGTCGACGACGGGCCGGCCACCGTCGATCACCGTCGGGCCGACCAGGAACGACGTGCCGAAGACCGTGGGCTCGCGGCCCGCTGGTGCCTTCGGCCGCATCCGCCAGTAGCCGTCCTGCGGATAGAGCACCAGCATTTCCTCGCCACCCATGTGGCTGATCATCCAGACCTGCAACAGCTGAATGCCCTCGAACACCTTGTCGCCGATGCGCACCTTGGTGCCGGCATCGCGCCAGAAGTGGCCGTTGCGATGCGCGACGATCCACAGTTCGATGTCTTCGTGGATCGTGACGCGCTCCGGCTGCTTGTAGGGCCCGCCCGTCGGCCCTCCGAAATCGCACGCCGTCCAGTCCGCTGCGTAGCTGTCCTTCGCCAGCGCGCCGATGTAGCTCGGGTGCGCCGCCTCGATGCGGAACTGCGTCACCTCGGGTGAGGAAAACGAAAGCGTCACGTTGTCTTTTTCCGCGCAGAGGATCGGCTCGGAGGAATTGGTGACGGTGACGCCGAGCATATCGAGCGTCGAGGTTGCGGCGGCGGCGGCGGGTCCGGCGGCGGCCAGAGCGAGCGTCGTGGCGACAAGTGCGCCAGACAGAGCCGCGCGGGAATGGCGATCAAAGCAGAACAGCATAGACGTCTCCAGAATTGGCCTCGTGCGGCAGCGCGGCGATGTGAGCCGCCATATCGGCCCGCGAAACCGGCTGATCGAAGGTCAGCACCTGGCTTTCGCCGAGTGCGATGTTGAAGCCGTAGGAACCGAGTGCAGCGAGCTTTTCAAGGGCTGCGAATGCGACATCGCGCTGAATGGTCGTGAACTCGAACGACAAGGCCGGCACGGGCCGTGTGAGCCCGCCGATCACATCCGCCTCGAAGCCCTCGACGTCGATCTTGACGAACGCGGGCATGCCGTGGCTGGCGATCAGGTCGTCGAGCGTCGTCACCGGCACAGTAATCTCGTGATCCCAGACCTGCCCCTCCCATCCGCCGGCGCCGGCCGCTGCCTCGATGAAAGCCGTCGATGCCGTCGTAACCGTCGGGTTCGACGAATTCACATGCAAGGTCAGTGAACCCGGAACGGTGCCGCAGGCAGCCCCCACGAGCGTCACGGCGCCGTCGCAGCAATAGAGCGCGTCGAGCACCGCCATGCAGTCGGGCTGCGGCTCGAGGGCGACGACGCGCGCACCGAGCCGGCGGAAGGACGCGATGCGATCGCCGACGTGCGCGCCGATGTCGAATGCGAGCGCACTGCGCGTCAGAAACCGGCCATAGAGAGCATCCATGGCGATCTCTCGCTCGACGTCGCCGTAATAGACGTCGAGCGAACGGCGCAGTCCGGCAAAGCGAGGCTCGGCCTTCAACCTATCAAGTGTGCTCGGTTGACCGTTGCTCATGCCCGCCCTCACGCTTTTGCCAAGACGGCAGCAACTTCGGGCGGTGTCACGAAGTCCTCTGGAATCCCGCAGAGACCGGCGTCCGCCATGAACCGGCCCAGCGCCGGCAGTGCCGTCAACATTGCGAACGGGATCGCAAGCAGATAGCCCGCAGTCAGCGGCAGGCTCCAGTAGAAGACCGTCGGCGAAACCGCGTAAAGAGCCCCCGCCACCACGATGCCGAACAGGGTCTGCGGCCAAAGGTTCTTGACCGCTGTCATAAACGAGATGCCGGCTGCATCGCGCTGCTGGCCACCCCAGACGACCGATTTCCCAAACGCCAGGCCGATCATGAAGATCGTCGTCCGGATCGTCGAGACCGCACCTTGCAGGAACGAAAAGACGAGTTCGATCGCGGCACTCGCGGCAAAGCGCACGGGGCCGCCATATGCGGCAACGGCACCTTTCGTCATGGTGGCATCGATCAGGCCGGCGATCTTCGGGCTCAAGTACATCGCGAAGAACGTTAGATAGAGGCCGGCGGCGAGGCTCGCGGGGAATGCCGGTGTGCTCTGCGCTTCCAGCGTCGCGAGCGGCAAAAGCGCGATCATCAGCGTCCAAGCGGGGATGCCGACAAACATCAGGATCGCCCAGACGAGTTGGAAGCGGCTCATCGGCAGCAGCCCTGGCAGATCGAGCAGTTTCACGTACTGCATGTTGCCCTGACACCAGCGCACGTCGCGCATCGCGAAATCGAGCATCGTCGGCGGGTTCTCCTCCCACGAGCCGCCTTCGACCGGAAGCACGCGAACCTCGTAGCCCGCCTTGCGCATCAGCGTTGCCTCGACCTGATCGTGGCTCAGCACATGGCCGCCGAGCGGCGGCTTGCCCGGAAGCATCGGCAAGTCGCAGTGCTCGACGAACGGCTTGATCCGCACGAATGCGTTATGACCCCAGAACGGACCGCAATCGGCCGTCCACCACGCCTGCCCCATCGTGTAGGCGCGCATGCCGTGGCGCATTCCGAACTGGAAAATGCGGGCAAAGGCGCTCGACGACGGCATGCCGACGACGAGCGACTGCAGAATGCCGAGGCGCGGATGGGCCTGCATCATGCGCGCCATGGCAACGACAACCTGGCCCGACATCAGGCTGTCGGCATCGAGCGGCAGCATCAGTTCGTAGTCGCTGCCCCACCGCTCGCAGAAGTCGCGGACGTTGCCGGCCTTGAACCCCGTGTTGTCGGCGCGACGGCGATAGACGATGCGCTTGCCCGAACCAGGCGCCGCCGCCTCCACCTCAGCGCGCCAGCGTTCGACGCCTGCCTCTTCGGCTTCGGCGACATCGGCCTTGTTGGTGTCGCTCAAAATGAAATAGCTGAAAACCGCACCTTCGCCGGTGGCATCGATGGAGGCCTTGACCGTCGCGAGGCGCTTGATGGCACGCGCCGGATCTTCGTTGCGCAGCGTCATCAAGACCGCCGTCCTGATGGCGAGCGCTACGGGCTGGTCACCCGCCTCGGCATAGGGGGCGACGGAGGCGATCGGGTCCCGCGCGCCGTGCAGCAGCCACAAACCAATGACCGCATTCCAGAACCCGAGCACGGTCCACGGCGTGCCGACGAGGAAGCATGCGAACATGATCGCATCGACCACCGTCCAGCCACCGGCCGCCGCGATCTGCCATGCCACGGCGGCCAACGCCAGATACGTCGCGACATTGAGCGCGATGACGATGCGGCGTCGGCGCGCGAGCGTGGCGATTGCCTGGAGGCCCGCCGGTGGGCTAAGCCTCGAGGGAGCCGCATGGAGCGGCCGGGACGAGGGCGTGTCGAGGGAAGTGCTCATCGCGGGCGGCTCTCAATTGACGGTTTCAGGTCTGGACGCCGCAGCAGCCGGCGTTTCAGGTCTAGTCGGCAGGGGCGCGGCAGGACCCGCCCGGGTGCAACGCCTCGCGGATGACCACTGCCGTCTGGATCGCCGTCTGGATAGCATGCGTACTGCCGGCTGCGCGGTGGCCGAGGCTATGGACAGAGACGCGGGTGACATAGAGATGAGACGATCCACCGGCAAGGTGCATGTTGGGCGAGCCCTCTGGTATACGCGACCGGGACACGTGGAACTGCGGGTGGCGCCGCTTGGTTTCGTCCGGCCGGGGGAAGCGCGGGTCAGAACCCTCTTTTCCGGCATCAGCCGCGGCACGGAACGCCTCGTACTCAACGGAACCATCCCCCAGTCCGAGTGGGACCGCATGCGCGCGCCCCTGCAAGAGGGCGCATTTCCTTTCCCGGTGAAATACGGCTATTGCGCGGCCGGCATCGTTGAAGACGGACCCGGCGAACTGATGGGTCAGACCGTCTTCTGCCTGCACCCGCACCAGGACATGTTCATCGCGCCGGCAACGATGCTGGTGCCAGTACCGGATGGCGTTACCGCTCGTCGGGCGACGCTTGCAGCCAACATGGAGACAGCCCTCAACGCCCATTGGGATGCGGCATCCGGTCCCGGCGACCGGATCGTCGTCGTCGGCGCGGGCATCGTCGGGCTGCTCGTCGCCTACATCGCCGCGCGCCTGCCAGGATCCGATGTCACCGTCATCGATGTTTCAGAGGCGCGGCGCACCCTTGTCGAAAGTCTCGGCGCCCGGTTCGCGCTGCCGGCGGATTGTCCCCAGGACGCCGATGTGGTGTTCCACGCCAGTGCCACCGCCACAGGCCTGCAAACCGCGCTCGACGCCGCCGGCATCGAAGCGGCCGTCGTCGAATTGTCGTGGTATGGCGAGAAGCCGGCACCCGTTATGCTCGGCGGCGCGTTCCATGCTCGCAGGCTGCGCCTCGTCTCCTCCCAGGTCGGCCAAGTGTCGCCGTCGCGGCGCCCTCGCTGGACCTACCGCCGCCGCATTGAGGCGGCGCTCGCCATGCTGGCGGACCCGGCACTCGACGCCCTCACCGTGGAGGAGATCGCCTTCGAGGACGCGCCGGCCCGTGTCCCGGAGATGCTCGCGACCTCGGCATCGGGGCTCGCACCGATCCTCGTCTACTGAAGCATGCTAGCGCCCGTCCCCGTGCGCCGGCAGGGGACGGCCCCGGTCCGCCGCCGCCGGCATCTCAAAGGGCACCATGACCGGCTCTGGCACCGGTACAGGCACTGGCTCTGGCACCGGCATTGGCACCCGCATTGGCACTGGCATCCGTCTGCTTCGGCCATGGCGTTGCCGCCTTCATAAGGCTATAGATTTGCCCGCGAGGTGGACCGGCAACGTCAAGGCCAGCCGAATGTACCGCCCAAGGCAAATAACCGGAGATCACCGAGCGATGTTCGCCGTCGAAGTTCGAGACCGCATCATGATTGCCCACTCGCTGCCGGACCCGTTTTTCGGGCCCGCCCAGAACATGCACGGC
Organism: Hyphomicrobiaceae bacterium; assembly: GCA_020442185.1. Classification (GTDB taxonomy): domain Bacteria; phylum Pseudomonadota; class Alphaproteobacteria; order Rhizobiales; family Hyphomicrobiaceae; genus JAEUMD01. The sequence goes on from JAGRKS010000114.1 coordinate 13,479, forward strand.
GCAACCTTCGTGGTCGATGTCGCGTTCATGCGCGAGACCCTGACGGCGCAGAACGTCGTCGTCGATATCGGAGCCGCGCTCGACGTGCTCAACCGGACATTGAAGCCGCTGGCCTACAAGAACCTCGACGAGATTGCGGAGTTCAAGGGCCGGCTCACCACCACCGAGTTCCTGTGCCGGCACATTTTCGATGCGATCGCCGCGGCGGCACGCGACGGCGAACTCGGCGACGACGGCCTCGGCCTCGCGCGCATCCGCGTGACGTTGAGCGAGACCGACCTCGCCCGCGCCTGGTTCGAAGGCCCCGTCGGGGAGACGAGCGCAGGTGTCTGAATCACTCGCCCAGGTGATGTTCGCCATACCTGGCGACATCGAAGCGCCGACAGGTGGCTACGGCTACGACCGCCGGCTGCTCCGGCTATTGCCGTCCTACGGCCTCGATGCCCGCCATGTCGCGCTGCCGGCAAGTTTCCCCAATCCGTCCGAGGTTGATCTCGCAACGACGGAACGCTTGCTTGCCGCGACACCCGCCGATGCGCGCTTGCTGATCGACGGCCTCGCCTACGGCGCCATGCCCGCCGATCTGATCCAGCGGCTCGACCGACGCATCATTGCGCTCATCCATCATCCGCTCGCATTCGAAAGCGGCACGCCCCAAGCCCGTCGCGAGGCGCTGCTGGCGTCGGAGCGCGCGGCACTCGCACTCGCGCGGCGTGTCGTCGTCACGAGCGAGGCGACGCGGCGAACGCTGATTGCCGACTATGGCGTTGCGGAAAAGTCGATTGTCGTTGCTGAGCCCGGAACAGACCCCGCCGCACGCGCAACCGGTACCGGCATGCCAATGCAGCTTCTCGCCGTCGGCGCCGTTTCCCCGCGCAAGGGCTACGACGTGCTTGTCGCCGCCCTTGCCCGTCTGCCGACCCGCGATTGGCGGCTGACGATCGCCGGCGCGCTCGACCGCGATCCCGAGACCGTCGGCGCGCTCAAGGCACAGATCTCGGCCGCGCGGCTCGACGACCGCATCACCCTTGCCGGTACAGTGGTGCCAGCCACCCTGGAGCGCTTCTACGAATCGGCCGACGTCTTCGTCATGCCGTCGCGCTACGAGGGCTACGGGATGGTGCTGGGCGAAGCCATGGCGCGCGGCCTCGCGATCGTTTGCACGACGGGCGGTGCCGCAGCCGAAACAGTGCCGGATGGCGCAGCGATCAAGGTTCGCCCCGACGACGACGTAGCCTTCGCCAACGCGATCGCCAAGGTGATCGGTGACAACAAGCTGCGAAAATCCATGCGCCAGGCCTCCTGGGAAACGGGACGCACTCTGCCCACCTGGAACGAGACCGCGCGGCGTGTCGCCGCGGCAATCGTCGGAATTCACGCATGAGCGGGTTCAGTGCCGACTGGCTGGCGCTGCGCGAACCGGCGGACCATCGCGCCCGCAACGCTGAAGTTCAATCGGCCCTCGCCGCCCGCCTTGCCATGCGCCCTTCCGTTCGCGTCATCGACCTCGGATCGGGCACGGGTTCGAACCTCAGAGCGACATCGCGGCTGCTGCCGGCACGGCAGTCGTGGACGCTCGTCGATCACGATGCAGCACTGCTCAGGGCCGCGCGCGAAGTTCTTGCGACCTGGGCGGACAGCGCCGTGCCGGATGACGGTGGCGGCCTCAGGTTGACGCACGAAGGGCGCGACATCACCGTCGCATTCAAGGTTGCCGATCTCGAAAGCGAACTGGAAGACGTCATTGCCGCAGGCGCCGATCTCGTGACGGCCGCCGCCTTGTTCGATCTGGCATCGCCCGCTTTCATCGCTCGAACCGTGAAGGCGGTCGCGGCTCAGGGTGCGATGTTCTACACGGCGCTGACCTACAACGGCCGCCAGCTCTGGCAGCCTCGGCATCCTTTGGACAGCCAGATGACGGCGGCTTTCAATCGCCACCAGATGACCGACAAGGGCTTTGGCGCCTCGGCCGGGCCAACCGCACCAATCGAGCTCGGCGAGCAGTTCCAGCTTGCGGGTTACGGCGTCATCGAGGGAGACAGCCCCTGGCTCCTCGCCGCGCCGCGCGATCGCACGCTGTTGGCGGAGCTTGTCGCAGGTCATGCGCAAGCGGTCGGGGAAACAGGTGTGGTGGCGCGGGGCGACATCGACCGTTGGGCCGCGCTCGAACGCAAGGCGGCGGATATCGGGCATGTCGATACGTTTGCGTTTCCCGCATCGGACGCCAGGGATTGGCCGGTCGAATAGGATCAGGCCGGCAACCTCGGACCGAGCGGATTGATGAGTGAGCGGCGCGCTGATTGCTTCGTCAGAACCGGCGCCTCGTCAATCCCCGTGCCTCGTCAGTCCCAGCGCCACCGCGCCCGTCATCACCGCCGCTTCAAAAGCCCCGGTATCATGCGCGCCAGGACGTTGTCGCGACGGATCAAGTGATGATAAAGCGCTGCGCCGACATGCACGCCAATCAGCGCCAGCAGCGCGAACGCCGCATAGGCATGATAGACGAACACGGCCTCCGCCGTTTCCTTGTTGGCCGCGACAAGACCCGGCAGCTTCACCAGCCCGAAAACATCGAGTGCTGGATAATACGATACGCCGAGCCAACCGAGAACGGGCACGACGAGCAGCAACACGTAGATGCCCCAGTGATTGACCGCGCTCGCCACCTTGTGCCACGGCTCGAGCGTCGGCTCGTCGTCGGGAGCGCCATGAACGACACGGTAGCCGAGCCGTGCCATGGCAACCAGCAGGATCACCATCCCGATCAGTTTGTGCGAGCTGTAGAGTGCGTTCGTCGCCGCGTCCCAGATGTTCAGCGTACTGCCGCGATAGACCATGTAGAGGCCGATCGGCGCCTGCACGAGGATCAAGCCTACAACCAGCCAATGGAACCGGCGCGCCGTCGGACTGTAGACTTGCACTTCGGGCGCAGCCGACGGAGCGGAACTGGGCTGACGCTTTGGCATTTTACGCGCCTCTTTCAGTCGATTTGAGATGACAGTCGAATAGCACATCGCCACCGGCCAGAACATGGATGATGGTTTGGGGCCGCGGCGCCTCCGACAATTTTTCGAGAGGACCGAAGCTCAGCCCGTTCTTGCCTGAGCCGAGAAGCACGGGGGCGACGAGAACATGCAGCCGGTCGAGTACCCCGCATTCGAGGAACGTCGAGACAGTCTGAGCCCCGCCTTCGACCAGCAACCGCCTGAGCCCGGCGGTTGCAAGCGCCTCGACAATCACTTCCGGAGACAATCGGCCGGATTGGCGATCGATCACGATATACTCTGCCCCGCGAATACCTCTGGCCTCTGCCGCTCTCCGTCCCTCCGTCGTGGTGACGAGGACGCGCCGGCTTCCGTCGTCAGCGAGCATGCGGCTCGTCGCCGGCAAGCGGCCGCGGGGATCGATGACGACGCGCGCCGGATTGCGGCCAGCAACGCGACGCACGTTGAGCATCGGATCGTCGGCCAGTGCCGTGCCGATACCGACGACAACGCCATCGACGGCTGCCCTCAGACGATGCAAATGATCGAGCGCCGCGTCATTGTTGATCCAGCGGCTTTCGCCGGAGGGGAGTGCGATACGGCCATCGAGTGATTGCCCGAGCTGAGCGACCACGAACGGTCGGCTGGCATCGCTATCCCGTACGAGGCGGAGGCATTCTGCATAGGCGGGAGGCAGGGCATCGAGGTTCAAATCGTTTTTGCTCCCTCGGCAGACCGCGTCGGACAATCACCACGAGGCGTGCCACTGCGATGAATGGTATAGAGCGGCGCGTCACCGCGTTGCGCCACAAGCCGCGAAGGATCTAGCACGTGCCGCCACCATTCGAGAAGCGCGACCACATTTTCGACGGGCGGTGGCGATTGTACGCGGCATTCGGTATCGCCATCCTGTGCTGGGTATTCCTGGCTTGGCCCTGGCTCTCCGGCCGCGTCACGATCCCGTGGGATGCGAAGGCGCACTTCCAGCCGCAGATCCAGTTTCTGGCCCAGAGCCTAAGCCGCGGAGAGAGCCCGGCATGGGCGCCGTATGTGTTCTCTGGACATCCCCAGATCGCCGATCCGCAGTCCATGATGTTCCAGCCGCCAGCGATAGCGCTCGCGTTGATCGATGGCAATCCCGGTCTCGGAGCCGTCGACATCATGGTCTTCTCCGTCATCCTGATCGCCATGCTTTCGATCATCGCATGGTTCCATGACAGGCGATGGCACTGGGCCGGCGGAGTTCTTGCCGCCCTCGCTTTCGGCTTCGGCGCCTCGATGGCATGGCGCATCCAGCACACCGGCCAGGTGCTCAGTCTCGCCTATCTGCCGATCGTCATTCTCGTGTTGTCGCGGGCGCTCGAGCGCGGGTCCTGGCGCTATGGCGCGGCGGCCGGCGTGATCGCGGCTTTCATGGTGCTCGGCCGCGATCAGGTCGCTTTGCTGGCGGTCTACCTGCTCGCCGCCTACGTCGTGCATGACTGGCTCGCCGCACCCATGTCGCCGTCCGGGGGGCTCGATGGCGAACCGGCTGTCCGCGATCTCGGTGCGCGACCGAACCGAGCAACGGCCACCGGCCGGCTGCGCGGCAGCATCCTTCCCCTGCTGGCCGGTGGTGTGGCCGGCCTTGCCCTGGCAGCCCTGCCCGTGCTGATGACCGCGCTTGTCGCCGAGGCCTCGAACCGGCCGGTGATCGACGTCGTCGCCGCTGGCCGCGGCTCGTTGCACCCAGCGCTTTTGATCACGGCGTTCGCCCCCGACGTCTTCGGCTCCTCGGGGCGAATGGAAGACTACTGGGGTCCACCGAGTTTCGCGTGGAACGACACTGGGCTGTTTATCGCCCAGAACATGGGGCAGCTCTACATCGGCGCGATCCCCATTCTGTTGCTGATCGCAGGGTTGCTGACGGCAACACTGTGGCGCCACGAGATCCGCTTCTTCACGGTGGCGTTCTTCGTGGTGCTCGCCTACGCGCTCGGCTGGTATACTCCCGTGTTCGCGATGGCCCATGCGCTGTTGCCCGGCGTCGATTTTTTCCGCCGCCCCGCGGACACAACATTCCTCGTCGGCTATCTCGGGGCTTTGATGGCGGGCTACACGGCACACCGCCTGTTCGCCGATTTCAACTGGCAGCCCGGACGGCCTGCTCTCATCGCGACACTAGCCGTCGCTGGCATGGCATTCGTCGCAGTCGCGGTCCTGGCATGGCGGATGGATCGGGTGGTGCAGGCGCTGCAACCGGCGCTGATCGCGTTTGCGATCGTCGCCGGCGCGGTGGCTGCAATCGCTGCCGCGCGTCACATCGAGCCACTGAGGCCACTGGCGGCCGCCCTGTTGCTGATCGCCTATACCGTAGGCGATCTTGCCTGGAGTAACGGGCCAGGCGGTGCGACGGCGCTACCTGCCGCGCATTACGAGGTGCTCGAGCCCGTAAGCCGCAACGCGACCATCGCCCGACTGCAGAAGGACGTTGCGGCCGGTCAATCAGCCATACGCCGCGACCGCGTGGAGCTGATCGGTCTCGGCTTCCACTGGCCGAATGCCAGCCTGACGCACGGCCTTGAGAACACGCTCGGCTACAATCCTGTTCGTCTCGACCTCTATTCCCGCGCCACGGGCGCCGGAGACACGGCCGGCAGTGCGGGTGATCGCAAATTCACCGCCCTGATGCCGTCGTACCGGTCCGCGCTCGCCGACCTGCTCGGGCTACGTTACATCGCGACCGGCGCGCCGATCGAGATCATCGATCCGTCACTGAAGCCCGGCGACCTCAAGCTGGTCGCCACGACCGGCGACGGCTTCATCTACGAGAACCCGCGGGCCCTGCCGCGCGTCCTTTATGCGACCGAAGCCCAGTCCGCAGATTTCGAGCGCCTACTCGCGGAAGGCGGCCTCGAGGCCAACTTCCGCACGACGGTTCTCATTGACCCGTCGGGATCGGGAGATCCGACGGCGCAGCCTGCGACACCACGCCGGCCCGGCACCGCCCGGATCGTCACCTACACCAATACGGAGGTCGTCGTCGACGCGGACGGACCGGATGGCGGATTCCTCGTGCTCAACGACATCTGGCATCCGTGGTGGCAGGCGACCGTCGATGATGTGCCAGCTCCGATCATTCGCGCCAACGTCCTGTTCCGCGCCGTCGCCATCCCGCCGGGCAAGCATCGCGTGCGCTTCGCCTTCCAGCCTGTCCGCGGCGCACTGTCGACACTGGCGCGCCGTCTCGGTTTGGACGGCGCATGAGCACCATCACGCCAGCTCATTTTGCGCCTGCCATGATCTGGTCATCGAAGCGATATCGAAAGATGGGCAGAACCGAACCCCGGTGATGTGTCCGCCGTGGCTCCGCCGCGACTGGGCCAGCCTTCGGCCGCAGATTTTTCGCGCGATCATTTCCGGGCGTTCGATGAGACGTCCGGATGCAAGAAAATGCAATATCGCCTAGGCTCGCCCCCACGTCCTCGCCGCCACCGCCTCGCCGCCCACTCCCCCGTGCCACGTGACCCGAGATGTTGACCGAGAAACCAAGCAGATGAGCCTTTTCGACATCTACCGGCGTGCCATAGCGATGCTCGCACCGGAGAAGCGGCTTTCCGTGATCCTGGCCTCGGCCTCCGTCGCGCTCGCCGGGGTGCAGCTTGCAGAACCGGTCCTGTTCGGCCGCGTCGTCGATGCACTCTCGCAGGGCAAAAGCGCGTTCGGGCTGATCGCGCTATGGGCCGTCGTCGGCTTCTTCGGCATTCTTGCCGGCGTCGTCGTCGCGATTTTTGCCGACCGCCTCGCTCATCGCCGCCGCCTCCTGACCATGTCCGACGCCTTCGAGCGGGCGATCTCACTGCCGCTCGCCTATCATGCAAGGCGCGGCTCCGGCAGCGTCGTCAACGACATCCTGCGCGGCACGAACGAACTGTTCTGGGTTTGGCTCGGCGTCCTGCGCGAGCAGCTGACGGCCATCGCCGGCATCATACTTCTGGTGCCGACGGCCCTCAGCCTCGACGTAAGAATGACGCTGATCCTCGCCGTTCTGGCCATCATCTACACGCTGTTGAACATCTACGTCGTCCGGCGCACGCGCACCGACCAGAGCCGTGTCGAAGCCTTTCACAGCGATGTCACTGGCCGCGTCGTCGACGTCCTCGGCAATGTGCCCGTCGTCCAGAGCTACACGCGCCTTGCCGCCGAAAGCCAGGCGCTGCGGGCCGTGATGGGCGATCTGTTGAACGCGCAGTATCCGGTGCTGACGTGGTGGGGCGTGTTGACGATCCTGCAACGCGCGGCCGCCACCATCGCCATGGTCCTGATTTTCGCCATCGGCGCCGTTCTCGCTGCCAACGGCCAGCTGACCGTCGGCGAGATCGTCAGTTTCGTCGCGTTCGCGAACCTGCTCATCGGCAAGCTCGATCAGGTCTCGAGTTTCGTTGTGCGCGTGCAGCAGGCGGCACCGGCCCTGCGCAATCTCTATCAGCTTCTCGACGAGCAACCAGCGATCGTCGACAGCCCGACGGCCGAGGTTCTGCCTTCTCCGCGTGGCCATGTGCGCTACGACAACGTGTCGTTCCGATTCCCGGGAAGCGAACAGGGCGTCTCGGAGATCGACTTCGAGGCGCAGCCGGGCGAAACCATCGCAGTGGTCGGCCCGACGGGTTCGGGCAAATCGACCATGATGTCGCTTCTGCAGCGGCTGCGCGCGCCCGATCGCGGCACCATCACCGTCGATGGGCGGGATATCGCCAACGTGACGCAGACGTCGCTGCGGAGCGCGATCGCGGTGGTGTTTCAGGAGGCCGGCCTGTTCAACCGGTCGATCGCGGAGAACATCCGCATCGGACGGCCCGACGCAACGGACGACGACATCGAACGCGCAGCTCGCCTCGCCGAAGCCCACGAGTTCATTTCGCGCAAGCCTGGCGGATATGGCTTCGTCATCGGCGAACGGGGCGCATCCCTCTCCGGCGGCGAGCGCCAGCGCTTGGCCGTCGCACGCGCCATCCTGAAGGACGCGCCGTTGCTCATTCTCGACGAAGCGACCAGCGCCCTCGATGCCGAGACCGAAGCCAAGATCAAGCGCGCTCTCGATGCGCTGCGACGCGAACGCACCACTTTCATCATCGCGCATCGCTTGTCGACCGTCGCAGATGCCGATCAAATCCTGGTGATCGACCAGGGGCGGATCGTCGAGCGCGGCACATTCGACAGCCTCGCGGCCGCCGGCGGTGTCTTCTCTCGCATGGTGGCAGAGGGCGGGTTCACGGCACCGACGGAAGGCAAGCCTGATCCGATCGCGGTTCTGCAGCGCGATCTCCCCTAAGGAAACGGGTCCTAGACCGCAGCGCCCGTACGGCGTCGGAACTCGTTGCAAAGCAGCCGCACCGCGGAGCGATGTCAGCGCCCCCTGACGGCAAAACGGCCGCCGGGCTAAAAACGCCGGCGGCCGACCATGTATTTGGCGGGGTTAATTGGCGGGTTCAGGCAGGGATTGCGCCGTCAAGTGCGATGCCGCCAGGCCGATGCCTCAGAGCTTGTGGGCCATGCGAACGCGTTTGGTTTCCAGATAGCGCTTGTTGTAGAGGCCGGGCTCGGTGTGAACGTTGACCTGCTCGCTGACCCGCACGCCTTCGGCTCTCAGCGCCTCGACCTTGGCCGGGTTATTGGAGAGAAGGCGGATTTCCGGCATGCCGAGATCGAACAGAATGTGCGCGGCGAGTCCATAGTCGCGCGCATCGATCGGGGCGCCGATCTCGACATTGGCGTCAACGGTATCGAACCCCTGGTCCTGCAACGCATAGGCCCGAATCTTGTTGACCAGACCGATGCCACGCCCTTCGTGGTAGGGGAGGTAGATCAGTACGCCCACCGGAGAATTGGTGATCCGCTGCATCGCCACCTGCAACTGCGCATAGCAGTCACAGCGCAGCGAGTGGAAGATGTCGCCGGTGACACATCCCGAGTGGACGCGAACGAGCGGCACTTCGTCGTTGGCTGTGCCTTCCGACCTATGGATGAGGACGAATGCCTGAGAGGCGATATCCTCACCCTGGTAGGCGCGGGCCTCGAGCTTCAGCTCTTTACCCTGGAACTCGATCGGCAGGATCGTTTGGGCCGACCAGTCGATTTTGAGCTCGACGGACTCGACGGCGTTCGACTTCATTAATGCTGCTCCAGGAAGGACGTCTGAATTCTTTTTGTGTGCGTCATGTGGATGGGCAGGTTTCTCGACCATCGCTTATCCAGCATTCTCGCCATACCATAACGCATACCATCGAAAGTGGTTCACTGTGGCCCGGCTCCTTGCCCCGCACGGCTTCGACATCTCGCCAGTGTCCGGCATGGTTAAAACGGCTACAGGCGTTTTCGGGCCTTTCGAGGGCAGCGGCTCATACCAATGTTCACGACACTCCAGCGCTAGGTTCTCCCATACGTGCACCCAATTTTTGACAACGAGAAGATGATGCCCCCTGCGACACAATCGCCAGCCCGTCCAGTTGTGCCACCGACATTGAGCCGTTATCGGGCTGGGGCCACGGCGAGAGCCGCAGCACGGACCGGGGGCAGTTGCTGCCGATGACGGGCGAAGGCGTCTCACCGCCGCCTCCTGCGGCTCACCGCCAAGGGTGTCTCGATGCGTGGCCGCTCGCCCTACTCGGCATCGGCGTTGCCGCGGCAACCGCGCACGCCGTCGTCGCTACCGACCAATTCCTTATGCCAGCTTATGTTGTATCAAATATCCTGCATGGTGTCGTTTTCCTCGTGGCGGCGATCATGGTCATCAGGCGCCGCGCCACGACCGCCGGCTTCCTGACTATCCTCGCCGTCGCCATCGTGATACGCGGCATCGCCTGGACTGCGGAACCTAACCTTTCGACCGACGCCTATAGATATGTCTGGGACGCGCGCATTCAAGCAGCGGGCTTCGATCCCTATCGCTACGTCCCAGCCGACCCACGGCTCGCCGAACTTCGCGACGAGGCGATCTATCCGAACATCAACCAGAAGGAGCGCGCCGTTACGATCTACCCTCCCGCCGCGCAGATGGCCTTTCGGCTTGCGGCGAAGTTGGGGGATGGGCTCGAAGGTGTGCGGCGGCTCGGGCTTGCTGCGGATGCGCTGATCACGGCGGTGCTGCTGATGCTGCTGGCGCGTCTCGATCTGCCGAGGGAGCGTATAATATTGTATGCTTGGCACCCGCTGCCGGTCTGGGAGTTCGTCGTCCAATCCCATATCGATGTTATCGCGACCGCCGTGCTCGCTGTCGGATTGCTGGCACTTGCGTGGGGATGGCGCTTTGCTGGAGGCGCGGTCTTCGCCGTTGCAACACTCGTCAAGTATTTCCCCATCGTACTGGTGCCGGCCTTATGGCGTCGCTGGGACGCAAAGGCGCCGCTGGCCTTTGTCGCGACCGCCGTTCTGCTCTATCTGCCGTTTGCGCGTGGTGGCGACACGGTTCCGCTCGGATTCCTCAAGAGCCACCTCGACAACGAGGGCTATGGATCGGGCTGGGGGTTCCATGTCATTTGGCTGCTGCGGGATTTTGGTATCGCAAATCCGCACGTGGAGGTCTATCTCGCCCTTTCGGCGATCCTCCTCGCGGGCCTCGCCGCGAACGCCCTCTTCAATCGTGGCGCAACGGAGATAAGTTGGTCTGGTTTGCTGCTGCTCGGCTCAGCGTTCGTCTGGCTGACCTCGCCGCACTACCCCTGGTATTTCGCTTTCCTGGTGCCGCTGCTCGCCGTGACGCCGCATCCTGCTGCTATTGCAATGACACTGCTCGCGGTTGTCCTTTATCTGCCACGCCCGCCCGGCGGCATCTCGTGGACCGAGATCTATCTCGTCGTCTATTGGCTGCCACTGCTCATCCTCGTCGTGAGCGAGTTCCTGCGCCGTCGGCATCACGGACGGCGCATTGCCAGTATCGCGAAGAGCGCAGACAGTGATGGTACTGGTAACGCCGACACCACGGCTCGCTCGCCTCGTGCCCCGGAGTGACGTCGGCAAGTGATCAACCGGCTAGTTGCCGCCCTGAGCGACATTCCGGCAATGGCTCTCGCCAGCTGAGCGGGACGGACCGATGCCGGCTCAACCGAGACGGTCGCGCAAGCGGGCATGTTCGATCTTGGGGCAGCGATCCATGACGACTGCGAGGCCGGCGGCTTCGGCTTCTCGTGCGGCGACTTCGTTGATCACGCCGATCTGCATCCACACAACTTTGATGGCAAGTTCCTCTTTGAGACGGATCGCCTCGCGCGTGACGGCAAGAGCGGCATCGGACGTCCGGAAGATATCGACGACGTCGACGGGCGCGGGCACATCGGCGAGAGTCGCGTAGACCTTGCGGCCGAGAATCTCGCCGCCCGCCTGGCCTGGATTGACCGGATGGATCTCGTAGCCCTTCGACATGAGATAGCTCATCACAGCGTAGCTCGGCCGCGCGACATTGGCGCTGGCGCCGACGACGGCGAAAACCCGAGCCCCTGAAAGTATGCCCGCAATGAAGCCATCGTTATAGCGGTTGGCGACGGTCGAAGAACGCTGGGGCACCATGTCAACGACACTCCATGTCAGCAGCCCTTCCAGGTCGGCTTGCGCTTCTCGATGAAGGCACCGATACCCTCGGCCGCATCGCGATACATCATGTTCTCGACCATGACTTCAGCGGCGTAGGCGTAGGCATCGGCAAGCGGCTTCTCGATCTGCGCGTAGAATGCCGCCTTGCCGATCGCGACCGTGGCCGGAGATTTTGCCGCTACGCGCTGCGCCATCTCGAGAGCGGCATCGAGCACATCGGTTGCCGGCACCGCGCGGTTGACGAGGCCGTAGAGGACCGCGTCCGAAGCATCCATCATGTCACCGAGCAACAGCATCTCCATCGCCCGCTTGCGCGGAACGTTGCGCGACAGCGCCACCATGGGCGTCGAGCAGAACAAGCCGATGTTGACGCCCGGCGTGCAGAACCTGGCGGTATCGGCCGCGATGGCGAGATCGCTCGTTGCGACGAGTTGGCAGCCGGCAGCCGTGGCTGTTGCGTGAACGGCGGCGATGACCGGCTTCGGGCAGGCGACGATCTCCAGCATGAGGGCCGCGCACGCATCCATCGTCTGCTTGAAGAAGGCGCGACCGCCGTCGTCGTCGGTGCGATGCGCGGTCATTTCCTTGAGGTCGTGACCGGCACAGAAAGCCGGGCCGTTCGCGGCAAGCACGATCGCGGAAATCTCTTCGTCGCGTCCGAGTTCCGAAATCGCGGCATGCAGGCCCGCCATCATCGCGATCGATAAGGCGTTTCGCGATGCCGGACGGTCGAGTGTCACGATGGCAATACCCGGCTGTGGACGCGCAACCGTGACAGGCGGCGCGTCGCTGCCGGTCGCGTCCAGAGCTGCCGCTTGCATCGGTGTGGCGTGATCCTTCATGTCATGTCTTCTCGACTGCTGTGCGACGCTCGGCTGTCAATGCGGTGCCTGATTGCCAAGGAAACGTCTCGCGGGTGCCGTTGAATCGGAACAGCGGCCGGAATCTCCGGCCGCTGTAAACCGTTGCGTCTGAGGGCACGTCGACCGGCTGCGCAATTGCCTTGCGGGCAGAACGTCCGCCTATTGCAGTGCCGCCTCGATCTCGGCCCGGTGCTTCTTGACGACCTCGATATTCTCGTTGTGCTCGAGCGGCGGCGTCGTCGCGATCGCCTCGTTGAGTTCCTCGACGAGCTGCTTTTTCTCCTCGGCCGGAATCGACTCGTCCGCCTTGATGTCTGCCAGCTCCTTTTTCAGCGCCGTCTGCGGGTCGGTGAATTCTCCGGTCTGCGGATCGAGACCAGCCATCACGATCGAGACATTCGCCGCCACGTCGTCCAGTTCCTGGAAGCTCTTGAAGCCGTGCTTCGTCGCAATCGACTCGAGTTCCTTCTCAAGTGCGGGGTCCGGTTTGTCGCCAGCATCCTGAAGCTTGCCAGCTATGGCCGCCAGATCCTTCTGGGCCGAAATGAACCCCTTGACTTGCGCTTCCGTGAGCTTGATTTGCACGACGTCCTGCGCAGCAACAGGCTGTGCAAAGGACGCCAAGGTTAAGAACAACGCCGCAATTGGAGCGGCGAGTCGCGAGAATGGACGCATGGCGCAACCTTTCTTGGTTGGTTCATTTGGCGCAATGGCGAACAGGGCGCCTCCCGAGTGTGAGGCGAGAAGTGAGACCGCATTATGATATCAGCAGAACATCCCGTCCGCACGCGCTTGAACGCGGAGGAGGTCAGCGCGCTGATCCGTGAACACTTTCCCCAAGTCGGGCCAGACGGCAAGAGGATCATCATCGACGACGTTCGTCCGCGGGGAGCCCGCCTCCGGCTGCCGGAAACGCCGGAGCACCTGCGTCCGGGCGGCACGATATCGGGCCCTTCGATGGTGATGCTCGCGGATGTCGGCATCTATGTCGCAATCCTCGCGACACTTGGAACCCCGGCACTGCAGGCCGTGACGACGTCGCTGAACATCAACTTCCTGACACGCCCAGCCCCGGGCGAACTTATCGCCGAGGTGCGGCTCATCAAGGTTGGTCGCCGCCTCGTCGTGGGCGACGTATCGATCACCTGTGCGGCCGGCGCGACGGTTCTGGCGCAGGCGACGGCGACCTATGCTCTGCCGCCTGCGGATTCGATGAGGTAATAAAATACCACATTAAGGTATTATTTTACCGTAATACATAATGCGCTGATTATGAACGAATTTCTAGACGTTACGGAATTGATATTGACTTGCGAGCGCGCCGGGCGTATTTCGGCGGCGTGCTGCGGTCTGACTGCGGCGCCTCAGGAATTGATTGCGTCCACGGCACCTCCGCCGGGAGCGACGCCCCCCTCCGCCAGGAGCAATTACAATGAAGACCTACGTCGCCAAGCCGGGCGAGGTGGATAAGAAGTGGATCGTGATCGACGCCGAAGGTCTCGTCGTCGGTCGCCTTGCCGCTCTGATCGCCACGCGCCTCAAGGGCAAACACCGCGCCATCTATACGCCCCATGTCGATTGTGGCGACAACATCATCGTCGTGAATGCCGAGAAGGTGGTGTTCACCGGCCGCAAGTACGAGGACAAGGTGTACCACTGGCACACCGGCCACCCCGGCGGCATCAAGAGCCGCACGCCGCGCCAGATCATCGAGGGCAAGTTCCCCGAGCGCGTCATCGAGAAGGCCGTCGAGCGCATGCTGAAGCGCGGGCCGCTGCAGCGCAAGCTGATGCGCAATCTCAAGGTCTACAAGGGCCCCGAGCATCCGCATACTGCGCAAAATCCGCAGCCGCTTGACGTGGCCAAGCTGAACAACAAGAACGCGAGGGCTTGAGGATCATGTCCACAGAGACCAAGACGCTCGAGGATCTCGGCAGCCTCGCCGGCACGACCGAGACGGCACCCGTCCACGTCCAGAAGCTGGACGCGCACGGTCGCGCCTACGCCACCGGCAAGCGCA
>JAGRKS010000114.1:27918-45206 GCA_020442185.1 Hyphomicrobiaceae bacterium
CGGTCGCCCGCGTCTGGATCAAGCCTGGCCGTGGCCAGATCATCGTCAATGACAAGAACTACACGGACTATTTTGCCCGTCCGGTTCTGCAGATGCTTTTGATGCAGCCGATCAAGGCCGCCAACCGCTCCGACCAGTACGACATCAAGGTGACGGTCGCAGGCGGCGGTCTGTCGGGCCAGGCAGGCGCCGTGCGTCACGGCATCTCGAAGGCGCTGACGTATTTCGAGCCCGAGCTTCGGCCGGTTCTCAAGCGCGGCGGCTTCCTTACCCGCGATAGCCGCACCGTCGAGCGCAAGAAGTACGGCCGCGCGAAAGCCCGCCGCAGCTTCCAGTTCTCGAAGCGCTGAGGCGGCCTCGGCTACCCCTTTGCACGCGACACGCAGCAGCCCGCCCTCCGGCGGGCTGTTCTGTTTCAACGACGCGGGGCTTGCTGGCGCGCCGCCGCAATGCCATGTAGCGGCCTTGGCCGGCAGATGTGAGGCGCCACGTCTACGCCCTGCGAACTACGAACGCCGCTAGCCCGGGATTGACCCAATGGAACTTTCTGCAGCTGACGCAGGCAACCTCTTATCGGCGCTCGCGACAGAGATTGGTCATGTGTTGTCGCCCGAGTGGTGGCGCTCGCACTCGGTCGCGCTGTTCAACATCTTGATCATCGACCTGACGCTTGCCGGCGACAACGCGATCGTCGTTGGCATGGCCGCTTCGCGCGTGCGGCGGGACATGCGGGCGAAGGTCATCTTCTGGGGCATCGCAGGCGCCGTGGTGCTTCGCATCCTCTTCTCGGGCATCGCCCAGCAGATGCTGCAAGTCATCGGCCTTACGCTCGCCGGCGGCCTTCTCCTGCTGTTCGTTTGCTGGAAAATGTACCGCCAGATCGTAGACAGCGAGGCGCCATCGATGGAAGAGATCGAGGCGAACCTGTCGAGCGACAAGGTCAATGGCAGCGATGCGGGCTTCTGGGGCGCGCTCTGGACGATCATCCTCGCGGATCTCTCGATGTCGCTCGACAACGTTCTGGCGGTGGCTGGCGCGGCTGGCGAATCGACGCTGGTCCTCGTCATCGGTCTTGCAGTCGCGATCATCCTGATGGCGGTGGCCTCGACATACATTGCCAAGCTGTTGCACCGCTATCCCTGGATTGCCTGGATCGGACTGCTCATCATTCTCTACGTCGCGCTCGACATGATATACCGCGACAGCCATCACATCGCTTGCGCGGCATGGGGCGTCGGTTGTTCGGAGACGATCTGGCAAGGCATTCTGAACCGGCTCGGCCTTTCCAGCTGAGCGAATGCAGTCCGGCGCGTCCACCGCACCGGAGTACCCGAGCACCGCCGCACCGGACACCGATAGACCGGCCGGCACCGCCGACGAAACGACCAGCACCGAGGGCTTCATTGTGACGAAGGCTCCTGCAACGATCTTCATCGATGGCGAGGCGGGCACCACCGGCCTCGAGATCCGCGAACGGCTCGCCGGCCAGTCCGACATCGTCGTGCGTAGCATTGCGCCCGAGCTTCGCAAGGACCCAGCCGCGCGCTCCAGCCTGATGCGCGACGTCGACCTCGTTGTGCTGTGCCTGCCGGACGATGCCGCACGAGACGCCGTCGCTCTTGCCGATGCCCTCGGCGAGGACGCCCCACGCATCGTCGATGCTTCGACCGCCCACCGGATCAGCGCCGGATGGGACTACGGTTTCCCGGAGCTCGATGCAGCCCAGCGCGACAGGATCGCGTCCGCCCGGCGCGTCGCCAATCCCGGCTGCTATCCGACGGGTGCCATCGCGCTTATCAGGCCGCTCGTCGATGCCGGCCTCCTGCCCGCCGACTATCCGGTGACGATCAACGCTGTCTCCGGGTATTCCGGTGGTGGCAAGAGCATGATCGAGGCCTACGAAGTCCAGCGGACGGCACCCTCCTTCGAACTCTACGGCCTTGGCATGGAACACAAGCACGTGCCCGAGATCGCGACCTATGCGCGCCTCGCGCGGCGGCCGATCTTCGTGCCGTCCGTCGGCAACTTCCGGCAAGGCATGCTGGTGTCGATACCATTGCATCTCGATACGCTTCCGGGCGCACCCAGCATCGACGATCTCGAAGCAGCGCTGGCCGCCCACTATGGCGATGCGCACCTGATCGAGGTGCTACGCGCGCCGGCGCAGGAGCTCAAGGGGCGAATCGCTGCCGAAGCGCTCAACGGAACCGACCGCATGCAGCTCGCCGTGTTCGGTAATGCCGCGCGCCGACAGGCGGTTCTCGTGGCGCGGCTCGACAATCTCGGCAAGGGTGCCTCGGGCGCTGCCGTCCAGAACATCCGCTTGATGCTGGGCCTCACCGAAGCCAACGGCTGAATATCGCGCCCGGACAATACCGAACCGCCCCGACCTACCGGCAGGTCCAACAGCTCTAACCCGGCGCGCAAGCTGAGACCTTATCGGAGCGACGCGCCAGAGATTGAGGCGCCCGCGATCGCGGTTGGTCTCGCACGCGCAGTCACGAACGATCGGTGATGCGCTCGGTCATGCCAACTGAGACGCGACCGCTTGGACGCGGTCATGCAGGCGTGCGGGCGAGTTTCTGATGCGATGGAGATGGGCGACCGCAAGCACCAGCACGACCGCAGCTCCGCCCTGATGCGCGAGCCCGAGCCCGATTGGAATGGCGCCCTCCGCCGACAGCAGCGTCCATATGCCGAGCCCCATCTGCGCCGCCATAGCCGCCGCAAGCAGCCCACCTGAGCGAACGACGCGATCGTCGTCGACGCCGATCAGCATGAATGCGTGGAGGACGGCCAACGCCACGACGAGGTAGGCGACCATCCGGTGGTTGAACTGCACGGTCGTGATGTTCTCGAACAGGTTCTGATACCAGGGCTCGAGCGTCGCCAGGCCGTTTGGAATGAAATTCCCGTCCATCAACGGCCAGGTGTTGTAGGTGAGCCCCGCCTTGAGGCCGGCGACAAGCGCGCCGAGCAGCACCTGCAGAAAGACAAGCGCGACAATCGCCACCGCCATCCGGACCGGCCAACGGCCGATCGTCCCGAGCCGCGTCTCTTGGCGTCGCGGCGCGAGGTCCAATGCGAGCCAGACGATGAGCCCGAGGATAAGGAACGCCGTGCCGAGATGTAGAGCCAGCCGGTAGTGACTGACGTCGACGCGATCCACCAGACCCGATTTGACCATGTACCAGCCGATGAGACCCTGGAGGCCGCCGAGCGCCAGAACCGCGGCAAATTTGATCGGTGTTCCGCGCGGCAGCCGGCCCGAGGCCCAGAAGACCATGAACGGCAGCGCGAACGCCAGCCCGATGAAGCGGCCGAGGAAGCGGTGTGACCACTCCCACCAGTAGATCTCCTTGAAGGCCTCGAGGCTCATGCCCTTGTTGATGAGCTGATACTCGGGGATTTGCCGGTACTTCTCGAACGCGATGCGCCAGTGTTCGTCGGTCAACGGCGGAATGGCGCCGAGCAGCGGCTGCCACTCTGTGATCGATAGTCCGGAATCCGTGAGCCGCGTGGCACCGCCGACCACGATCATCGCAAACACGAGAAAGGCGACCATCGCCAGCCAGATCCGCACGCCGAGATGGCTGCCATTGATGTCGCGCCCTGTGGCATCGACGCCGGAAAGTGCTGTCATCGGATGCTTCACCTTGTTCTCTCGCCCGCGCTCTGGTTTATCAGGGCGGCCGGCCGGATCAATGCGGCCGGCCAGCGCGGCTGCGCACGTTGTCTTCGCATACGCGGCGACCGCGCTGCCCAGTTCAACTTGCCGCACACCGGCAGCTCGACCCGAAGCCTTTCGAGGACGACATGACCATACGCACGCGCAAGCTCATCGGAACCATCCTGCTGATGATCCTCATCGCGGTCTACGCGGTTCTCGCCGTTGCCGTTGCCATCGTGCTGCAGGTCCAGAACGCATCCAAGCTCGCCGAGCTCGTCTACTATTTCGTCGCCGGGTTGTTATGGGTATTGCCCGCGGGCGTCATCATCAAGTGGATGTCGCGGCCAGACGACGGCCGTCCCTCGTCACACGCGTGACAACGCCGGAACGTGACGGAAGAGTTGTACAGCACTCAATCGGCGTGAGCCTGGAGGTTCTTGCCAGCCGGCACGTGCCGTTTCAGCCGGCTCGCAGCATCCCACAACGCGAACGGAACTCCGGTGAGCATCGTCTTGACATAACGAATGTCCTGGAAATCCCCGTTCAGCGATAGGCGGGGCAGCGCCGTCACCGCACTGGCCGCACCGCGCCGCACGAGCCCCTTGCGTGTCGTGACCGCGGTCGCCGCGCCGACGTCTTCGGCAAGCGCGAACTCGCGCGGTCCGGCACTCTGCTCACAGCCGTAAGGATAGCTGAAGTGGCGGCATGCCCGGCCAAGTTCAGCCTCGATCCGCGCCATGCTTTCAGCCATCTCGCGGCGCGCCGTCGCCTCGTCGAGCTTCGACAGCGCCATGTGACGCACGGTGTGCGCACCGATCGTGACGAGGGGTTCGGCCGCGAGCGTGCGGATCTCGTCCCACGTCATGACCAGTTCCCGGCAAAGCGCCGCGCCATCGAATCCGCAGCTTTCTGCCAACCGGCGAACGGTTTCGCGGGCGCGTTCTTCTGGCATCGCCCGCAACGGCCAATAGATGGCGTCGAACGCTCGGCATTTGGCGGCAGTCGTCGATACGTCGAAGTGGCGACGAGCACCATCGAGATCGACCGTGATCGACGTTGACGCGGCAACGACGCGTTCGAGCATGAGCCACCACAGATCACCGCGCCCGTCGGGATAGTCTGTCGGCACGTAGACTGCGAATGGCACGCCCAGTCGCTTGAACACAGGCAGCGCGTGGACGAGGTTGTCGCGATAGCCGTCGTCGAATGTGAAACAGGCGAACGGTCGGCGGCGGCGGTCATCGCGCAGACGCTCGGGAATCTCGTCGAGGGTAAGAATCTCAAAGCCCGCTGAAACAACGTGCCGGATCACGGCCTCGATGAAATCGGGCGTCACCTTGAGGATACGATTTGGTTCGAACGGGGCAGCGGGCTCCGGTGTCACCCGGTGAAGCATGAAGACCACGCCCTCGTTGTCGACGAGGGGCGCCACCAGGTTGTCGGTGCCGGTGAAATGCAGCGTTGCCAGTGCCGCCTTCAGCAACTGTGTGTTTCGCCTGCTCACAGGACGTCCCTTGCCAATCTCCGGAACTACATGACCGTAAATGAATGCAACAATCGTGCAGACCGCGACCTGCCGCCCACGAGTACCGTAAAATTTGGACAGAGATCTTCGCCAAATGGTGAATATCTGGGACAACGCCACCGTTCGCGTACGCGTTGGTTAGCAAAGTCCTGCAGCCTGGCGCATCCGACGGGTCAGCCAGGCAGCACGTCGACGCGGCCGCTCGCGGACTGGCGGCGCACCACACGCTGCGGCATGGATGCTTTCTCCTCGCCGCGGACGAAGCGGATCAGGGCGATATCGGTAACCTCGAAGCCGAGGAACGTTCCGGGCGGGTCCTGCAGCACCGACACGCGGCGTTTGCCCTCGGCAACCGTGACGGCGGCATCGAAGCGACCCTGGATGGCTTCGAACAAGCTGCGGGCCTCCTCGTTGGCACCGACGACCAGAATATGATCGTAGGCTTCGTCGAGAGCGTCGAGGAGCAGGTTCAGCTTGTCGATATCGATCTGTTCGACGAGGTCGCCCGCTGCGAGACCGGTTCCCGCGGCGATGATGTGTGCACTACCGTTCGGAACGCTCTGTATGACATCCTCGAAGCTTACGTCGCCGCGCAGCAGATCCGTGAACCCAGGAGCCGCATCGAGGCCGAGCCGCTCGGCAAACCCGTCACGCCCCACCGCCCAGTCGACGATTACGACTTGCAGGCTGTCGCGCACGAGATCCTCCGCGAGCGCACGCGCTTCCGTCGCGGCATCGATCCCGTTCGTCTCACCCGTGATCAACGTTCGATAGCCACCTTTCTCAGGTGCCTGGTCGCGAATGAAGCGGGCGAGCTTGGCAATGGTCGCAATCTCTGCTGGCGCCTCCTCGTCGCGGATCGCGTCGGCGGCGGCCGCGAATTCGGCCCTGGCACCGAGCCGCGGCTCATCGACCGCAACGCGCGACAGGGGCTGCTCGGAAGCCTCGGCCATCGCCGGGGCAGGTGCTCGCATCGTGTTGCGATCGTCCGCACGGCGCAGCGGATGGGGACCGCTGCCGACACCACGGGCGCCGACCAGAAGCGCGCGGGTCACGATCCAGGCGATGCCGAACAGCAGCGTCGCAACCACGACGAGACCGGTATAGGGCGCCTTCTTCGGGAAGATGGGAACGCTCGATGGCCGGGCCTGTGAGACGATCTGCGCCTCGATCGGCACGACGCGGCTGTCGGCGCGAGCACGGTTTGCTTCGTATTGTGACTGCAGCCGATCGAGCTCGGAACGCTTTGATCGGGCAACGGCCTCGAGCTGCCGCAACTCCACCTCGTCGGTGGAGGTCGTCACCACCTGGCTCTTGATCTCGTTGATGCTGCTTGCAACCGATGCCTCGCGGAAGGCTGCAACCTTTGCTTCCTTCTCGAGACTGTCGACGATCTTGCCGACTTCGCCGGTGATCTGCTTGCGCAGTCCGTCGAGATCCGCCTTGAGCTGCTTCATGCGCGGATGTCCGGGCAGCAGCGTCGCTGATAGCTCGGAGATCTCGCGCTCGAGACGAACGCGTTGCTGCACGAGGTTCTGGATCAGCGGCGATTTCTGTACATCCGGAAGTGCGTCGGCGCTACCGGCACGCATCAGTTCGCGCGCCGAGCGTGCACGGGCCTCGGCTTCGCTGCGGGCACCCTTCACCTTGGTCAATTCCGCGGTCAGCTCGCCAAGCTGCTGCTCGTTGAGACCGGTCTTCTGCGGCCCCCCTTTGAAGATGTCCTTGGCGCCCTTGAATCGCTCAATGGCGGCTTCCGCCTGGGCGACCTCATCGCGCATGCGCGCAATCTTCGGCTCGAGCGCCTTCTGCACTTCGTCCGTTTCGTCGACGCTCTGCCGGGCGAGGCTCTGGCGATAGGTTTCGGCCAGCGCGTTTGCGACGCTTGCGGCGAGCTCAGGGTCGATTGACGTGAAACGCACGCCGATGAAGCGGCTTTCCTTCGGTGCGTAGACTTCCAACCGCTTGAAGAAGGCATTGAGCACGCGGTCATGCTCGCTTTCGCCGGCACGCGGGCCGGACAGTCCGATCATGCGCTGCGCGGCATCGAAGGAATCGACGCTCCCGAGCGCGTTGTTGAATTCCTTCAATTCGCCGAGTTTCAGCTGGCCGGCAATCCGGTTCGCCAGATCCGGCGACATGAGGGCGCGGACGTGCGTGTTCACGGCTTCCTTGTCCACTCGGTACTGGGCGGAATCAGGCGCTGAACCTTCGCGCTTCGGTGACGTGAACGGGTTGGACGTTTCCTTGGCGACGACCTGCAGCTGCGCTTCGGACATGAACCGCGGAGCCATCATCGACAGGGCGGCAAACGTCAAGCCGCCGGTCAGCAGGCTCGCCAGTATCAGCGAGCGCCCGCTGCGCTTCAGAGATCCCCAGATCGATGTGATGTCGATGTCGTCCGGAGAAGCATGATGTGTAGCGCGCATGGCATGACCCGAAGCAGGAATTGAACCTTGCGTCGGATTAGAACGGTCGGGAGTAAGGATTTTCTTAAGCATCCGAGTTCGTGTCGCAAAAAAGATCAGTCCCAAAGCATTTTTTAACTATCCGGGGCTTTAATCAGTATCGACATTGAGAGCCACCGGGAGTTTCGCATCATGTTCGTTCGGCGCGTTGCGCTACCAACTGTGCTGGCCGTGCTGCTCACGGGCTGTGCGCACGACGGCGATATCTTCAGCGATGCGGCACGGATCTTCGACGATGCACCGAGGCATGCATCCGAGATCGCTCCACCGCTGGAAAACGGCTATCCGACGCCGGTTGCAGCGCCCGTCGTCACGGTTTCCGGAGAAACGACGTTTGGCGATCCGGGAACGCCGCGCGGCCTGCCGCGTGCTCCACACGCTGTCGCCGACACTGACGGACCCTATCTGCTCGATACCGCCGACCGCCTGCGCATCTTCGTCTACGGTCAGCCGAACCTGTCGCGCATCTACACGGTCGACCACGGCGGCATGATCACCGTGCCGCTCATCGGTGCGGTAAAGGCGCGCGGCCTTACGACTTTTGATCTCGAGGGCGTGATCCGGCGCCGCCTCGGCACGGAATTCGTGCGCAACCCGCAGGTCACCGTCGACGTGCAGCAGAACCGTCCGTTCTTCATTTTGGGCGAAGTTCGCAACGCCGGGCAGTTTCCCTACGTCTCCGGCATGACAATTGAAACGGCCATCGCCATCGCCGGCGGGTACTCCGAACGCGCCAGCGACCGCATGTTCCGCATCACACGCCGCATCAACGGCTTTGTCGAACAAATCGAGGCACCGTCCGACTATGTCGTTAAGCCCGGCGATACGATCTACGTCTACGAACGTTTCCTTTGAGCCGACCGGTCGCGACGGCGCGCGGGATCTGCGCACCATCGCGACCGGAGCTTTCTGTGATGCCGCCTCGATGAAGATCGTCCACGTCCTGCGCGCACCCGTCGGCGGATTGTTCCGCCACGTGTGCGATCTTGCGCGCGGGCAGGCCGAACGCGGGCATGAGGTCGGCATCATCGTCGATTCCACAGCGAACGACAGTTTGACCGAGCGACGTCTCTCCGACCTCGCGACGAACATGTCACTCGGAATCCACCGCGTCGCGATGGCGCGCGATATCGACTGGCGCGATCTGACCGCAACGCGAGCCACACTGCGCCACGCGGCCGCGCTCGACGTCGACGTCATCCACGGCCATGGCGCCAAGGGCGGCGCCTACGCACGGCTTGCGGCGGCGGCACTGAAGCGGCACGGCAGAGCACCCGCCGCAATCTACACACCGCATGGCGGCAGCCTTCACTACAGTCCGGCCTCCCTCAAAGGCCGTATCTTCATGGGGCTCGAGCGGCGGCTCGCGAGCCTTACCGACGGCATCGTATTCGAGAGCGCCTTTGCCGCGCGCACCTACGCCGCGCATGTCAGGCTTGCACGCCCTGTAACGACACGCGTCATTGCAAACGGCGTCGGCCGGGACGAGTTCGATGAGATATCGCCGGCCGCCGACGCAGCCGATTTTGTCTTCGTCGGCGAGTTGCGACAGCTCAAGGGTGTCGACATCCTGCTCGAGGCGATGGCACGCCTCCAGAAGGAGCACGCCGCGACGGCCGTGATCGTCGGAGAGGGCCCCGACGCAGCCAGCTTCAAGGCACTCGCCCATTCCCTCGGTCTTGCCGACCGCGTGCGCTTTCCCGGCGCCATGCCGGCACGCCAGGCGTTTGCGCTCGGGCGCACACTCGTGATGCCGTCCCGCGCAGAAAGCCTTCCCTATGTCGTCCTTGAAGCGGGCGCGGCAGCGCTGCCCATCATCGCATCCGATGTCGGTGGCATCCCCGAGATCGTTGCAGGCAGCACGACCAGGCTGCAACCGAGCGGCGACGTGCAGGCCTTCTCCGAAGCAATGCTCGAGGCGATCATCGAACGCGATCTTGTCGTCGCGCGCGCCCGCGCCCTGCAAGCCGCCATCGGCCGCGGCTTCACCATAGATGCGATGACCACATCGGTTCTCAACTTCTATCGGCAGGTTTCGCCAAATTAACCAAGATCGGATTCCGCGGGCCTTCTGTCCCGCGGTCGACGGCGGCTGGCACGCCGTCTGCTTCCTGTGTCGCCACCGACCTATAGCGGAACGGCGAACGGAAGCAGAATGTCGAACAAGAACCTCAGCGTCAGATCGCACGATACGCTCCGATCCGCAGCGGGTCTCCAGGCGCGCTCCACTGCGACCGTCGATATGCCGCCGCTCGCCGACGTCGGCACCTCGCGCACGTCGCCGCTGATATCCCCTGCCATCCTGCGCACGACGATGCGCGCCATCGAATTCGCGATCGTCCTTGCTGTCGGACTCGTCGCAGCTTTGATCTACGTCGACGAGCCAACCCTCGCCGACCGAACCGACTATCTCCTGGCGCTCGCTCTCGTCGCGACGACAATGGTGATCACGTTCGAGCTGTTCGGCCTCTATAGCACGCCGACGTTCGCGAGCTTCGTCCGCCAGCTACCGCGCATCGTGCTCGGCTGGACCATTGCCATCGCGACCCTGGTCGCGGCGATGTTCTTCCTCAAGCTCGGGCACACCTTTTCGCGCGTATGGATCGCCATCTGGTTTGCGGCCGGTGGAGTGGCCATCGTGGCGGGGCGCCTGATCCTGGCCGGCCTGGTCGGCAAATGGGCGCGTGCCGGCCGCCTTTATCGCCGCGCGGTGATCTATGGCGGTGGCCAGGTGACCGAGGACCTCATCACCATGCTGGAAGCGGAGGCCGCTGGCGACATCCGCATCTCAGGCGTGTTCGACGATCGCGATGGCGATCGTACGCGGGCCATTATCGCCGGCTACCCGCGCCTCGGCGGCTTGTCAGACCTCGTCGGGTATTGCCGCAAGACGCGCATCGACCTCGTCATCGTCGCCCTGCCGATCACCGCCGAGCATCGGCTCGTCGATGTCATGAAGTCCATCTCGGTTTTGCCCGTCGACGTCAAACTGCCGGCCGCTTCGACGACACTGCGCTTCAGCCCGCGCACCTATTCGCGCATCGGCAGCGTCGCTATGATCGATCTGCACGATGCTCCCATCGCCGACTGGGGCCGCGTTTCGAAATGGACATTCGACAAGGTGATCGGCCTCGCAGCGCTCCTGCTTCTTGCCCCCGTCATGGCAGCGGTCGCGATCGCGATCAAACTCGAAAGCCGCGGCCCGGTGCTGTTCAGGCAGAAGAGGTACGGGTTCAACAACGAGCTCATCGAGGTTCTGAAATTCCGCTCGATGCATGTCGACATGTGCGATGCGACAGCGTCGAAGCTCGTCACGCGTGACGATCCCCGCGTCACCGGCGTCGGCCGGTTCATCCGCCGCACCAGCCTCGACGAACTTCCCCAGCTCATCAACGTCGTGCGCGGCGATCTCTCGCTCGTCGGTCCGCGCCCGCATGCACTCCATGCCAAGGCCGCCAACCAGCTCTACGACGAAGTCGTGGAAGGCTACTTTGCCCGTCACAAGGTGAAGCCCGGCATCACCGGATGGGCGCAGATCAACGGCTGGCGCGGTGAGACAGATACGCCCGAGAAGATCCGCAAGCGCGTCGAGCACGATCTCTACTACATCGAGAACTGGTCGGTGTTTCTCGATCTCTACATCCTCATCAGGACGCCGTTCGCGCTCTTGAAGGCTGAGAACGCCTACTGACACCAACGCCACTCCACCAGCTGCCCGCGAAATCGCTCTTGAGCGTTTGGCGGGCGCGAAGGTCGCCATGAGCATCGCCCGCACACAACGTCCGCCGAGCCAGACGTCAGGATCGCGACCAGTACTGCCGTCGCGCCTCGCGATGCCGATGGAGCCGCTCCGGCGCTCGCTCGTGCACCGGCTAACCTTGATCCTCGTCTGGTTTGCCGTTGCATCGAGCGCTTTCGTCTTCACCGAGCCGGCGCCGACCGATGTTCTGACGCTGATCGTGATCGTTCTGCTGCCCGTCGTCGGTCTCGCGGCATTCCCGCCCGAAATGCTCGTCCTGGCGAGCATATGGATGACGATCTGTGCGATGGGTGCGCTGGCGGCGCTGATCGCAAACGATATCGCCACCGCCACAACCCACATGGCGATCACGCTCTACCTCGCCCTCGCGGCCACGGTCTACGGAGCATTCGTCGCCCGCAATCCGGTGCGACACGGCAAGCTGCTGCTCAACGCTCACCTCGCCGCGGCTCTCATCGCCGCCGCCGCGGGCCTCGCCGGATACTTCGACCTGCCTTCCGGCACCGGTGAACTCTTCACGAAATTCGACCGCGCCAGCGGTCCCTTCAAGGACCCCAATGTCTTCGGCCCATTCCTGGTGCCCGCGCTGGTCTATGCCCTGCATCTCCTGCTTTCCGGACCGCCACTGAAGTCAGCAGCGGCAAGCCTTGCTTTCGCATTCCTCTCACTCGCACTTCTCGTCAGCTTCTCGCGCGGCGCCTGGGCCGCGGCAGCCGGCGCCATCGCGATCTTTCTCTATCTGCGGTTTGTCACCACGCGACGCAATCTCGATCGAATCCGAATTCTCGTGCTCGGCTTCGCCGGACTCGTCGCCGTCTTCGCAGTTCTCGCGACGGCCCTGCAGTTCGACGCCGTGGACAAGCTGTTCAGTGAGCGCGCCACACTGACGCAAACCTACGACACCGGGTCGGAGGGCCGTTTCGGCGGCCAGTGGAAGGCGTTTGGATTGATCGTGGAACGGCCGTTCGGGATTGGCTCGCTCGAGTTCCCGAAGCGCTATCATCACGAGGACGTCCACAATGTCTATCTCAGCATGTTCCTCAACGCCGGCTGGCTAGGTGGTTTGTCTTTCCTGCTGCTCATGGTCGCAAGCGTCCTTCTCGGCGCGCGGCACGCCCTTCGCCGGACGCGAACACAAGGGCTGTTTCTCGTCGCTTTCGCCTCGTTCGCCGCAATGGTCGCCCTCGGCGCGCTTATCGACACCGACCACTGGCGGCATCTCTACCTTCTGTTCGGTTTGACGTGGGGCCTCATGCTGGCCGACCGCAAGACGATCAGGACATCGCGCATCGTTGCCGACCGCCGACCGATCCTCCTCCGCTCGGTCATTGTCCTGCCGCCACCTCGGCGCCACGGCCGAATTGTGCCCCCGAATGCCAACATCATTTGCCTCGAGACGCATCGTCGTCGCGGCAGGCAGCCCGGCGAGTTGAACCGGCCGCGACGGCTTGTCGGGCCTGTGAGACCAAAGCGCCCGGCTCGTCTTCTTCGCCCCGCCCCACCCTACGCCATTGGCAATTGAACTCGCGCAAAGCTCCACTGCTGCCGGCCCCTGTTCACCAATTCGCGGACGCCATACGTCCGGCGAAGACAAATTGCCGCCCGCGAATCTTGACCTATGTCAAGCACACAACGCGGCCGCCCCGCTTACATTCGGTCGATCGAGCAGCCCGGCGGCCATGGTCGGAAGGCACAGGGTTAGTTGTACTGGCGATGCCACGCGGCGTCGGCGGTGGCTGACGCTGGCGGGCATTGCAACGCGCGCGGACCATTTCGCGAGGAGGCCAAATGCGACCCGAAGAGCTGAAAAAGTATGCGGCCGCTGTGCCGCGCTACACCAGCTATCCGACCGCACCGCACTTCAAGCCGGCGATCGATGCGCAGACCTATGCCGGCTGGTTACGGGCGCTGAAACCCGGAACCGAAGCCTCGCTCTACGTCCACATTCCATTCTGCAAGGAGATGTGCTGGTACTGCGGTTGCTCAACCAAAGTGACTCGCCGGCACGAGCCCATTTCACGCTACCTCGATGCGCTCGAGTTGGAAATCGAGACCGTTGCCGGCCACATGACTCCCGACCACAGCATCCGGCATCTGCATTGGGGCGGAGGTAGTCCGAGTATTCTCGATCCCGACGATACGCATCGGCTCGCTTCGTCCATCAAATCGCATTTCAAACTTGCGCCCGACGCGGAGTTCGCTGTGGAGATGGATCCACGCGGGCTCGATGAGGCCAATATCGCCGCGTTCGCCGCCGCAGGCGTCAATCGCGTCAGCATCGGGGTCCAGGATTTCGAGGAAAGCGTCCAGAAGGCCATCAACCGCATGCAGTCATTTGAACTGACGGCGTCGGTGGTCGATACGTTCCGCAAGCATGGCGTGCGGTCCGTCAACATCGACCTCGTCTATGGCTTGCCGCATCAGACCCGCGCAACCGTCGATAACACGATCGAGCGCGTCCTTGCGCTAGCACCAGACCGGATCGCATTGTTCGGATACGCCCACCTCCCTTCTCGCATCCCCCATCAGCGCCTCATCGACACGGCGACCTTGCCCGACGTCAAGGAACGCTTCGCCCAGGCCAACCGGGCAGCCAACCGTTTGGTCTCGGCAGGTTACGTCAGCATCGGGCTCGACCATTTCGCGCGGCCGACCGATCCGCTGGCCAATGGTCCGGTTGCGAGGAATTTCCAGGGCTACACCACCGACAGCGCCGACACGCTGATCGGCCTCGGCGCTTCCTCTATCGGCTTCCTCCCGCAGGGCTATGTGCAGAACACCGCACCGGTTGCCGACTATGAGCGCCGCGTCGCTTCCGGTGGCCTCGCGACGGCGCGCGGTCATGCGCTGTCCCCCGATGATGCCGCGCGCAAGTTCGTGATCGAGCGGCTGATGTGCGATTTCCACTTTCCCGCCGAAGAACTGCGTGCACGGTTCGGCGACGTCTCAGTGCCCATCATCGAAGAGGCACAGGCACTCGTCGAGAGTGACACGGACGATTTGGTAGAACCACTGCCGTCGAGCGACGGGTTCCGCATCACCGACAAGGGCAAGCTGTTCGTCCGTTCGATATGCTCCGTGTTCGACACCTATCTCGGCCATGGGACTGCCCAGCATTCGAGCGGGGTGTAAAGCCCGCTCGATGCCGTATTCTGCCCGCGCCCATTAGCGGGATCGCAACGCTCGATATAGCGTGTCGACGTCCTGTCGCCCCTGATCGTTGCGACGGTGGAGTTCGTCCGAAAACATGTTGGGCACCACGTTGGTGTTCGTCGACGCCAATGGCTGGATCTCTCCGGTCACAGCCTCGATCGTGACATTGCGCGTCACGGACGCTCCATCTGCCGACACCGCGGTTACCTTGATCTGCAACGTCTCGACAGAGGCGGGACGCTGACCGACGATGACGTCGCGGCCAACCCTGTCGAGCCAGGCGGGCAATGGCCGGCCGTCCGATTGCGTGACGCGATACTCCACGGCACGGCTACCGAAGTCGGAAAAGCGCGTTCCGAGATGTAGGATCAGGACGCGCTCCCTGACGAGGCTTTCAACAACAAGCTCATCGCCGTCGAACCCTGCGCCGTCCGCGCCGAGCTGGAACCTCAGCGAGAAGCCCGTCAGGCCGCGCACATCCCAGGTGCTCCCCGATTGCAAGCCAAGATACTGCTCTCCGATCGCGCTGAGCCTCGAGAGTTCCTGCTGTGCGAGAACGCTCGAAATCGTCTTGCCGTCAGCGCCGATCTCCCCGATCCCGCCGAGCGATTGAATACCATTCGCCGCGGCGACAACGACATTATCCACGCCAAGGCTCCCGGCGATGGAATTCAACTGAGAGATACCGTTGACGGTGTCGACAACAACGCCCGTCACTGCGAGCGAACTCCCGATGTCCGGAAGCGGCAGGGGTGGCGTGACGGGGACAGGGCCGGGCAGGTCGACGTGATCGATGACATCGACGTCGATCAAAACCGTCGCGACATCCTGTCCGCCGTTCCCGTCCGAAACTGTGTACGTAACCGTCGCAACTCCGCTGAACGAGGGATCCGGCGTGAACGTTATGGTGCCGTCGGGATTGATGACCACCGTGCCATTGGGCGACGCGGCATCGACAACGACGAGGCTATCTCCGTCGATATCCGTATCGTTTGCGAGCACGTCGACAACGACAGGATCGCCTTCGGGCGATTGCGCGACATCGGTCATCGCGATCGGCGGATCGTTGACAGGTACGACGATGCCATCGACGATTGCCGTCGACGTGCCGCCGTGGCCGTCGTCGACACCGTAAGTAAACGTCACGGGTCCATTGAAATCGGGCGCCGGTGAAAATGTCGCTTGCCCTGTCGCGTCGATGACGACGACGCCTGAGCCGTCAGCCAGCGCTATTGGCACGCCTGGCGACACCGGCTGACCGTCAAGCAAGACGACAGTGAGGCCGTCGCCATCGGTGTCGAAATCATTCCCGAGAAGATCGATCGTGGTCGATCCGTCCTCGTTGACCGTGAATGTATCGTTGCCTGCCACCGGCGCGTCGTTGGTGCCGGTGACCGTGACGGTGACCGTCGCCGTGTCCGTGCCGCCCTGGTTGTCGGTGATCGCATACGTGATCGTCGCCGTGCGCGTCGCGCCGACGGCCAGGTCGTCGAAGTCGCCGGAAGGATCGAAGCTGTAGGAGCCGTTCGCCGCGACGGCGAACGTGCCGCCGTTGCTGCCTGCTACCGCATTGCCGACGTTGCCGGCGACACCATTGACGGCGCTCACAACCAGCGTGTCGCCATCGGGATCGCTGTCGTTCCCGAGCACATCGCCTGCGCCGGTTGCGTTCTCGAGAACACCCAACACATCATCGACGGCGTCGGGTGCTGGATTGTTGACGGTCCAGGTATAGGTCTCGGACGTCGTCGCGCCCGACGGATCGGTGGCGGTGACGATGACGGTGTAGGGGCCCGTGACGCTGGCGTTCGGCGCGATGGTGCCACTGATGACACCGCTCGCCGGATCGATCGTCAGGCCCGGCGGCAAGCCGGTCGCGGAGAACGTCAACACATCCGTCGCGTCGGGATCGCTGAACGATCCGCTGACGTCGACGCTCACCACGTCTGCGTCGTTGTTGGTGATGTTGCCGAGCGGTGTCGACACCGGCGCGTCGTTGGTGCCGGTCACCGTGACGGTGACGGTCGCGGTGTCCGTGCCGCCCTGGTTGTCGGTGATGGTGTAGGTGATCGTCGTCGTGCGCGTCGCGCCGACGGCGAGGTCGTCGAAGTCGCCCGACGGATCGAAGCTGTACGAACCATTGGCCGCAACCGTGAACGTGCCGCCGTTGGAACCCGCAACCGCGGCGCCGACGTTACCGGCAACGCCGTTGACGGCGCTTACAACCAGCGTGTCGCCGTCGGGATCGCTGTCGTTGGCGATGACATCGCCTGCGCCGGTCGCGTTCTCGCTGACAACCAACACGTCATCGACGGCATCGGGGGCTGGATTGTTGACAGTCCAGGTATAGGTCTCGGACGTCGTCGCGCCCGACGGATCGGTCGCGGTGACGATGACGGTGTAGGGGCCCGTCACGCTCGCGTTCGGCGCGATGGTGCCGGAGATGACGCCGCTCGCCGGATCGATGCCGAGGCCCGGCGGCAAGCCGGTCGCGGAGAACGTCAACACGTCCGTCGCGTCGGGATCGGAGAACGATCCGCTGACGTCGACCGACACGACATCCGCGTCGTCGTTGGTGATGTTGCCGAGCGGCGTCGACACCGGCGCGTCGTTGGTGCCGGTGACGGTGACGGTGACCGTCGCGGTATCCGTGCCGCCCTCGTTGTCGGTGATGGTATACGTGATGGTCGTCGTCCGCGTCGCGCCGACCGC
>JAGRKS010000115.1 GCA_020442185.1 Hyphomicrobiaceae bacterium
AAACCCAAGTTGCCGTCGCCACTCAACGCTTCTCCCGCCGCCGCCGGACCTGTCTCGCGGCCAAGCTAGTGTTGCGTCACTAACGCTTGGTCCCCGTTTGCTGCAAGCTGGCCTGCCAGGCGTTGGTGACAAAAGCAACACTAGAACCATAGAGTTGCTAGTGTTCCCTCTGTCTCCGACACTTGGTCGATCGGGTGCTGCAAGGGGAACCAAGTGTCGGAGACGGAACACTAGTACCACGGAACGGGCAGCGCATCGCCTTTCACTACGTGTGCTGAATTATCACCCGCGCAGCATTGCCGTTCAACCGCCAGATCCAACGACGCCCGCCTCGCTGAACGAGACGGGCGTCAGAACGAATCCGATCGGAAGTGCGCGGCATGCCGGCCCCCGACCGAACCCGGTCAGAACTTGTAGTTGAGACCGACGCGTACCGAATGCATCGCGTTGTCGAACGATGCCGTCGCGGGTCCGGCGGCATCGATGCCCGTGATGCGGGTATCGTCGAGGTCGATGTAGAGATATTCGGCCTTTGCGGTCCAGTTGGGCGCCAAGGCCCATTCGACGCCACCGCCGACGACATATCCCGTTGCCGTGTCGGACCCGGTGATCGCCGTGCCCGCCGCACTGGCGAGCGCATAATCCATGTCGGCCCACGCGACGCCGCCCGTCACGTAGAACAGCATGCGATCGTGCGCGATGCCGGCCCGTGCTCGCACCGTCGACAGCCAATTGAGATCGCTCGAGGCGACCGCGGCAACACCTGCAGGCGTTATGACGCCGGCTGTACCGCCGGAGACATCGCCGCCCTGAAGATCGGCTTCGACGCCGAGCACGAGGCGGTCGAACTGCATGTTGTAGCCGACCTGGCCGCCGAGCAGCCAGCCGTCGGGATCAATGGCCGCGAGCGCACCAGACGCAGCACCGCCGTTGACGACGATGGGGTCGTTCGAGCCCCAGGCGTAGCCGCCGTTGATGCCGGCGTAGAACCCGCGCCACGAAAAGACGCGAACCGGCTCGACGTAGGTTTCCATCGGCTGCGCCGGCGGCGGCCGGTAGCCACCGAGATCCGCTGCATCGGCAGTCGCCGTCAGCATCGAGATTGCTGTGACGACAACAGCGCCACGTGTGATCATCTTGAGCATTGGTTTCCCCGTTCTGCTGCACTCGTGTGACGTCGCGCCAAAATCGGCCGCGGTTGGGGCCATGATGCGATCTTGGCGCGACGAGCCACTAGGTGCGGGGAGACAACGCGTCGAATGCGGCGAGGTTCCGGTCGCTTCGTGCCGGATCGGCAGACCAGCCATGCGTTCGCCAAATATGCTCGCGAGCGGCTATTCCGCGACGTCGCGCGTTTCCGAGGCCGGTGCGGTGCCTCGGCCATAACGCCGCTGAATGTAATCCTCGACGATGTCCTTGAAGTCGGCGGCAATGTTCGGCCCGCGCAACGTCATGGCCTTCTGACCGTCGATGAAAACCGGTGCAGCCGGTTGCTCGCCCGTGCCCGGCAGTGAGATGCCGACGTCGGCGTGCTTCGATTCACCGGGGCCATTCACGATGCATCCCATTACCGCGAGATTGAGGGTCTCGACACCCGGATAGGACTTGCGCCACTCCGGCATGCGCTCGCGGATCATGGTTTCGACATCGCGCGCCAGTTCCTGGAAGACCGTCGACGTCGTGCGGCCGCAACCGGGACAAGCGGCAACGATCGGCACGAACGACCTGAGACCCATCGTCTGCAGAATCTCCTGGGCAACCTTCACTTCGAGCGTGCGATCGCCGCCCGGCTCGGGCGTCAAGGAGACGCGGATCGTATCGCCGATGCCCTGCTGCAGCAGAACCGACATCGCGGCCGTGGATGCCACGATGCCTTTCGAGCCCATGCCGGCTTCTGTCAGGCCGAGATGCAGCGCATAACCGCAACGGCCGGCGAGCAGGCGATAGACGCTGACGAGATCCTGCACCGCCGATACCTTGGCGGAGATGACGATACGGTCGGCGGCAAGACCCAGTTCCTCGGCACGGGCCGCCGAGATGAGCGCCGACTGCACGATCGCCTCGTGCATCACGGCACGCGCGTCCTTCGGCGCGGCGCTCTTGGCATTCTCGTCCATCAGATGCGTCAGCAGCTCCTGGTCGAGCGAACCCCAATTGACACCGATCCGCACCGGCTTGGCGTAGCGGACTGCCAGCTCGATGATGTCGCCGAACTGCCGGTCGCGCTTGGCCTTGAAGCCGACGTTGCCGGGATTGATGCGATACTTGTCGAGCGCCTCGGCGGTCGCCGGGTTCTCGGCCAGAAGTTTGTGCCCGATGTAGTGGAAATCACCGACCAGCGGCACCGCGACGCCCTGTGCGCGCAGACGGTCGCGGATGTGGGGAACGGCTTTCGCTGCCTCGTCGCGATCGACGGTAATGCGCACGAGTTCCGATCCGGCCCTGGCGAGTGCTGCGACCTGCGCCACGGTCCCGGCGATGTCGGCAGTATCGGTATTCGTCATCGACTGGACGACCACCGGTGCGTCGCCGCCGATCACCACTCCGCCGACGCGCACCGCGGTTGCTGGCCGGCGCGGCGCAATCTGATCGGTGGTGGAAGTGCTCATCGAATTGCCCGCCTGCCGCGGTCCCTGTTGTTTCCGGCTCGGTGACCTGCGCGGACAATCGGCCATGTGCTCCGCCATCCGAAAGCCCATGTCCCAACGAGCGCCTGGGTCACATGTAAAGACGCTAACACAATCCGGCCGTCAACTGGAACGCACTCGCGCCGCGAGGACGAGCGAGGCCAGCGCCATGACCGCGAGCACGAGAACGATGGCGGGACCACCAGGCGCATCGGTCGCCGCCGAAAAGAACAGGCCAGCGACGGCACCGATAATGGCGACTAGCGCCGTCAACAGCACCATCCGCTCCGGCGTCGCGGCAAGCGGACGGGCCGCAGCAGCCGGTACGATCAAGAAGGCAATAACCAGAAGGATACCGAGGATCTTGATGGCGATGGCGATGACAGCCGCCAACAGCAACATGAACACGGCCTTGATGGTCCGGCTCGGCACGCCCTCGGCGAGCGCAAGCTCCTCGTTGACCGCGATCCGGAGCATCTGCGGCCAGATGTACCAGAGTGTCGCCAACACGACCGCCCCCCCGCCGTAGACCCAAAGCAGATCGTGGTACGACACCGCGAAGATATCGCCGAACAGGTAACCCATGAGGTCGACCGAGGGACCGGCCAGCATCGCCGTGGCGATGACGCCAGCTGCCAGCGAGCCGTGATGTAACAGGCCCAAAATTGAATCGAGCGGTAGAACCTTCTGTTCCGACAGGAGAAGGATGACGCAGGCCGCGAGGATCGCAGTGACCAGAACCGAAAGCGTCAGGTTCTGGCCGAGCGCCAGAGACATCGCAACACCGAGCAGGCTCGCCTGTGCCATCGTCTCGCCGAAGTAGGCCATCCGCTGCCAGACGACCAGCGCGCCGAGCGGCGCGGCCACCAGGGCAAGGCCGATCGCCGCGGCGAGCGCGCGAAGGAAGAACGGCTCGATCATGTCACGCGCCCCCTGCGCTGCCGCGGCTGCCGCCATCGGTGCCGATGCTGCCGCTGCGGCTTTCGCCGCTGACGTCGCGCTCTTGCGGTCCAGCCGTCCCCGTGACGGGCGCGCCGGCAAGGTCGTGGGCGTGATCGTGATGGTGCTCGTAGACGGCAAAGGTGCGAGCGGCAGGCGCGCCGAACAGCCGTTCGTATTCCGGATGCCGGGCGACGCTCGTCGGCACGCCGGAACAGCAGACATGACGATTCAGGCAGACGACACGGTCGCTCGCCGCCATCACGATATGGAGATCGTGCGACACCAGGAGAATTCCGAAACCACGATCGGACCTGAGCCGGCCAATCAATCGGTAGAGCTCGGCCTCGCCCACCTGGTCGACGCCGCGCACCGGCTCGTCGAGCACGAGAAGTCCCGGATCGCGCAGCAGGGCCCGTGCCAGAAATACGCGCTGCGTCTCGCCACCCGAAAGCGAGGCGAGCTGCGTGTCGATCACATGCGGAGCGCCAACCTCGCGTAACGCCGTGACGATGGCGCCTCGCTCGGCGTCGGTGCCGAGAGCGAGGAAGCGCGCGACCGTCATCGGCAGCGCCCTGTCGATATCGAGCCGCTGCGGCACATAACCGACGACGAGGCCCTTCCGTCGCAACAGCGTGCCCCGATCCGGTCGCTCGAGACCGAGCATCACGCGAACCATCGTCGTTTTTCCAGCGCCGTTCGGGCCGATCAGAGTCACGATCTCGCCACCTGCGATATCGAGATCGACGTTCTCCAGGATGACGCGGCCGCCGCGGCGGACATGGATGCCGCGCCCCGAAACAAGCGCGCGCGGGTCGGGCGGCGCGATCGCCCGGGCGCCATCCTGCCCGTGATGATCGTGATCGCAGCAGGCATGACCCGCGTGGTCATGCTGCGTCGGGCCGGCCACGGGCGCCATCACTTCGTCCCGTCGCGATCCGCCCGCTTGGCGCATTGTGGGCATACGCCCGAAACTTCCACGAACTTGACCTTGGGCTCGAAACCGCTTTCCCGCGCGATCGCGTTTATGAGGTCGAACACGCCCTGGGCTGCGACTTCGGACACGCTGCCGCAGCGCTCGCATGAAAGAAATATCGGCCGGCCCTTGCTCTGATGCTCGTGGCGCCGGCACGCGAAATAGGCATTCTTGCTCTCCAGTCGATGAATGACGCCGGCATCGAGCAGCGCATCGATCGACCTGTAGACGGAGATCGGCGCCAGCCGCGTTCCCTTTACCGACAGCCGCTCGAGAATGTCGTAGGCGCCGATGGCACCGTTGGTCGATGCGATCTCGGTGAATACCTGCTGCCGCAGATCGGTGAACCTCAGGTTGCGGTCGGCAAAGATCGTGCGGGCCCGCTCGATAACGTCGTTGAGGCGTGGACCGCTGACCGCCGGCCGTGCAGCCGCCAAGCTCTTGTTCGACAATTTCGACATCGTTGTTTCATCGCCTCGAGCAAACACTGCTTGGCTTATATCATGTGCCCGCCATGCCGGCTAACTCCCGCGTCGTGCCGGGCCAACGCCAGGCTCGAAGATTGATGGCCCTTAACGGCCGGTTCAACTCCCGAGAGGTGCTGCGTCGCGAGACAGACGGGTGTTGCCGTCGCAACACGGCAGCAGAGCTGCCTGGAAAAGTCATGGCATCCGCCTCGGATTGCCACAATCCGTCGCGATAGTCGCAACTTGCTGGCGGGCGCCCTCCGACACGACGCGCCGCCAGCTTTCCCGCGCTCCCTGGACCACCCGATCAATCGCGCCAGCAGTGCCTCTGGAGACGCCTTTCCGTCATGCAACAGTTTCCGGCCTATATCGTTGCCGCTCGTAGAACGTCCCTCGGGCGGGTCGGTGGCCTGCATCGCAGCCGCCGGATCGACGCACTCGCCGCGCCGGTTGTCCAGGCCGTGCTCGCCGACGCCAAGATCGCATCCGACGATGTCGACGAAATCGTTATCGGAAACGCAACAGAAGGCGGCAACCCGGCCCGCCTCATCGCGCTGGCCGCCGGCCTGCCGGACAGGGTGGCGGCCGCGACCATCGACCGCCAATGTGGTTCGGGCCTCGATGCGATCCTGACCGCCATCCGTTCGGTCGGGCTCGGCGAAGCCGACGTGATCGTCGCGGGCGGGGCCGATTCGGTTTCGACGGCGCCGTGGCGCGTGGCGCGGCCGATGAGCCCCTACCAGACACCGCATTTCCTCCGCCTCGAACCCGCGATGGAATCGGCCGACGACATGCCGGCCCCTTTCGAGGCGTCCGAGGCCCTCGCCCGCCGCTTCGGCATCACCCGCGAGCGCCAGGACCAGTGGGCGCTCGATTCGTTCGATCGCGCCACCGCCGCGCGCACCGATCGCCGGTTCGTCGGCGAGATCGTGCCGCTCCGCGCCAACGCCGAGGAGGCGCGGGACCAAAGTTCGATCGAGCCCGACGCGGACGAGTTCGCCAACGAAACACCATTCGTGCCCGGCGACGGCACGCTGACGCCTGCGAACACCAGCACCATGCACGACGGTGCCGCGATGGTCGTCGTCGTGTCCGAACGGATGTGGACGGCGATGGGACGGCCGCCGGCGCTACGCCTCGTCCAGAGCAGCGTCCGCGGCGTCTCGCCCGCGGCCGAGGCCGCCGCTCCGATCGAAGCGATGCAGACCCTCTACAGCCGCCTCAACGGATTCAACACCAAGGACATCGGCGTTTTCGAAATGTCGGAGGCCTCGGCCGCGCAGGCGGTCGCGTTCATCGACGTCCTCGGCCTGGATCCCGCGATCGTCAACCCGGCCGGAGGCGCCATCGCCCGTGGCCACCCCTTCGGTGCGGCGGGTGCAGTGCTCGTCGTCCGCCTGTTTACGACCCTCGTCCGAGACGCCGCCCGCGATGGCACGTCGAACCGACACGGTGTCGCCGCCCTCGGCACGATCGGAGGCATCGGCCTCGCAGCCCTGTTCGAGCGCGTCTGATCTCGCGGGCGTCTGGCCCACCTGTTCCCCAGCGAACAGCGACACGGCACGGCGACGGCCATATTCCGCGATGAAAATCCGCGGCATGGCTTGTGCATCTCTCGTCATCAACCCGGAAATCGGGATAGAATAACGGTGCTGCGCATTTCGGACCTTGCGAATTTGTAACGCTGCGAACCGGGATGCATGCGCCATAACGGCCCACGAATGCCGCAATTGTGTCGCGCTATCGCCGACGATTGTGGCGTATTCGCAGCGGTGTAGCCTTGCCCCGATCAGGGACAGCCACACACTTGGGTGTCACAGGGCAGGACACGGTCGGCGCGAAACGTCGACGCGCCGGCAAGGACGCGCCTGGAGATCGGGTGCTTGGGACTGACTGGTGTGTTCGGCGCAAGGGCACCAGATTTTCTTCTCCCCCGGTGACATGCCGGCGGAGGCTGGAGGCGAGAGCATGGAGCTGGCGACATCCCTGAGCGGATTGCTGCCTGATTTCACGACGTGGACGACCGAGACCTGGATCGGCTTCGCCATCCTGTGGGTCGTGCTGTTCGCGATCGGTGGGTTTGTCGCGAAGATCTGGCGACGCGCCTCAAACACACTCGAAGACACCATATTCTCGAATTGGCGCCTCGCGCTGCTCGGTGCGACGGGCGTCGTGCTGTCGCTGGCATCGGGCTGGACGACCTGGGACGGCATGCGCAACTTCACCGGCGAGCCAGCGCTGTCCTTCATGATCACGTTCGGCATCCAGGGTGTGATGCTGATCGTCGCCTGGCTGATCGGCGAGAGCTTCGCAACCGGCATGAGTCTGCGCGCCGGTGGCGGCAGCGGCGGCTGGGATCTGGTCGTCACCGCGCTGTTCAGCGTTCTCGCGCTCATCGCGGCCACGCTCTGGTTCGGACAGGCTGCCGACGGCGACGCCCTGGCGGCCGCCAACTGGTTCAACTCAGAAACCGCACGCACCATAAAGAATTTCGCGCTCTTCGGCGCGGTTACGGCGCTCGTGCTCGCCCTGGTTATTGCCGCCACGAAGAGCGACGTCGGCGCGAACTACGTCCAGAGCGCGCGTTTGATCGTCAAGAATGCGGTGCTGTGGGTGATGTTTCTCGCCTGCATGGCGACCTCGGTGTTCTTCTCGTTCGATTCCCTCTTCTCGACCATTTTCCCGGCCGCCGAGCGCCAGCGCGCCGCCGAAATCAGGGCAACCAACCAGGTCGCCGGCGTCGTCTCAGATATCGGCGCCCTGACGGCCAAGCGGCGCATCGAGGCGGCGCGCGAGTTGTTCCAGCAACCGGCGTGGGCCGACTACGAGGCGGAGCTCGACAAGGTCGTCGCCGTCGCGCGTGAGGCGCCCGAAAAAATCCGCCAGGAGATGACGCGCGAACTCGAGGAACAGCGCAGCCGCCTTGCCAAGCTCGAGGAGCAACGCGCGTCGGCGTCCGGCGGCCAGGCCGGACTTCAGACGCGCAAGATCCAATTGACGGAAGAACTTTCGCGCATTCAAGCGGAGAGGCCTGAATCCGTCGCGCAGGCCAACGCGCAGAAATCCGTGGTCACCGAGGTGGAACGGCGGCTCGACGAGCATCGCGCCAAGGTACTGGCCGAGGAAAAAGGCGTTGAAGGCTCGCTGAAGGTCGGGCGCGGACAGTTCTGGCGTGCGGCGAAAGCCGACGAGGAGCGGACGCGGGCCGAGTTGCAGGTCGCGCGCGAACGGCTGAAAGCCCCGCAGGCGCGCGTCGAAGCGCTCGACCGTCGCATCGCCCAGATCAAGGGCGAGCTGGCGCAAATCGACGGCGACCTCGCGAAACTGCGCGGCGAGGCCGAGACGGCAACGCAGATGATCGCCGTCACCAAGAGCGGCAACGCGAGCGTCAACTCCGAACAATTCGATCCCTCGGCAGGTGTCGCAGCCCTCGATCGCGAACGTCAGGCCTTCCGCCAGAACCCCGAGCGGGAAACGCTCACGCGCATCCAGGCGCAGTGCAGCGCGCTGGTCGGTGCCAGCCTCAAGGTGCCGTCGCTGCGCGATACGGCCGCCGCCATAGACTGTAACCCGCGCCAGGCGACCGAGGCCGCCGCTCGCGTCTTCTCATTGAATACCGGCCTACAGGCTTTCACGCAGAACTGCGGCGGTGGCGAGCGCTTGCCGACGAACGCCGGAACCGACGCATTGCTCGAATTCGGCCGCCGCTGCCTGCAGGATTCCGCACTGTCGAGCCAGGATACGGCGGCGATGGGCGCGGCAATCTCCAGCATCGATCTCAATCGCGACGACAAGGCGCATCGCTTCGTCGTGACGTGGAACGCTTTCCAGGACGGCAACCGCCTCGCCTATCTCGCGCTCGCCATCGCCATCGCAATCGACTCGCTCGTCTTCATGTCGGGCCTGTTCGGCGCCAACGCGATGCGCTCGCCGCTGTCGGATGTGCCGGGCCTCAAGTCGCGCTCCGCCCACCAGCTCGAGGCGATCATCGAGAACGCGCTGTTGCCCGACACGTTCACCAATGCCGACGCGGTGCTCAATGCGATGCAGCCGATCACACCGATCGACGGCTTCACGCAAGAGGTCATCGTGCCGATCGACGAGACGCCGGACCGCAGGCGGGTGATCAAGGTGTTGAACGCCGCCGCGACGATCGGTGCGGTTTTTCGCGACGTCAATCGACCGGAGCGCTATCTGGTGCGGTCCGAACTCTTCGAGTTTCTCTCAGTCGTCGCGAAACGGTCGTTCGAACAGAACGCCGACTTCGCCAAGTATGCCGAACTGAGGCAGGTCATTACGGTCGCCCTGCAGCCCGATATCGGGCGCAACGCGGAAATCGTCCTGAACAACATGGACCCGATCAACGAGGCGCACGGCTTCTCGTCACAGATCAAGCTCGGGAATGTCCCGCCGGCCGACACGCCGGCTGTGCGGCGCGTGCTCAACGCTGGCTCGACACTCAAGTATGTGCAGCTTGCCGAGACATCCGCCGACCGCGATCTCTATTTCGTTCACGGCCAGCTCTACAAGACCATCGCATTGATCTCGGCAGCCTATCCCCGCGCCATTACGGCACCTGCCCCGCCACCGCTCATCGGCGGCGGCGGCGATCAGCGCGGACCGATCGATGGCGGTTCTCTCTCGCAGCCGGCCCCCGCCCTCCCACCGAAGCCCCCGCAGCGTCATCGCGTTGCGCCGCCGCCGCGCCAGGTGACCGTCGCGCCGCTGACCGAGGACGAGGTGCGCCATTGGGCCGACGTCTACGCGAGTGAATTGCTCGGCGCGATCGGTCTGAGCGACCAGACGGTATCGGCTCGTTTCGACGGCGAACGTGTCCAGGCGGCAGCCTTCAGCGCGTGGGAGGAGCTGCGCCTGCATGCCCACAACAACCAGGAACTCTACCAGCTGCTGCGGCAACATCAGACCGAGCAGGAACGCGAACTCGACCGCATGCTCGACAAGCTCAAGGCAGCGGCGCAAGGCGACCAGCGAAAGATCGACATCCTCGATCGCGCCGACCATGAAATTCGTGGTGCGCTCTCGGCCCTCATGCTGTTCCCCGAGACGGGCCTCGTGCGCCACCTCATTTCCGCGCTCGAGCAGGCAGCCGCACCCGACGATGGCCAACAGCCGGGCGAGGATCGGCTTCTCGAACAACTTCGCGAGGTGAACGATCTGATGTCGCGGTCCGACCTCGGTGACGCCGAATCCTGGGACCGCATCCGCGAGACACTCGCCGACGAATCACGCAGCGGTTTTCCGCGCATCGTCCCGATCCGCGGCAACCGCAAGGGCTCGGGCAACCCGTCCTGAGGCCGGCGCGCGATAATCCCGACGTCCGGCATTCGAACCTCAGTCGAGCGCCGCGCGAGACGCCGACAATTGACGCCCTGTTCCCCGCCCACTAAACCTCGGCTCGACGATAGCGCGACAGACCAGATGGGACGGAGCGCCGCCGGACATGGCGCACGGCAAGCGCGGCGACCGGAGGCGAGCCTCTGGCGACAGAAGGCACCTCGATTGGCAATGACACATCCGGCGATCACCCTGCACCGCGGCGACCTGCCAGCGGGTCTCGACTTTGGCCCCTCCGTCGCGATCGACACCGAGACGCTCGGGCTCAACCCCAACCGTGACCGGCTGTGCCTCGTGCAGCTCTCGTCGGGTGACGGCACCGCGCACCTCGTGCAACTCGACGGCCAGGATTACAGCGCGCCAAATCTGAAGGCGCTGCTTGCCAACCCCGGCGTGCTCAAGATCTTCCACTTCGCCCGCTTCGACGTCGCGGTGCTGCGCCACTATCTCGGCGTCGCAACGCTACCGGTCTATTGCACCAAGATCGCTTCGAAACTGGTGCGCACCTACACCGACCGCCATGGCCTCAAAGACCTCGTCGGCGAACTCGCGGGCGTCGAGCTTTCAAAGCAGCAGCAGAGCTCGGACTGGGCGCGCGCCGACCTGACCGAGCAACAGCTCGCCTATGCGGCATCCGACGTGCTGCATCTTCACGCGGTCAAAGTGCGGCTCGACGCCATGCTCGCGCGTGAGGAGCGCACCGCATTCGCCGAGGCGGCGTTCGCGTTCCTCGAAACGCGCTGCGATCTGGACCTCGCCGGCTTCGGCGACATGGATATCTTCTCGCATTGACGGGTGGGCCGGTTGCCGCCCATGGCCTGGGCACCGTGCATTGAGGTCCGCGGCCCCGCCAAATCCCTGTTTGCGTCGCAAACGCTAGATGCATAAAGGCTCACCACCTGGATGAGCGGTGCCGGCAAACACCGTCACCAGACGACCGGTTAAAGTACTGCGACCACGACACGCAGAGGTTGCCGTGGATTGCCGAGCAGCTGCTGCGACGTGCTGCAATGCCACACCGGGCCGGCAGGCGGCGTCAACGGCGTTGTCTTCCGTCCTACAATCTCCCAATTTGAAGTCGAAAGTCCGCCGCTCTCCGACATCGACCAGATTTCTCGGACCAGCAAGCGCGGCCCCTCGAACCGACGTGGCGAACGACTGCAATGAGCGTTTCAACCAGGCACGATCGCCCTTTGCGGCCAGGCCACAAGGCCCAGGCGAGCGACGACGGCCGCGGGATCGTGCTCGAAGCGGATCGCAGCCGCTTCGTCCGCCGCGCCCAGCGTCATTCGCTGCTGGTCCGCATCTCGCGAATCGCACTGCCGGTTCTGGCGATCGCCATCGTCATCTACTACGCGTCGGCCATTCTCGACGTCGCCGGCTGGCGCAACGGCCTCGCCAGGCTCGAGATACCGAGGGTGTTGCCCGAGCACCTGCGCATGAATAATCCGCGCTATCG
The DNA here is from genome assembly GCA_020442185.1 of Hyphomicrobiaceae bacterium. Lineage (GTDB taxonomy): Bacteria > Pseudomonadota > Alphaproteobacteria > Rhizobiales > Hyphomicrobiaceae > JAEUMD01. The sequence continues at coordinate 11,824 of JAGRKS010000115.1, forward strand.
CGGCTTCAACGACGATGGCAGCGAGTATCTGGTCGAGGCGAAATCCGCCCAGCAGGACCTGAAGAAACCGAATATCGTTCTTCTGAACGCTATCACAGGCACGCTGACACGTCCCGACAAGACCAAGACCTATCTCACGGCGAAGTCCGGTACGTATTCGACGGAAACGGAACGGTTGACGCTCACGGGCGGCATCCGCATCACGTCGGACGACGGCGCGTGGGCCCGGCTCATCGCAGCGGACGTCGAGCCCAAGAAGGGCCTGATCAACAGCCGCCAGCCGGTCGCCGTCGGCAACAAGAGCGCGACCATCCGCGCGAAGCGGATGACGATCCGGCAAAAGACGAAGGAAATCACGTTCGCGACGAACGTGCACGCGACACTCGAACCCGCCAACAAGACCGGCGCGAAGTCAGCCGGCTCAGCATCGGAGGCCGCCGTGCCCAGCGCAGGCGATTCGGCTGTTCCGGCTGCTGGCGGGGCAGCGTCGCCGCCAAGCGCCGGAACTTGGGTTGCAGTTGCAGCACCCGCCACACGCGGCGACAGCGCGGCTACAAATGCGTCGCTCGCCCGCATGTTCTCCGGTGGCAGCGGCCCGATCGAGGTGTACGCGGACCGGCTCGACATCGACGACGTCAAGAAGACCGCCATCTTCACCGGCTCGGTGCGGGCGACGCGGGGTAAATCGACACTTTCGACGCCCGAGTTGCGCATCGCCTACGACGGAGCACCGTCTGGCGGCCTGGCCGGAGCCGCCAAGCCCGTCGCGGCCGGCAGCACGGAAGCTGGTGGCGCCAAGATCAAGACCATCGTGGCCGCCGGTCCCGTCGTCATCACCGATCAGCCGGACACCACCGTGACAGGCAAGTCCGCGATGTTCGATGCGGCGACCGAGACCTCGACCATCGACGGCGGCGTCGTCATCAATCGCGGCCGGGATACGCGCATCACGGCGCCAGTTGCAACGTATGCCCAGGCGACCCAGCGCTCGGTTCTCGAGGGCGGCGTCGTCATCGAGCGTGCGCCTTCGACACGCATTACGGCGAAGACCGCGACGTTCGACAGCGCGCGCGACGTCGCAACGATCGACGGCAATGTGATCATGACGTCCGGCGCCGACCGACGCGCGACGGGCGACAGAGCTGAGATCGACAATCGCAACAAAACAGCTCTTCTCACCGGTAATGTGGTGCTGACCCAGGGCGCCAACGTTCTGAAGGGGCGGCGCCTCTACAGCGACCAGAATTCCAAGACGACGCTTTTGACTTCTCCACCCGGCGCTGGCAATGGACCCGGGCGGATCACGGCGCGGTTCGTCCAGACCGGCAAGGAGGGCGGCGCCAAGGCCCCGCGCGCAAAGACGCCGGAGGCCACGGACGAGAGCGGCGGCCGGTTCGGCGCGATGTCCGGTTTCCGCAGCGATCCGAATGCGCCCGTCGACATCGTTGCCGATCAACTGACGCTGGAGGAAATCCGCAGCACGGCCATTTTTGCCGGCGACGTCGTCGCCATGCAGGGCGACTTCAAGATCCGCACAGCCGAGCTGCAGGCCGTCTACAAGGGCTCGGCCGGTATCGGAAATCTGGTGGACGCGGCAAAGCCCGATGCCGCGACGGGTGGCGGGGGGGCGGCGTCAGAAGCCCGGCCGTCGGGCGAGCCCGCCAAGCTCGAACGCATCCATGCGCGCCGCAAGGTCGTCGTCTCGTCGACCAACGGCCAGACTGCGACCGGTGACTGGGCGGATTTCGACACCAAGTCCAACACCGCGACGGTCGGCGGCAATGTCGTGCTGACCCAGGGCCGCAACGTCGTCCGTGGCGACCGCCTCGTCATAGATCTGACGACGGGTGAGGCGGTGATTAACACCGACAATGCCGCGGAGCCGCGGGTCGCGGGCGAGCGTCCGGGTTCCGGCTGGCGGGCAGACAAGAAGCCGTCGCGTCCGAGCGCCGTATTCTTCCCGCAACAGCTGCGCGACGCCGCCACCACAGCCGCCAACAAAAAGGGCGGTGCGGCAGCGGCGGCCAGCAGCTGGGAGGCGACGACGCAACCGCCTGCGGCCGCCCGCAAATCGAATTGACAAGCATCGGTCCATCGCGCCCCATGCGGGGCATGCTCCAGACGTAAAGCCGGGGATACTCTTGCTGAAAAAACTGTTCAACAGAGGTGCCACGCCCTCCGGCGGACCCGGCGACGCGGATGTGCCGACGGGACGCGGGGACGACGGTTTCGCCCGCGCTCCATTCCCCGGCCACGGCGCGCTCTCGTTCGGCGAGGATGACTTTTCCGAAGAAGCCGCAATGCTGCAGGAGCCGGGTGACGGCGAAGGCTTCCTGACCGTTCATCAGATCAAGAAAGCCTACAAGAAGCGCACCGTCGTCCGCGGCGTCAGCCTGACGGTCGGCCGTGGCGAATCGATCGGTCTTCTCGGTCCGAACGGCGCGGGCAAAACCACGGTTTTCTATATGATCACCGGGGTCGTGCCGGCCGATGCCGGCACCATCACGCTGAACGGCGCCGACGTGACCCATCTGCCGATGTATCAGCGCGCGAGGCTCGGGATCGGCTATCTGCCGCAGGAAGCATCAATTTTCCGCGGCCTGACGGTCGAGCAGAATATCATGGCGGTTTTGGAGCTTGTCGAGCCGGACCGCAAAAAGCGACGTGAGCAGCTCGAAAGCCTCCTCGAGGAGTTCAATATCGCGCGGCTCAGGAAATCGCCCTCGATCGCGCTTTCCGGCGGCGAACGGCGGCGGTGCGAGATCGCCCGTGCGCTGGCATCACGGCCTTCGTTCATGCTGCTCGACGAGCCGTTCGCCGGCATCGACCCGATCGCCGTGGGTGATATCCAAGAGTTGGTACGCCACTTGACCGATCGCGGCATCGGCGTTCTCATCACCGATCACAACGTGCGCGAGACGCTGGCGCTGATCGACCGCGCCTACATCATTTATGACGGGCATGTTCTGACACATGGTAACCCGGAGGAAATCATAGCGAACGAAGACGTACGTCGTGTCTATCTCGGGGATATGTTCGTTAATGGGCGTTGATTATACCTGAGCGGTGTCGACGCAAGGGTCGCATAGGCGAAGGTAATGGCGCTCACCACGAAGCTAGAGTTGAGACAAAGCCAGCAGCTGGTCATGACGCCCCAGCTGCAGCAGGCGATTCGTCTTCTCCAGCTCTCCAACCTCGAACTGACCCAGTACGTCGACATCGAGCTCGAGCGCAATCCTCTGCTCGAGCGGGTTGATACGGTCGACGATGGCGCCGATTCCCCCGCCGAACGCGGCGACCGGATCGACGGACAAGGCGATGGCGATGACTACGCCGCAAGCGCCCGATCGGATAACGCCGGCGACAGCGGCTTGGATGCGGGCAGCGGCACGCGCGATCACGACCAGGGCGACAACAGCCCCGTCGAATTCGGCCTCGGCGATAGGGGCGGGCGCGAAGCCAATGTGGCCGAGGGCGGCCCGGGAATTCCAACGGCCAGCGATGGCGAGCCCGGCGAAAGGATACCCGAAGAAGGGCGCGCCGGCGATACGGGCGGCGACGAGGCATGGCTCGATCTGGCGAGCCCAAAGACCGATGCCGCGGCAGCCTTCGACACCGAATACGACAATGTCTATCCAGATGATTCCGGGAGCGATTCCGATGCCGCCGGATGGGCGGGCCTCAGAACGCGTGACGGCAGCTTCGGCGGTGATGAATCGAACCTCGAGGCGTATGTCGCCGCCGACCTCTCGCTCAAAGACCACTTGACCGCACAGCTGCCACTGGTTGTCCAGGACGCCGCCGAGCGGCTCATCGGCCAGTACCTCATCGATCTCGTCGACGACGCCGGCTACGTACCGCGAGACGTCGACCAGATATCGGACAAACTCGGCGCCAGCCCTGACATGGTGGAAGCCGTGATCGTGAAAATGCAGGCGATGGATCCGCCTGGCTGCTTCGCGCGCTCACTCGGCGAATGTCTGGCCTTGCAACTCAAGGATCAGAACCGCTACGACCCCATCATCGCAGCGCTGCTCGACAACCTCGAACTGCTGGCGCGCCACGACCTCGGCGCGCTGCGCCGCGCGGTCGGCGTCGACATGGACGAGCTTGCCGAGATGATCCAGGAAATCAAGCATCTCAATCCGAAGCCGGGGCTGAAGTTCGGCACCGTGCAGATGCAGCCGGTGGTGCCGGACGTGTTCGTCCGGCCGGCCCAGGACGGCAGTTGGCACGTCGAATTGAACAGCGATACGCTGCCGCGCGTGCTCGTCAACCGCAGCTATTACACAAAGGTCTGCACCAAGACGGCGTCCGTCCAGGACAAGGGCTACCTGCTCGAGTGCCTACAGACGGCGAACTGGCTGGTGAAGAGCCTCGACCAGCGGGCACGCACCATCCTGCGGGTGTCCGAGGAGATCGTGCGCCAGCAGGACGGCTTTTTCACACACGGCGTGCAGCACCTGAGACCGCTGAACCTGAAGACGGTGGCAGACGCCATCCAGATGCACGAATCGACCGTTTCCCGCGTCACGTCGAACAAGTATCTCGCTTCGCCGCGCGGCATCTTCGAGCTGAAATATTTCTTCACTTCCTCGATCGCCAACTCCGATGACGGCGAGGCCCATTCCTCCGAGGCCGTCCGCTTCCGGATCAAGCAGCTGATCGACGGCGAAACCGCCAAGTCCGTGCTCTCCGACGACAAGATCGTGGAACGCCTCAAGTCGGACGGCATCGACATCGCCCGCCGCACGGTCGCAAAATATCGCGAGGCCATGCGGATACCGTCTTCCGTTCAACGCCGACGGGAAAAACAGGTCTCGGAACGCGTCGCCAGAACGTGTTGAAATCGACAACAATTCCGCTCAATGATCGTTTGTGCGGCGCAATATCGCGCGCCGAGGACCTTTCATTGGCATCGTGCCACAGCTATTTGACAGGGATGGAAGCGCGCTCTACCGTCTAGTGTTCGTAGAGCGCGCTACGGCCGGTTCATCGCTTATAGTCTTTGTTGATGAACGTGCCGAAAGACCCTAGAGCACCGTGAAATCACTCGTGAGCACCGTGAATGCACAGTGATGAGCTACGATCCGGTATTCGATACCGATCGATTGAAATCGGAAGCATTTCCAAAGTCGCGCAGGCAAAGAACATATGACAATCCAAGTCACCGGCAAGAATGTCGACGCTGGCGAAGCCTACAAGACCTACGTTCTCGGCAAAATTTCGACAGTACTCGAGAAGTATATTGGCCCTGAGATCTCAGGCCATGTGCGGCTCGAAAAAGAGCGCGCCGGGTTCCGTACCAACTGCTCGATTCGTCTCAAGACCGGCCTCCAGGTCGAGGCTCATGGTGACGGTGGCGACGCCTATGGCAGCGCGGATGCGGCCGTCGAGAGGCTGGAAAAGAGAGTCCGCCGCTACAAGCGGCGCCTGAAGAGCCACCACAATGGACGCGACAACGACGGCTTTGGGCTCGAACTGCCGGCACGTGATTACACCGTTCAGATGTCGCATGCCGACGAGGAAGAAGCCGAGGCCGTCAACGACCAGCACCCCATCATCATCGCGGAGGCCGAGCGTGGCATCAGGGCGATGACGGTGAGCGAAGCGGTGATGCAGCTCGACTTGTCCGAAAGTCATTTCCTTGTTTTTCGCAATGCGGCACACGAAGGCCTAAATGTCGTGTATAGACGCCCCGACGGACACGTCGGCTGGATCGATCCGGATGGAAAGAGCGCCGACAACTGAGTATAGACCGACAAATGCGGACGGCCTCCATGACGGCCGTTCGACTGGAGCAGCTTCCCCGCCAACCTGGCGGACTGTTTGCATGGCTCACCAAGAGGTGGCCGCGTTTCACTGTGGAACGGCGTGCGCCCTGATCGGCGGCATTCGACACTTTGACAAGGTAGTTCGAGACCTCTCATGCCCCAGGCTGCGGGCGCTCGCATTTCGTTCGGCGGGCGCTTGCTCGACGTAATCATTTTTTGGGTGGGACAGCTCAATCATGGATCTCGGAGATCTGCTGGCACCGGACGGGGTCATCGCCCCTCTCAAGGTCAAAAGTAAGAAGCAAGCGCTTCAGGAGCTTGCCCAGCGCGCATCGACCGCGACGGGCCTCGAGCAGCGCGAGATTTTCGATACGCTCCTGCAGCGCGAGCGGCTCGGCTCGACCGGACTGGGGCGCGGCATCGCGATCCCGCACGTGAAGTTCCGCAGCTTGAAGTCGATCGTCTGCCTGTTCGCTCGGCTCGATGCGCCAATCGATTTCGAATCCCACGACAATGAGCCCGTCGATTTGATCTTCCTGCTGCTGGCTCCCGAGCACGCGAGCGGCGACCACCTGAAAGCCCTGGCGCGAATATCGCGACTGGTCCGTGATCCGGCGATGCTCGAGCGTCTGCGGACGGCGCCGGATGCCGAAGCGCTGAAAGGCGTGCTAACGGCACCTGCAACGTCGCACGCTGCCTGATCGAAGCTCGCGGATATTCCGCGCTACCGACATCGGCGGTTCGGGCCTCCGCCCAGGCGTCGAATGCAAACCGCTTGCTGTGCGCGCCGCCGCTTCAGCCGACGACGATGAGCGCGCCTAGGCCGAGGCTGCCGACGATCAACCGCCACCAGCCAAACAGCGCATAACCGTGGCGGCTGACGAAGCCGAGCAGATAGCGCACGACGATCACCCCCGCGATGAAGGCAACGACGAAGCCGAGCGCTATGCTCGAGACATCGTCGGCTGCGAGCCGCGACCAGTTCTTATAGAGGTCGTAGGCGAACGCGCCGGCCATGGTCGGCATGGCCAGGAAGAACGAGAACTCCGCCGCGGAACGCTTGTCCGCGCCGAGCAGCATTGCGCCAACGATCGTCGAACCCGACCGCGAGACACCCGGTATCATCGCCAGACACTGGATGAGCCCAACTTTGAAAGCCAACGCTGGCGTAAAGTCCATCGCATCGTGCACCGTCGGTTGCAGCGGCATCCGGTCGACATAGAGCAACACGATGCCGCCGAGGATGAGCATGATGCAGATCAGCATCGGCGTCTCGAACAGCACGCTCTTGATGAACGAGTGCCCCAAGGCACCAATGACCGCCGCGGGCAGGAACGCGACCAGAATGGCGACCACGAACCGCTGCGTTCTGGGATCCGACGGTAGCGCCAGAAGCATCGTGAGAAGGCGCGCTGAATAGACTGTCAGGATCGCTAGAATGGCGCCGAGCTGGATGAGCACTTCGAACGTTTTGCCCGGCGAATCAAAGCCGAGAAAATGACCGGCCAGCAGCACATGCCCCGTCGAAGAAACCGGAATGAACTCTGTCAGGCCCTCGATCAGTCCGAGCAGGACGACTTGCCAGGTCGGCATATGACGGCACTCCCGTTGAACCCGAGGAATTTTTGCCGGGCATCATTTGAAACGCCGCCCGACAGCCGGGTCCGAACCAGGGTACATTCCAGCAAGAATCACGGCGAAGCGGTGATAGCAGGAATTGCTCCGACGAAGTGCTACTCGCCCGCCACACAGTCGAACGCGTTCCATGCCGTTGGAGCTGGAATTGCGAAATGGAGCGTCGCGGGCTGCCCTCGACCGGGCCGCACCGTCGGTCAACTCTGGCGCGACGCCACACGTGGCCCGTCGCGCCAAAATCGCTTCATGGCCCCAACCGCGTCCGATTTTGGCGCGACACGAGGGCCACGAGAAATATCATCGACTTCGTGTGGCGTTTTTCGCGCCATAGTTGACACCAACCGGGCCGCACCGTCGGTCAACTCTGGCGCGACGCCACACGTGGCCCGATCTGTTGGAACAGGCAGCACGATGCACACCCTGACACATTTCCGGCTGTGCCCGCATTCCCGCTCGATCAGGCTTCTGCTCGGCGAGATCGCCCTCGACGTTTCGCTTTCCGAGGAACGGCCCTGGGAATACCGGCCCGAGTTCCTGGCTCTCAATCCCGCCGGCGATCTACCCGTGCTCGTCATCGACCGGGGGCCTGCTCTGTGTGGCGCATACTCGATATCGGAATACATCGCCGAGGAACTGCGTCTTCATCCGACAGCGGGGCGTCCACCACCTCTGTTCCCCGGAAATCGCGAGGAGCGCGCCGAGGTGCGCCGCCTCGTCGACTGGTTCCACGGCAAGTTCGCGCGCGAGGTCAGCCGCGACCTGCTCGAAGAGAAGGTCTACCGTGGCTATCGCAGCGGCGGAGCACCGGATGCAACCATACTCCGGGCTGTTCGCGCCAATTTGCGCTACCATATGAGCTATATCGGCTATCTGGCGCACCATCGGCGCTGGCTCGCGGGCGACGACATGAGCTTCGCCGATCTCGCGGCGGCCGCACATCTTTCAGCGGCGGACTATCTGGGCGAGGTGCCATGGGAGGACTACGAGGCTGCGAAGCAATGGTACGCGCGGGTGAAATCCCGGCCAGCGTTTCGACCGCTGCTCGCGGACCGCGTTTCCGGCACGCCGGCGCCGCTGCATTATACCAACCTCGACTTCTGATTTTTGCATCAACGTCCCGACTGGCGGCAGGCCCATCGGTTGCCGAACGCGCCATCGCTGTGCCGCCTTGCCCTGCGGCGCATCGCGATACGCGCTGCGATATTCTTCCCAATGCCCGTGTCGACATCGGCGCTTCCCTACGATGACCGCAACACCGAAACAGCGCGCAGAGGCCGCAGTCCCCTCTGGTTCCGATGCCGGCGCCCTGGGGCGAATGCTCCGCGCCAGGGCGACCGCGCTCGGGTTCGACCAGATCGGCATTACCAGACCCGATGCACTCGCAAATGGCCCCGTCGACGCGGCATCCGCGCTCGATCACTTCATCGCCAGCGGACGCCATGGAGATATGGCCTGGATGGCCGAGCATCGGTTGCGCCGGCGCGATCCGGCGGTGCTTTGGCCCGACGCCTCCAGCGTCGTGATGGTGGCTGCCAGTTACGCCCCAGCTGGCGATCCACTCGCCGTGCTGGCAAAACCGGATCGCGGGGCCATTTCGGTCTATGCGCAGGGCAAGGACTACCACGACATTCTGAAGGGCCGACTGAAGCAACTCGCCTCTTTCCTCGCCGGCGAGACGGGCGCGGAGGTCAAGGTGTTCGTCGATACCGCCCCGCTGATGGAAAAGCCACTCGCCGCCGCTGCCGGCATCGGCTGGCAGGGCAAGNNGCAAGCACACCAATCTCGTCTCGCGTGAGAACGGCTCGTGGTTGTTCCTCGGCGCGCTGCTCACGACGGCTCACCTTGAAGCCGATGCCGCATCGGAGGATCATTGCGGCAGCTGCCGCCGCTGCCTCGACATCTGCCCGACGCGCGCCTTCCCCGCGCCCTACCAGCTCGACGCGCGCCGCTGCATCGCCTACCTCACCATCGAGCACAAGGGCCATATCGCGCACGAATTCCGCGCGGCGATCGCCAACCGCGTGTTCGGCTGCGACGATTGCCTCGCAGTCTGTCCATGGAACAAGTTCGCCAGCGCCGCGCGTGAGCACCGCTTCGCCGCCCGTGCCGAGACCGCCGATCCGCCGCTCGCGACGCTGATCACACTCGACGATGCCGCCTTCCGCGCGCGATTCGCTGGCACGCCCGTCAAGCGCACCGGCCGCGACCGCTTCATGCGCAACGTTCTCATCGCCGCCGGCAACTCCGGCGACCGGACCCTCGCGCCGCAAGCGGGCGCGCTCATCGGCGACGCTTCGCCCCTGGTGCGCGCGATGGCCGTGTGGGCCTATCGGCGCCTTGCGACCGAGGCGGACATCGCGCGTGCGAAAGCCGCGCATCTGACGGATGAAAGCGACCCCGTCGTCAGAGCCGAATGGGAGGCGCCCTGCGACGACCTACGCCCCGCAACGCATCAATCGCCAGACCTCGCCCCGCGAACTTTCAAATCAGAACCGGACCATCGCGCATGACAAGTCCCACCAAATCACTCTTCTGCTTCGGCGTCGGCTTCAGCGCGCGCCATGTGATCCAGCGTCTCGACCGCAACGTCTGGCACATCGCCGGAACATCGACATCGCCCGACGGCGCGTCAGCGCTCACGCGCGACGGTATCGAGAGCTACGTGTTCGACGGATCAACCGCGGTGCCGGGCGTCGCGGAGGCCGTCGGCAGGGCAAGCCACATACTGGTATCGGCGCCACCCGGAGCCGACGGCGACCCCGTTCTCCTCAACCACAGCGACGATATCCGCGCCGCACCGCACCTCGAATGGATCGGCTACCTTTCGACCATCGGCGTCTATGGAGATCGCGGCGGCGACTGGGTCGACGAGACGTTCGAGGCGGCGCCGACATCCAGACGCTCGCGCTTTCGCGCATCCGCCGAAGCGGCATGGCTCGAACTCGCCCGACACCGGGAGGCAGTCCGGTGCCGTGTGTTCCGTCTCGCTGGGATCTATGGTCGTGGCCGCAGCGCCATCGACACGGTTCTGTCGGGACGCGCGCGCCGCATCGTGAAGCCCGGCCAGATGTTCAACCGCATCCACGTCGAGGATATCGCGCGGATCGTGGAAGCATCGATGGCGGGCCGCGGACAGGAGGCGATCGTCAATGTCACAGATAACGAGCCGGCGCCGCCGCAAGACGTGATCGCGTACGCGGCGGAGCTGTTGCAGGCACCGATGCCGCCCGAAGTCGCCTTCGAGGATGCCGACCTCAGCCCGATGGCCCAGAGCTTCTATGCCGAAAGCAAACGCGTCAGGAACGGCCGCATCTCTGCCGATCTCGGCCTGGACCTTCTCTATCCGACCTACCGCGAGGGCCTCGCGGCGATCGCCGCAGACTACGCAGCGGTGAGCCCATCGTTGGCCGGACGAACGTGATTTTCGCCAATGTTCTTTTATCCCAGCGCCTGCGGCGCCGGAGTGCAAATCGTCGCTGGCGGCGGATAATTGGCTGGGCAGCCGGAAACACTGCCGGCAGCTGCATGACCAGCGCGAACCGGCCGGCTCCTTCTCCCTGTCAGGGGAGTCGGTTCGCGCCAGAAAGAAAAGCCGATCAGGCCGGCACCCTTGATGAGGCAGATTCGCGCAACCAAGAGTGGCAGGCCGATCTCATCCGTTCAGCCGCCGTTCAAACTCGTTCCGCTTTATTGCCGGAATTCTGAGCGATGTTTGACGCGTTTCCGATGAAGGCCACTCGAACGAATGCGACGAGCGCGCCCGATTGGGATGGGAGGATACTCATGAAGCCGGGCCCGAACAGCCTCATTGGATCGTTGCGATCCAAGAGAAGCGCCAACCACGCGCGCCAAACGTTCCCTTCCCTGCTTCTGGTCTTTGCCGCCACTTGCGTCGCGGTGCTCGCCCTCTCCCCGGTACATGTGCGGGCCGGGGACGAGGAAAGACGCAAGCCGAATGCGGCTCACGACATCGCCCAGCGGTTCGCCGGTGAACAAGACGCCGACCAGCGCGACGCGGCACGGCACGATGCCAATCGCTTGAAGCGCTACGAGGACGAGATGTTGGCGCGCGCACGCTCGGAGGCGGAGGCGCGAAAGCGAGAAGAGCTCGAGCGCCAGGAAGCGGAGGCGCGCGAACGTCAGACCCGCGCGGCACGTGCGCGCTACGAGGCAGCCCAGCGTGCCGCCGAGCATGCTGCCCGCATCAAGGCCGAGACAGAGGCCAGGGAAGCCGCGGAACGGCGCGCGGCCGAAGCGAAGAGCCGACAGCAGGCCGCGGAGCGCGAACGCGAGGCGCAGGCCCTGAGCGAACGCTTGCGCGCGGCCCGCGATGCGAAAATTGCGCGCGACGTAGCGGCAAAGCAGATGGAGCTCATCGCCGCAACCGAACGCGCCCGCGAAGCACTGCGCCAGCGGACCCGCCGACTTGGCGATCGCGTGGCCGAGAACGAGAGGCGGCAAGCGGCGGCAAGGCAGCGGGCGGAGCAGGAAATCGAAGCCGCGACAAGGCAGCGCGCCGAGGACGCGGCTGAATCCGCGGAAACCGTTCAGCGCGTGACAACGCAGCATATCACCACAGGCGCAACGGGCCGCGTGCCGACCGATGCCGCCGGCTATGTGAATGTCGAACGCAACGCCTTCGGAGACGGCGCGAGCGACCATCGCGTTGCAGTGCTGATGGTCATGAAGCCGGGATCGAGGGGCATCCGGCGCTGGAACAAGACCGCCGACCCCATGCTGTGCATCGAAGCCGACTGCTATATCAGCCGTGGCCGTACGCTACCGGCCGAGCGCATCTCTCGCGCCAAGGGATTCGGTCCGTCCATCGCACTCGGCAAGCGCGCCGGTGCGTGTCGCGGCCACCTCGCATGTGTCTTCCGCGACGTCGCGTTCGGCAAGGCGAGCGTCTGGTTCCAGCCGGTCGATCTCAAGATCCTGCGCCATGACCGGCGCACTGCGCAGACCGTCTCGATCGACCGGAGCTGTCACGTCCGCCGGGGCGTGCTCTCGTGTGCGAACCCGGTGATCGCCGACGGCTATCTGGCGTGGATCGTGCCCGAGCGGGTGGCCGAGGCAGCAGGACCCGAGGCCATTGAAGCCGCAATCGCGGCCGGCCTCTCGGAAGTCACGCACGCCCGGTTCGACCGCTACAGGTAGTTGGAGGGGTTCGTCTCTCAGCGCGCGCGGTAACGCCCGTTGGGCCCGACCATGGATCAATACGGCCAATACATGCTGTAGGGGTAGGGCTCGCGATTATCGAGCGGGCCGACCCGTCGCCCGGCCGTGCGTCCGGTCCGCCGCTTGGCCCCCGCGGAGGTCGCACTGCGCGGCTGTAACGTGCCACCACGAGCCGCTCGCGGCTCGGCTTCGCCTGCGGGTGCAGGCGCCGCGCCACCGGTGACGTTTCCGGCAGCGGCTTCATTTGCTCGGGCGTTACCGTTCGACTTCGCCAACTCTTCATCGCCGCTCGACATCAGCGCGACCGCAACAAGCGGCAGCTCGGTCGCCGATGGCCCATGTCCGTCCATGACGATCATCATCGCACCGGCGCGCAGCTCATTGGCAACGCTGGCCGTACGCTCACGATCGAGAAACCTGATGCGGCGCAGTACGTCTGCTGCCTTGTCGTGCGTGACATGGTCAGCCTCCGCTTCGTCGTCGATTCCAAAGGCAATCCATCGGGCCGATGCGGATGCACTGCCCCGCTCGAGCAACATCATCGCATGCAGGCCGAACGGCTGTTTGGGATCTTCGACCGCAATCGGCACACGATCGGCGACGCGACCGTCGCGGAGCACATAGGCCGAGAGATCGGCGCGTGAAATGATCACCGACGTGACCGCTCCACTCGTGACACCGGTGGGTGGTTGCGAGATGGCCGCTGCCTTGTCCTTGATGCGCGGCGTCGCAAACTTCGCGAGACGATCGATACTACCGGTTTCAATGATGGATTCGAACGGCCCCGGTGCCGCGAATACCTGCGGCCCGCTGCGCTCACGCGCGATGATGACCGGGGCGCCACGTTGACTAACTTCACCAAGCAGCCGCGCGAACTCCGCCGGCAACTTGACGATGCCATCGGCTTCGGCGAAACGCGCGCCGCGATGGGTAAAGAGTTCGACCCCCCGCCATCCGGAGACGATGCCCGCCTTCGCCTTGGCCTGCGCCAGCGACGAGATCGTGAATATTCCACCCGGCAGCTTCGCGCGCTCCCCCGTCACTTCGACGGCTGCGATCGCGGTCTCGACGCCGCGACTGTAGACGTGAACGGTGCCTTGGCTCAGCGACACGACCACGCCGAGCGGCCCACGACCATCTACCGGAACCCACACGAAGCGGCCAGAAGCAAGCCCCGTCTCATTCACATAGCGGCCTTCGGCATGCGCCGACGGCACGCCGTGGCCAAGCATGCCGGCGAGCAACGATCCGATGATCAAGCTGCAAATGCGCATCGCGGGTCCGTTCACGTCACGTCGCCAACCGATGGTCTGGCAAGCGAATCAGTCGAAGATCAGACGAGTATAGCGGCTAATCCCACGCTGCCGCGTGCAGCAAGAACACGCGGCAGGATCATTCAAAATTGAGATTACGAATGATCTATCGCAGCCCGTTGAAACGGGCCGTCGGGATGACCGATGCGGGCGCAATGGACGGTGGACAACGTGTAAGCGCGGCACGCGATAGCGGCGTGGACGGTTCGATCAAGCCAACCCGCTATGCAGCGACATTCGCGCGCACCGGGCGGTCCTCCCGGCCCTCGGCCCAACACGCGACGCCCGACACGCTGCGCAACGCTGACGCGCCTCCCCGCGTTGCTCGGTACTCGAGCGGCGCTGACGCGCCCATGCAGCTTCAATCAAGTCGCAATGCCGGCATTCGACACATGTCGTCTGGAATTTCGCTGAACAATGATCGGCAGCGGCCGCGCAAGGTCTCAGCGCGCCCGCTACTTCGATGCCTCATCGGCGACGATTGCCGCCACCAGGCGGACCCGAGCCAGGGCCTCCGGACGGCTGTGGCCCCCGTTGGTCCTTGTGGCGAAAATTGATGCGTCCCTTGGTCAGGTCGTAGGGCGTCATCTCGATGGTGACGCGATCGCCGGCCAGGATACGGATGCGGTTCTTCTTCATGCGGCCGGACGTGTAGGCGATCACTTCATGACCATTGTCCAGCGTCACACGGCAGCGGGCGTCCGGCAGCACTTCCGCCACCACGCCCTCGAACTCGAGCATCTCTTCCTTTGCCATCCACACTCCTCGTCGTGCGGCTCAGCGCACAATGCCCTAGCAGAACGGGAGCAGCGTTGGCTGCCCCCGTATTTGTTTTACTACGTCGATTTCGCGAATATCGCGACGGACGTCAGATCGCGCGGAGGTTCGTCGCGGCGATCTTGCCGTTGCGGCCACGCTCGGTCTCGAAGGCAACCTTCTGACCCTCGTGAAGCGTCGACATGCCGGCGCGCTCAACAGCCGAGATATGAACGAAGACGTCGCTGCCGCCTTCGTCAGGCTGAATGAACCCATAGCCCTTTTGGCCGTTGAACCACTTCACGGTACCGTTCGCCATTGATGCCTCCAAAGCAAGTTGGCGTTTCCCAGCAGCGAGATTGCTGACGGGCCTCAAATCGCGTTGGAGACATCTAGAACGGGCAGTGTAGGCCGGTGTAGAGCAAACCAAGGCGTATTCGATGAGCATGTATATGCCGCGTCTATCAGACAAACGCAAGTCGAGTAAGCCGCGCAAAGCAGCGATTTCTTGCCTATTTTCGGACCATTCGGCAGCTGGCCGAGGGCCGGTCGACACGCCCAAGAGAGGCGCTGGCGCGCTGACCGTGCGCCTCCCGCCTCGGCGGCTGCAATCACTTTAACGGGCAGGCGAGCCCCCTCGATCTTATTGCGCCATTGAGCAAAGCAGCCGATCCAGGATTCGGCGCCGAGCAACGACAAACAGGAAAATATATATGTTACATGATGTTACGCCGCCGTCCTGGGGCACTCGTCAGCACCCGAAGCATGGCAAACGAACGGTCCCCTCACACCTGAAGCACGTCATTTGCGAGCCGGGCCACTGGGCGGCATCGTTGCCGCCGCAGCATTCATGCGTTCGGCGAGCGCCACGAGATCGTCGAGCGCCGACTTCGGCAACGTTACCGGATGGGCATTTGGCGGCAGGTCTTCCCGCGGCCGGCCAATGCCCTCGATGGCAACGAATGCCGGATGCGGACGGCGCGCGTAAAACGTCTCGAACCGCTCACGCCAGTCGGCAAGCGCGGTGACGAGGAGGCGGAACGACGGTGTCGAGCCGATTCCGCCGTGCGGGTTGAATGATCCGATAACGTGGCAGCGGGAACAGTGTGTCTCGGCGAGCTTCTGGCCATTGTCCGCCTGGCCCTCCGCACGGACCGCGGTCACGGCGGCCGAGGCGCCAATCAAGGCAACTGATAACCGGGCGATCAAGGCGAGGGCGACGGCGGGCCTGCGGTGGGCTCGCCGCGTTGACTTCTCCGTCCCGGGCAGTACCGGAACGCCTGGCAGATGCACCACGCCATTGAAAGCTGCTCTCACATTTTCTCCCCTGGCAGACCCTCGTCCGATACTCGTCCAACGTCCCAAGCGTTGGCTGCGGCCTAGAGTGTGGCCCCATGTCCAGGCCCGACGGCCTTCGCGATCATCCAACCCAACGATCGCCAATTCAAGAGATCACCACGTCACGAACGTCGGGGTGTGATATCGCGCATCGGCCTCAGACCAGCGCCCGTGCCAACGAAACCCACACCAGCGCGTTCGAAATGATCGCGCAATAGCGCGACGTTGCGGCGGTTCGCCTTGAAGCGGACGTCGAACAGGTCGCCGAGCAGCGGCACGCTGCCGACGAGCAGGTCGATGCCCGAGTTGGCCATCATACGCGCGATAATGTGCCCTGGTGCACCGAGTTTGTGAGCGGAAAAGATCACGTAGGCCGCCGGCAGAATAGCCGCGGTATCGCCGATACCAGGCACGAGGCCGATCAGGGAATCGAGGCCAAGCCTGATGCGAGTCCCCGGAAGGGTAAAGGCGCTGTCCATGAGGTTCGCAAGGCGCTCGAGACGCACCAGCTCGGCCTCGTGTCGGGACGTCGCCGCCGCGTGACCACTCATGGAGCGCCTCCACTCTTATCGCGATCGAACACTGCGAGCAGCGGCCAATCCACCTCGACCAGCGAACATGCGGCGCGTTCGATCGTCTCGTTTTCAGCGCCTGTTGCTCAGCGGACCATGGTCTCGGCTCGAGAACCGGCGATAATATGGCTCGGACGGGCGATGCTTGGCGATGTACCAGACGGCATGAACGACGCCCGGCAGATAGCCGAGCAATGTCAGCACGACGTTGATCCAGAAATGCTTGCAGATGCCGCAGGTGAGAAACACCGCAAGCGGCGGTAGCAAGACGGCGACGAGAATGAGCAGCAGCTCCATCGAGAACTCCATTGATCAGGCACCGCGACGTGCAGGAGGACGACCCGCCCGGCGACGCGTACGATTGAAATGTTACCGATCAACGAGATAGAGGCCGGGAGGTTCCCCCCTTCGTCGTCCGAAGCGCCGCGCGGACGCTCGACTGCGGTTGCAGCTCTTTGCATCGTTCCGTCTGCGCGGCACGCCACGAAGAGTTCGAGCGCGGTGCTCAGCCTAGTGTTCCGCCTCCGACACTTGGTTCCCCTTGCAGCACCCGGAGACCAAGCGTTAGTGACGCAACACTAGGCTGCGTACCCATAAAG